>NZ_JBHFKW010000064.1:0-14414 GCF_042879395.1 Photorhabdus sp. RM322S
TTTCAGACCGGGCTTTTTTGTATCGCGCTGGAGTTGTCCAAATTGGGCTATTACAGAGGCGAGTCTATTTCCATCCCTCGGATACACTGCCCAGCATCCAGTAATCCAATCTTAGGGGATAGACATGCGGACAAAATTACTTGGGGCGCTGATGGTGTTCGGGATTATTACCGGCACTGCTCATGCGTCATCGAAATTGGAAATCACCGATCCCAGAGCGGCAAAGATAGAGGACATCGTGAAGCTGCCCATTAAGGGGGTCCGGGCTGTCCAGAGTGACGGACAGATCATGTTCCTCTCCGAAAATGGGCGCTTTGTCATTTCAGGACAAATCTACGATTTGTGGAGCAAGAAGCCACTCAACACGATGTCCCAGATGCGTGATGTGGCAGAGCGTATCCACTTCAAGAGCATGGGCATGGACGTGGACACGCTGAATACCGTCTCAATGGGGCATGGCGACAAAGAGGTCGTGGTATTTGTCGATCCTCGCTGCTCTGTGTGCCATCAGGTGATGAACGATGCTAAGTCATTAGTCGATGAGTACACCTTCAAATTCGTCGTGATTCCCGCCCTGGGAGCTGAATCTAACCGTCTTGCCAAGGACTTGTACTGCGCGAAAGACAAGACCCATGCGCTCGACGCACTCATGAACAACACCCTGGGCACACTCCCTTCAAAAGAAACCTGCGACCCCGGCCAATACGATCAAACGCTGCTGACAACTCACTTCATTGGGATTGAAGGAGTTCCGTTCGTTGTTGCTCCGGATGGCCGCGTCAGCAAGGGACGTCCAAAGAACCTGAAATCATGGTTGGAGAGTGCTGAATGATTGTAACCATCAAAAAGAAACTCGAAGAAACGTTGATCCCGGAGCACTTGCGAGCTGCCGCAATTATTCCTGTTTTGGCCTATGACGAAGACGATCACGTCTTCCTTATGGATGACCACAGCGCTGGCTTTGGTTTCATGTGTGAGCCCCTGTGTGGTGCTGATGAGAAAGTCCAGGAACGAATGAATGGCTTCCTGAATCAGGAGTTTCCGTCGAAGAGCTCGCTCCAGTTTGTTCTGTTCCGTTCCCCGGACATCAACCAGGAGATGTACCGGATGATGGGGTTGCGTGATGGCTTCCGTCACGAGCTCCTGACATCTGTTATCAAGGAACGAATTAACTTCCTCCAGCACCACACGACAGACCGCATATTTGCCAAGACCAACAAAGGCATCTACGACAACGGTCTGATCCAGGACCTAAAGCTGTTCGTTACGTGCAAAGTGCCTATCAATGGCAACACCCCGACTGAAAGCGAACTCCAGCAGCTCGCCCAGCTCCGCACGAAGGTTGAGTCGTCGCTTCAAACCGTTGGCCTGCGCCCTCTAACGATGACGGCGGTGAACTACATCCGGATCATGAGCACAATCCTGAATTGGGGTACGGATGCGTCGTGGAGACATGACGCTGTTGACTGGGAAATGGATAAGCCCATCTGCGAGCAAATCTTCGATTACGGTACCGATGTGGAAGTCAGTAAGAACGGCATCAGGCTGGGTGATTACCACGCGAAAGTAATGTCCGCGAAAAAACTGCCTGATGTTTTCTACTTCGGTGATGCGTTGACCTATGCAGGGGATCTCAGCGGCGGTAACTCCAGCATCAAAGAAAACTACATGGTCGTGACCAATGTGTTTTTCCCCGAGGCCGAAAGTACGAAAAAAACTCTGGTGCGCAAGCGCCAATTCACTGTAAACCAAGCCTACGGACCGATGCTCAAATTCGTGCCGGTGCTGGCGGACAAAAAAGAGAGTTTCGACACTCTCTATGAGTCCATGAAAGAAGGGGCCAAACCCGTCAAGATCACCTACTCGGTGGTTTTGTTTGCTCCAACCAAAGAACGGGTTGAATCGGCGGCGATGGCCGCACGAAATATCTGGCGTGAATCTCGGTTCGAGCTGATGGAGGATAAGTTCGTCGCGCTGCCGATGTTCCTCAACTGCCTACCATTCTGTACCGACCGCGATGCCGTGCGAGACCTATTCCGCTACAAGACTATGACAACCGAGCAGGCTGCCGTTGTGCTGCCGGTGTTCGGGGAGTGGAAGGGGACCGGGACCTACCATGCTGCGCTGATTTCGCGCAACGGCCAGCTCATGAGTTTGTCTCTTCACGACAGTAATACGAACAAGAACCTGGTGATTGCAGCCGAATCCGGCTCGGGTAAATCGTTCCTTACCAACGAACTGATTTTCTCCTACCTGTCCGAAGGTGCTCAGGTCTGGGTTATTGACGCCGGTAAGTCCTACCAGAAGCTGTCGGAAATGCTTAATGGTGACTTTATTCACTTTGAAGAAGGGACGCACGTCTGTCTTAACCCGTTCGAGCTCATACAGAACTATAAAGACGAAGAGGACGCGATTGTCAGCCTCGTTTGTGCCATGGCCTCGGCCAAAGGCCTGCTGGATGAGTGGCAGATCTCCGCGTTGAAACAAGTCCTTTCTCGCCTGTGGGAAGAGAAAGGTAAAGAGATGAAGGTTGACGACATTGCTGAACGCTGTCTGGAAGAAGAAAACGACCAGCGCCTCAAAGATATTGGTCAGCAGCTCTACGCCTTTACGTCGAAGGGGAGCTACGGGAAATACTTTTCTCGCAAGAACAACGTCAGTTTCCAGAACCGGTTCACTGTATTGGAGCTCGATGAGCTGCAAGGGCGTAAACACCTGCGTCAGGTTGTGCTGCTCCAGCTCATCTACCAGATCCAACAGGAAGTGTTCCTGGGCGAACGTAACCGCAAGAAAGTCGTCATCGTGGATGAGGCATGGGACCTGCTCAAAGAGGGTGAGGTCTCGGTGTTCATGGAACACGCCTACCGGAAATTCCGTAAGTACGGCGGTTCAGTTGTTATTGCCACCCAATCTATCAATGACCTCTATGAAAACGCGGTTGGCCGCGCTATCGCAGAGAACTCGGCCAGCATGTACCTGCTCGGTCAAACCGAAGAAACCGTGGAATCTGTTAAACGCAGCGGTCGTCTGACCCTTTCCGAAGGTGGGTTCCACACCCTCAAAACGGTACACACCATTCAAGGCGTGTACTCAGAAATCTTTATCAAATCGAAAAGTGGTATGGGCGTTGGCCGCTTGATAGTGGGCGACTTCCAGAAGCTGCTGTATTCGACTGATCCGGTGGACGTTAACGCCATCGACCAGTTTGTGAAACAAGGTATGAGCATCCCTGAGGCTATCAAATCCGTGATGCGAAGCCGTCAGCAGGCTGCATAACCAGGGAGGCTGTAATGGACATTAAATCAATCGCAATCGCTGCCGTCCTGGGTGTCGCTGGTGGCTTTGGCGGTAGCTACTACGTGATGAACGAACAAACGGCAAGCATCCATGAGCGCTTGAATCAAACCCCGCCTGTGGTCGTGGTCGATTTCGCCAAAGTGGTGTCAGCGTATCCGGCAGGAGCCTCTCCGGAGGAAGTAGAAAAGCTGATGGTCAAGACCAATAACGCCATCTTGAAGTTGAAAAATGCAGGGTATTTGGTTCTTGACGCCAGTGCTGTGGTCGGTGCGCCAAGTGACGTGTATCTCCCAGAGGAGGTACTGAAATGAGATTTTCACTCAAGAAGTATTTCGTCAAAAAGGAATCCTGGAAGCGTTTCGGGGTTAAGGCCTGTGTCACGTTACTGGTTCTATGGGCTGCTGGTGTGGCCTTTGTCAGCCGCTACCGTATTGGTATTGATCCCCAACAGGAGAAGTGCCTACCGGGTTACACCTTCTTCCTCATCGACCTGAAAGACCAGTCGCTGGAGAGAGGAGCGGTTTACGCCTTCCACGCCAAGAACATGCAGCCTTTCTACAAGGACGGGACTCGCATGGTCAAAATCCTAACCGGGATGCCGGGGGATAAAGTAGAGATCAATGATGAGTGGAAGATCACCGTCAACGGTAATGTCGTCGGAGAAGGGCTCCAGCTCGCAGGGAAACTGCATCTGCCAGAGAGCCATTTCTACGGCAAGGCTACGTTGAAAGATGACAACTACTGGTTTATGGGCAAAAGCCCATTCAGCTTCGACTCACGCTACTGGGGGACTGTGAAAAATGATCAGATCATTGGCCGCGCATATCCCCTGTTTTAAGACCGTTCTGACTATATTGATGCTTTCTGTGGCAGGTGTGGTTTTCGCTCAAGAATCCCCGCTCACTGAGCAGGACAGGGTGCTTATTGAGCAAGGTAAGCAGATTGCTCAAATGGCTCAGAAGATGGAGATGCCTTCTCTGTTGCAGAACCAGCACATGGATGAGGCTCAGATCGAAGCCAAGGCGTTTTTCAAGCAGCTCCAGTCTACCAACTCAACGCTAAAGGACATGCATCGCAAGCAGACTGAGAAGGGTATCTACACAGCTCATCAGATACTGGTTTTTGCATCCATCTCTCTTGGCGAACAGGGATTAGATGATGTCCTAAGTGCGGTATCAGGTCAGCCTGACGCTGTGATTGTGTTCCGTGGTATTCCGGAAGGGATGAACTTGGGACAGGGGGTTAAAGCTATCCAGGCGCTGGCGGCCAAGAAAGACCCTGTGCCGAACATCATAATCAACCCCACGTTGTTCAAAACGTACAAAATCACAGCCGTTCCCACGATTGTGATGCTGGAAGATGAGCCGCTGCCTGGTGAGCAACCAAATGTGGTCGCTCAGGTATCCGGTTTGTCCGATCCGATATGGCTCGCTCGGGAAGTCGATAACGGTGAGAAGGGTGATCTCGGCGTCAAGGGGCCGGTAGAGAATATTGGCGAACCTGACCTTATTGATGTTTCCAAGAAACGCCTTGCCAATATCGACTGGGAAGAGAAGAAGAAACAGGCAGTAGAGCGCTTCTGGACCAAACAGAACTTCAATGAGCTGCCCAGAGCGTCTAAAACTCGAACCAGAGAGATTGACCCCAGCGTCATGATCACCAGTGACATCAGCACTCCGGATGGCACTGTGTTCGCTCATGCCGGGAATGTGATCAACCCGTTGTGCGACCCGAAAGAAGTCTGCAAGCTAGGAACTCGGCCATTCACCCAGGCCGTGGTGGTTTTCGACCCATTAGACAAAAAGCAAATGGAGCTGCTTGCCAAGAAACTGCCTGAAATCAAGCAGGAGCCCGGAGTGCAGCGGATCACCTACATCGCTACTGCGTTCGATAAGGACAAAGGCTGGGACTCCTACAAGAATGTCACCGACAACTTTGACGCGCCGGTATATCTATTAACTCCAGATCTGATTGCTCGATTCGAGCTGGAGCACACTCCAAGCGTAATTACCTCCAGAGGCAAGAAGTTCGTCGTCCGCGAGCTTGCTGAGGAGGGCGATGAATGATTTTTGCCCCGGCTTTCAAACCAATTAAAAACGTCGGCACTGGTTCGTTTGTCGCTGCTGAGGTATTGGCTCGCTGGTACGACGAAGGCCGGGTTCTTACGCCATCCAGTCTGTCATCTCCACCTCATTGGGGGCTGGTGGACATGGAAGTGGCAAGGTTCATCCAGAACAAACTACATCAATGCTTAGATTTATATCCGACGCTTTTTCTGAACGTTTCTGAGCATACCTTGCGCTCAGACGTCATTTTTAAAGCATGGACAAGGGTTATTCGTGCCATAGCCCAAAATCACTCAGACCGGTTTGTGATTGAGATTACTGAGGGCATACAGGATGCCTCTCTCGCATTGAGATGGAACGCTCTGGTCGAAACAAGGGTCGAGCTGGCGCTGGATGACTATGGAGACAAGAACCCTTCTCTGGAGCGCCTGAGCCGTTATGACTGGCGCTATTACAAGTTTGACGCGAGAAGGCTCCGCTCTTTCGAAGACTACCCAGCCATTGTCCATTGCCGACGGAAAGGTATCCAGTTAATTGCTGAACAAGTGGAAACCTTTCCCCTAGGAGAGAGCACCAAATTACTTGGATTGTCATGGCAGCAAGGTTTCTATCACGGAAAGCCTGCTGTTATGGATAAACATTTGAATAACGTAAAGGCCCTACCATGATACAAAAAATCCTACGGATCATAACCGTAAGCACGGTCTTTTGGGTTAGTTCGGTACCGGCTGATCCTGGATGCCAGAATGCAGAAGTTATCGGCGGCAAACTGATCACAGACATTTGCTGGAGTTGCATTTTCCCTATCAAAGTAGCAGGAGTTCCTATAAGTGGCGGTGGAGGATCATTTCCGAGCGAAGCCGTCAGCAACCCACTGTGCATGTGCGAGGATAATCTCGGCGTTCCTCGGCCAGGTGTTACCACTTCAATGTGGGAGCCAGCCCGGCTCGTTGAATTTCAGCGAGTGCCTGGTTGCTCATCTGTCTTGAATGGTGTCAGGTTCCCGTTTGACCGGACTAACCAAGGACATCACGGCATGGGCGACATGGACGGTGGTGATGGTTCTTTCATGCACTACCATTATTATGCTTTTCCTCTACTGGTGATGCTCGATCTGTTTATCAAGCAGACCTGTAACGCCGACGGATACATGGATCTTGATATCATGTATATGTCAGAACTTGATCCTACCTGGAATAATGATGAGCTTGCGTTTTTCACCAATCCAGAGGCCGCTGCGGTAGCGAATCCGATAGCTGCCGCAGCGTGTACTGCGGATGCCGTTTCATCAACCGCAGGTAAACCTCTCAAGCAGCTTTTCTGGTGCGCGGGTTCATGGGGCACTCTGTATCCGTTCAGCGGCAATCAGAATGGAGGAAAAGGGGTTCTCCGTGACAGTAGCCTGCTTAGTACGCGAGTTTTAGCTGCACTTCATCGGCGGGGATTAGCGTGGAAAACAATGGGCACCGAAGCGATGTGTAGGGGAGTAATTAGCCCGACACTGCCTAAGACTCAGTACAAATTCACGTTGTTGCATCCGGTTCCAGAAACAAATTCTTCTCATGTTATTGGAGAATCCATTTTGACTTGGGGCTTATCCCGAACAATACCCGCTATCGGTCAGGATCCGATTTATACCATCTGGAGATGGAACGATTGCTGCAATAATTAGCGGACATGCAGGGGCAGACGCAAGTCCGGCTGACCACCGTGGGTCTTCGGTATTCTGGCGTGGCGCGAAATTTCGTATTATCACGGCATGCAATACAGGCTAGGTAAACTGGCAGAGTGGTACCGCATCGGTCGCGGTATCGGGGGATACAGTGATAGTGCAGCAACAACCGGATGGGATAAGATTCATCGGCGCCGATGAGACAGCTTGACCAATCGCTTGACAGTCAATTGCCTCCAAATATGCTTTTGAACGGCTTTATGCCGAATGGGGTAATTTTTATCGTTACAAGAGCTGGGCACGGGAGTTTTATGTGAGCACTGAGATCCGTACGTACCGTTATGTAAGAGGGATGAGGCAACACTGCCTCACCCTGCATGATATGTGTTACTGGCGGATAAGCCGTCCTGTCAGGGACGTAATTTCATAATTGCTTCTGAACGGGTTGATATTCAGTAAGCGTACGGGGAGCCCCACCTTGCCGCTCTAGCTTTAACTGTCTAACCCATCTCCCCATGGCGGATTCAATCACGCTGTAGTTTTGGTCAAGCACCAGCTGGGCGGATTCCAATTTAAATTCGGGGCTGAAATGTCTTTTCATCATGTCACCTGTTTAATGATTTAAGTAAGAGTATCACTTCTATTAGAGTGACCAAAATCATTGAACCACATCATATGAACATAGATTCACTGTTACTTTCTTTCAACTCTATTCCAATCCGTTAACCGTTTTAAAATCCGGAGGATGGGGGGAGGAAGTGATCCCGCCTCCTATTTACTCGATTTAAATTTATGGAATACGGATATCATGGTTCTTAATCAAACTGACTTTAAGTGTTTTAACCACCCTGACTAAGTTCTGCTTCTAGCTCCTCAATACTTGGTAAGCTGGATTTCAAATCTTCTGGTAATGCGCGGGTTAGTTCGTAATCCGAAACACCAATTGGCTTTTGAATACCGCGTAAAGCGTATTCAGCCAGTATCCGGTCTTTAGTCTGACACAGAATTAAACCTATGGTTGGTTGATCGGTAGCATGTCGCAATTTTTCGTCGACTACAGAGCAATAGAAATTCATCTTACCTGCGTACTCAGGCTTGAATTCTCCTCGCTTCAATTCAATTACAACGAAAGCCCTTAAAGTCAGATGATAAAAAAGCAGATCAATGTAGTACTCTTGGTCGCTTACAGTAATGGGATATTGCCGTCCCACAAAGGCAAAACCTTCACCAAGCTCCAGCAAGAATTTCTCAAGGTGCTTGAGTAACTCCATTTCCAGTTCCCGTTCCTTAAAGGGGTCAGCCAAAGTAAGGAAATCGAAAATATAGGGATCTTTCAGGGTTTGTTGTACCAACTCAGACTGAAATACGGGCAACCGATTCTTAAAGTTACTAATAGCTGAACCTTGTCTGGCATAGGTATTGTTTTTGATCATTTGCATCAGGGAATCACGACTCCATCCCTGTATCTGGGCCTGTTCTGCATACCAGAATCGTTCAGTTTGATCTCTTATCCGCTCAATCAGTAGAATGTTGTGACCCCACGGCAATTGTGCCACAACCTGTGGCACAATTGCCGATATAGATTTTTCGGAAGAATTAATGTTGCTTTGTTGTTCCATCTCTGGAGGGAAAGCATACTCTCTGTAGAAACGTAGCATACGCTTCAGGTTCCGTTCTGAAAAACCTTTGACTTCGGGTAATTCATTGGCGATATCCCGCGCCAACTTCGGGATAATTCCTGCCCCCCATCCCTGCTGTTTCTGACGTTCATGAAGCATACGACCGATGTCCCAGTACATCTGAATCAGTTCAGCATTGACGGACCGAGCGGCTCTAAACTGACCACTACGGATTCGTTTTTTGACATCGGCGAGTAACGAGGTGTATATCTGTAGTTCTGAAGTCATATTACCTTGCTTCTTTGAATATGTTGTAAACAGTGGGGTGATCAATACCAAGTTGTCGTTCAGCTTGAACCATAGCTGGCTTATGCGGGTAACAAAATACCTATTAATAGCATATGGCTAAAACTCACTCTTAAATCGATTTATAGAGTATTTGTCTATTTGTTTTTACAAATTAATAGACAGTTTAAACGGAGCATTTTATGACGTCCACAGGCTTACAATTATTAGCAGTGCAAACGGGTCTAAATTATACTGACCTAAAACCCATCGTTAGGACTTTTAGCCTATAGCCATTATCCCTCGGATTTCTGACGCTTGGTTTTCACACTGATTTTAATTGTTTTATTATTTTTCAGCAGGTTAAGTGGATATTTTCATCCTGGGGTGGGCGCAAAAACGTTCTGGGAAACGCTTTGCCATTTTTTCATGCCACATCACTGACTGATAGGACAGTAAAACGGATAGTTTGGCCATGTTGTAAGTAAAAGAACCGTGAAAGTAAAACTCGTAATTATATCTTTTTTCACATAAGTAAATTAGTTACAACATACCATTTAGATTAAACCTTCAATACGTATCTGACGACGGTGTAATAAGTTGATCAGTGATTGCTGTGGGCAACGAGGAAACCGCAACATTCAGGCGATTTTCCTCCGCAATAAATACGTGACTGAACATATCCTGTAGTATTTGGTAAGACGGAATCATCAACCTTTGATGCCCAAAGTACGCCAGCAGTTGACGAAATGCATTGTGCCCTTTGGGATAGTAACGCAACAAATAGGCGAGATGAGATTTGATTTCAGCCGTATATTGAGGAGATCAGTTTCGGTAACCAAAGAGCAAGAGTATCGCCAATAGAAATGGCTAAGGCCGTTAAGCCATTGGAATGGTATAACTTTATGTTATAAAAAGTTATTATTGGTTAATTAGGCGGCATTAAGCCGCCTGGCCACTAATTATTCCCCATAAACAGCCGCATAAAGCGCATTTAGGCCAAGGGCGGGAGAGTGTATTGGCTAATGTTGATGAGCTTAATCCCGATTCACGGGATAATGCAGCGAGAGTTGTACCACGTTTGCGTAATGCACAAATAATTTCGGCTGGGTGCCAGTCTTTTTGAGTGTGAGTCATACCTGCTTCCCCTTCTGTTAATTATTGATGGTGGCGATTCAAAACAGGGTTCGCAGTACCGGAGTTCTCAACCGGCGAGACGTGAGTCTCCCCTGCCTGAACCGCCAAAGAGGCTCAGGCATTCGGGCAAAACCTATCAAATTCGTTCAAATCGAGTTCAGGGACAGTGCAAAACGGCACCATCTCAATGCCAACTTTGAAGAACGGCCAATTTCAGATGAATGGTGGGAGTCAAATCAACATTAATGATCTGTTCCCTGGGACAAGTGGCAGTAACAACAAACCTGATAGCTACTATTTCCCTGATGCCAACAAGCCCAATGTGGGTGAGTTACAGGGCATCTACGATTCTGGTGATAATATGGATAGAGTGGGTAATAGTGCGAAAGGGTCTCTTTGGAGTGATGCCAATAGCACCAACCCCTCTATTTCGGGAGCAGCCTATAAGATTCTCTTGGATGCGTCCAATCGCTCACGACCTGATTTCAGCAATGATCCGGTATTGAACCTTAGCAAGAAGACCTATGAGGATATGGACCTCATCGCTAAGGGATTCGGGGATTGTTCGGCTGAGACAAAGATAAAACAAAATACTATTAATACCCATATTCCAGAGTATGAACGTTGTGAGCGTGTTGTTGATCAAAGCGCTGATTGTGAGGTCGTCCACGACTACGACGCATCGGTGGTGAAACACTACGATGGCCCCTACAACCTCAAATCCTGTGGCGAGGGGTGTACCGAATTATGGATTGGACGGGTTGGTGATAACTACTGGAGTGGCAACTGCAAAATCTACGAGGAGTTCACGCGGGTTCAGGTCAGTAACCCTGAAGCCATCGTTTCCGCAACACTTGAATACGCCAAGTGGGATGACTACATGCAGGTCTGGATCGGTAAATCTGGGCAGGAAAGAAAGGCATGGTCTGGTCCGAATGAGAATTTTCCCCCGGAAACTGCCGGTCAGTGTGAGCTGGCAACGAGCTGGGAGACGAACCCCAATGTTGATGTCACCCCATTCTTCAAGAGTGTTAAAGACGGCGATGTCGTAACTTTCAAGATCCGGGTTTCTGTAACAGGTAAAGGTGAGGGCTATGGCCGCATCAAGATCAATTACGACCCTGCAAAAGTTATTACCAAAGATGAATGGTCTCCACAAAGCTGTGTGGGGTCGGCAAAGGGGGTTATTGACGGGTTTGCCGATGGGGAAATCACTTGCATTGACGATCCTACCGATTCCACTGGCTGTACTGTTATCAACGGTATTAAGGTCTGTGAATCGCAACTCAAAGACTCGCCACTACCGAACATTCCCAAGCTCTGTAAAAAAGTTCGAGTCAAGTCAGATTACGACTTCTACAAGGGGCAGATGGATTGTTGGACTGATCCCCAAGGGGAGGTTCATTGCCCGGTGAACCTTGGGGGAAAACTGAATAGCTGCACCAAATATGAGAATAACCCACAGTGCGGTTTTATCAGCTCGAAGTGTGTTGATGGCGCACAGGGAACTTCTGGGGCCTGTTATGTGCATGAAGACACCTATGACTGTGGAACAGACGTATCGGTTCCGACGCTGGAGAAAGAAACCGAGTATCAGTGCGGAGGTCCCATCCGGTGTATGGGCGATGACTGTCTTGACGTGACAAAAACTCAAAGCACGGATTTCGCTCGTGCCACGGCATTACTAAATGCAGCACAGTTCATGACGCAGGATATGAGTTGCACTGGACAAGATGGCAATAAAAATCCAACAGGCGATGAGAACGTTATTTGTTCTGCATTTGCCGGGGAAGTCGGCGAGTGCAAAATTGCTGTTGGCGGTGTATCTGATTGTTGTGAGAAACCGTCCAACATCTCTCTTGCTGATTACTTAAACCTTATAATGGCAGTTCCTAAACTGGACGGTGCGGTTATGGGGCTGACAGATGGCAATGCCCTTAAAGGAGCTTATCAAGTCCTCCGAGAGCCAGTTTTGGAAGGATGGACAGAAATTACCAAGCCATTCACAAGTTACATCGAGAACGTATCGGGTGCTGTAGATTCCTTTTTTCAACCTGTAGAGCAATTTGTTGACCAGCTCATAGAACAACTTAAAGAGCGGGTTAAACAAGTGATGATGGATGTTATGAAGACCGCAGGTCAAGATGCAGCAACAGAACAGGCCGCTGTTGCCGCATCAGAAAAGGCTGCTGAAGCAATGATGGAGACGGCGATGACGTGGCTGAGTACCGCTATGACAATTTACACCATCTATGTGGTCTCAATGGTGATGATTCAGATGATTTATAAATGCGAAGAAGAAGAGTTCACCATGAACGCTAAAAGAGCGCTCAAAAATTGCACCTATGTAGGTTCGTATTGTAAATCTAAGGTACTGGGTGCTTGCATTGAAAAGAGAGAGGTCTATTGCTGTTTCAACTCTCCGCTGTCTCGCATTATTCAGGAGCAAGTCCGTCCTCAACTGGGTCAAAACTTTGGAGACCCGAAAAATCCTCGATGTGAAGGTATTCCACTGGATAAAATTGCTGAGATTGATTGGAGCAAAATTAATTTGGATGAGTGGCTTGGGATATTGCAGCAGAATGGTAAATTCCCAGATCCAAACTCAATAAATCTCGATTCTCTGACAGGCGCAGGGAACGATTTCAATATTGACGGGACGCGGAAGAATGCTCAGGAAAGGGCGCTAGAGCGTTTAGAGGGGATTGATATTGATGCGAAGCGAAAAGAGGCAACCAATAGTATAGACCCTAAAACAGGTGCGCCGACGAGCGGCGGTGGATAAAAAAGGGGCCACTCGGCTAATGCCGATCAGTTAAGGATCAGTTGACCGATCCAGTGGTTATGTAAGAATCCGTAACTTATAACGATTACGGATTTTTTTATGCTACTCAGCCAAGCTCTTGAGACTATCCATAACTATACACCGGAAGAATTTTCTGCTCTTTCCGACCTTCTTTCACCTGAGATTATTGACGAATGCCTAGTCGATACTGGCGTTGCAACTGTTCGTAAACGCAGGCTTCCGATGGAAATGATGGTCTGGGCGATGACTGGAATGGCCTTGTTTCGCTCTCTGTCCATGAATCAGATTGTCTCTCATCTGGATATACTTCTTCCCGGCAAGCGTCCTTTTGTTGTTCCCAGTGCCGTGGTTCAGGCTCGTCAGCGGCTCGGCGCTGATGTCATAAAACAAGCCGACTCTGGTTTGAAAAAACACCCCTATCTCACTGGAATGGACTCACATTGATGGCATTGGACGGAACACTTTGGCGTACACCAGATACACCAGAAAATGATGCTGCTTTTGGTCGGACAGCGAATGCACATTCATCTTCTGAATGGCCGCAGCTTCGGATGGTCTGCCAAATGGAGGTGACAAGCCATTTACTGGCTGGTGCTGCCTTCGGCAGTGTATCTGCTATCAGCGAGGTTGACCTTGCAGCTCGTCTGGCCAATCAAACATCTGAGCATACGCTAACTATTATGGATAAA
This sequence comes from Photorhabdus sp. RM322S, assembly GCF_042879395.1. NCBI lineage: Bacteria > Pseudomonadati > Pseudomonadota > Gammaproteobacteria > Enterobacterales > Morganellaceae > Photorhabdus > Photorhabdus sp. RM322S. Next base: position 13,572 of record NZ_JBHFKW010000064.1, read on the forward strand.
GGATTTTATGCGCTTGGACTTCTGCATCACTGGCAGTCATCGGGTACAGAAAAACACGGGATGTTACCACTGAGAAAAGGCGCGCAATACAAGGTGGTACGTAAACTAGGTAAAAACGATGAACTCGTTGAACTGACATTATCACCTCAAGCGAGAAAAAAATGGGCAAATGCCCCAGCCACGCTGACAGCGAGACTACTGTGTAAGACAATCAAAAATAAAATAGTTTATATACTAACATCAATGACAGATCCGCAGAAATACCCGAAAGCTGACATTGCAGAGCTGTATGGATATCGTTGGGAAATTGAACACGGGTTCAGGGAAATGAAGCAACATAGGCTGAAAAACGAGCTGACTCTGAGAAGTAAAAAACCGGAGCTTATCGAGCAGGAGTTGTGGGGTGTTGTACTGGCGTACAATTTGCTGCGTTTTATGATGACTCAGATGGCGTATAGCCAGAAAGGAACAGAACCTTACCAAATAGGGTTTAAGCAGGCTTGCCTCTATCTTACAGGTCAGTTGAGCCTATTACCCCGAGTCTCTCCTGGAAAAATACCTCAGTTTATGTCTCAGTTGCTTGATATGTCTAAAAGCTTTGTGCTGCCAGTAAGAAGGGAAAGGCATTACCCACGGGCAGTGAAAAAAAAGCCGCAACGATATCCGTTACGGCATTCATAATTATCTTAACTGACAAGCATTAGGCCACTCGGCCCCTTTTTTATGTCGATTGATTACGCTTCTGGGTAAACAAATAGCTCTGCCTTGCCTTGCTCCAGAAGGTAAGGGAATGCAACTTTGTCGCCGTTCTCCAGTTCCACGGATTTCGGGGCAAGGTAGAGG
>NZ_JBHFKW010000065.1:0-11154 GCF_042879395.1 Photorhabdus sp. RM322S
GATTTTGAGAGAAAGATATTAACCATGAGGGAATTGCGAACATATTTTGAGTGATAAATCAGCGGATTTGCATGATTTACTTTCGTAGTTCATCCGATTTTCTACCTTTCAAATGCTTAAGAAGATAAGCGACATTACAATCCATATATTAATGCTCCACTCTTTACTTTTGTGCTCTTCCTGTGAAGAGTTTTACAAAAACTTTTTTCTTCCTCAATTACTTGCAATATCTGGCTTTTCTGTTTCTCCTTTCATCAATACTGACACTGTTTGGATCTATGATTTTTGTATAAAATTAGCTTTTGAGGTAATTTAGCTTAAATGCTAATATTCATCTCAGGAGGAAAAAGAGTGTTTAGAGTTATTTATCATGATGAAGCAGCTAAGGAAGCCGATAGCTTACCGAAACTCACAAAAGTGAAGTATGACCGGCTGGTTAAAAAACTGGAAGAAAATCCGCGTATCCTGCGGGAACCGGATACAAAACCCCTTGGTGACGGGCTTTATGAGATCCGCACAATGGGTAACGACATCGCTCGCGGCATTTGGGTTTATGAGGTGGGTAGCAAGATCTATATGCTCCGTATCTTCATTAAGAAAACCCAAAAGACACCAAAAAAAGAAATCGAGCTAGCTAAACGAAGACTGGAGGAAATCAAACGTGAAATTGAAAACACATGACGAATTACACGCTGAATGGATGAAAGACCCGGAGTACCGGGCAGCATACGAAGCAGAAGAGCGAAAAGAAAAATTACAGGCGCTGTTAGCTGAATGGCGTCACAATGCAGGCATCACCCGCGCCCAAGTAGCAGAACGTATGGGGGTTAAGCCGCCGACTGTCTCTCGCATGGAAAGCAATATCAATAAGGCCAGCATAGATACCCTTGCACGCTATGCCCGAGCTTGTGGTGTCGAAAAACTCCAAATAACACTTTAATCTTAGCCACATCCCCCGGTATCTTTATTCCGAACAATCACGCCCTGAATTTTGGGCGTAGACCTGCCGTAATGTCATATTTTTCAATATTATGTACTGGCAAATCTCTTAGCCATTATTTTGACATCGTTTACTTGAGATAAATAAATTCACTTTATGTGTATATGTGTGTATATTAATCTCAGGTTGGGAGGATATATGAAATCAACTGACCTGATAAAAGAGCTGACTGCCGTTGGGTGTGAACTTAAAAGGCATAACGGAGGGAGTCACCAAATTTGGTGGTCACCTATAACCGGAAAGACGTTCCCGGTCCCGCATCCTAAAAAAGATCTGCCTATCGGCACCGTCAGATCGATAAAGAAAATGGCGGGGATTTAATCCCCGCCAACTTTGGAGGTCATCATGTTTTTCTCAGTAGGTGTTGAGTTGCCGAAAGACGAAAATACAGCGTATGGTCTGGTTATTCCTGCGCTGTGTACCGAAGATTATGGCTGTTTCTCTGCTGCTGATAATAAAGAAGATATTGCGATAATGGCGCGTGAGGCTATCTTGTTAACAGTAGAAGACAGAGTCGCAAACAGCAGAGCCGTTGAGCAAATTCAGGATGCCGGCTATTTGGTTTATGCAAAAAACACAGAATATCAATACGTTGATAGCTGGTTTGTTATCGATGTTGATTTATCTGAGTTTTCTGGAAAACAGCAGCGTATTAATATCTCACTACCTGATACACTCATTCAGCGTATTGATAATCGCGTCAAAGAAAGTCCGGCACAATATCGAGACAGAAGTCACTTTTTGGCAGAAGCGGCAAGACATGAACTCAGTTAACACTCTGGTGCATGGATGCACCAGAGTGTTAAAACGTGTTCAATAGATCCCTGGTAATATCGTATGAAAGTAAAACTCGAATCATAAACGCCCCACCATCTTCGGGGATCAGTAAATAAGAGTTGGCAATAAAGACATTACCCGGACCATTTTTACTTATGCCACCCACTGGCCGACGAATTTACATACTCCGTACATTTATCAAGAAAACACTAAAAACCCCAGCGTCAGAAATAAAACTGGCATTGCAAAGATTAGAGGAGATGACAAATGAAAATTAAAGGCATTCCCTGGTCAGAAGTCAGGGCGCAAGCCCTTTCATCCCCCGGAGCTCAGGCCGCTTATGAAGCAGCCAAGCAGGAAGAAGAACTCTACGAGCTGATACAGAGTATGAAAAACAGGACGGGCATTAACAGTTCACAGTTAGCCGAAAGGCTGGGAATTACCCCACCGGCAGTAGCTAAGGTTGAAAAAAATCCGATGAAAGCCAGTGTTGCAACACTTGAACGCTATGCGGCGGCGTGTGGTGTCAACCTCAAAATTAGTATAGTTTAACTGCTGCCCGTCTCTTGGATATTAACTAAGAGTTCGGGCATTTTACTAATCAATGAACTCCTTCGTATTTCTTATTCACAGTGCGTGTTTTTCCGGCTATTGCGTTTAAATTTTCTGAATTAAAGGTGCGCCGATATTGCTGTGTGTGGCTTGCCGTCGTTTTTGCTAATTCGTCAGCCACATTAAGAATATCGATCAACAGCGTTAACACATTGATGCTGTTGCTACCCAATGGAACCGACGAGCCGAATTCATGCACGCTTGCAACATTTCTGCGGATATCGGTAATTTTCTCTGTCAGTGCACCTCCCACCGTTTTTTCGTCATTTTGACCAATGGCACCAACGCGCTGTTGTTGCGACCATTCGCCAGGCTTAATGCTCGGTAATGCCTGTTCAATTTGCAATGTTTGTCTGATCATAGGCTTATCAGGTCAGCCATCCGCGAAACTAATTTCAACCAGCGTACCTGCGACAGGGTACTGAAATAATCCACTCGCTGCGCCGACGAGTGGTACTGACAAAGGTACCGCTGGTGAATTCAATTGCAGAATAATCATCCTCTTTTTAACCCTATTTTCTATAACTCATTAATTCACAGAGATCATTGTAAAGTCGGCTTTTTAAAATATTAAATGGGACTAAATACGGCAAGAGTTATCCTATATCCGTGTATTTAATAATTATCTGATTTACTTGTCCCCTCTACTGTGATTTATTAACGCATGGTGTAAATTGAGAGTCTATATTGATGTTTATATGTTATTTGGGGTTTTCTATATTATAGATAAAGTATTCAGGTTTAAGGTATCAAAGATAAAATAATCATATTGCTCTTATTCACATGATGAAAAATACATAGTATAGTATTAGTAGAAAATCTGACTGGATGAAGAAATTGAATCTCAGCTTTTAGCCTTTTGAAAACCGAACTATCTTTTTTCACCACTTGATATCCTATTGATATATGAATATGAAATTTATAAAAAACCACCTAATCAAGCTATTGCCAGTTGTTGCACTCTTCATTTTTTGTCTTCTAGCTCATATCGCTATGGGTTATCGTTTAAAAATAGGGTATGTATTCGCTGTATTTTTTATTTTCCTATTGCTAAACAAGGTCACTGTCATTTATAGAGTTCTTCTTGTCGTTCTTTGTATAGTAACTCTCCTTTATGCCCCTATAGGGCTGACATATGGATCACCAAACTTCAACTCAATTCTTTCGTTATTCTATACAAACGAACAAGAAGCCAGTGAGTTTATCTCTTCTATTCCAATTGAACATTATCTTTTTAGTGCGCTTATCTTGATGTTTTGTCTTTTATCGCTAAAGGTAAGCATTAATTTATATAAAAAGATTAATGTTTTCCTATTTTCTTTTGCATTAATCACAATAATACACCATCCTTTAAAAACCTTTATACAGGACAAAGAATTTAATATCTTTGACTCAGGTCTCCCTGAAATCAGAGTAGTCAAAGATGTCACTATCAACTTTATAAGGGTAAAAAGCGAATATAAAAAGATGCAGGAAATACTAAGTGAAAACGATACGTGGGGAACAGTATCAGCAAAGTCCAAATATAGCACCTACATTGTTATTATTGGAGAAAGTGTACGTAGAGATTTTATGAATGCATATGGGTTCCCGATACACAATACGCCTTTTATGAGCACTGCGAATGGGACGCTTTTTACAAATTATATCTCAACAGGCCCGTCAACCCAGATATCACTGGCAAACTCATTAGCAATGGTCAAAGATGGTAAAGAAATTTTAAGCAATAATATTGTTACACTGGCGAAAAAAGCTGGTTTTTATACCTATTGGATATCAAATCAAGGTTCGATGGGGTTATTTGATACTCCGGTTGCCAGTATGGGAGCAAGGGCCGATTCTCCATTGTTTATTAAAAAAGGTGAATCCAGTTCTGGTCTTAACAGAAGTATGCCTGATACAAATATAATACCCATTGTGAAAAAAGTCCTAGAAGATAAGAAAGAGAAAAAATTAATTGTTATCCATTTAATGGGATCACACTCTCCTGCTTGTACCCGAACAAATTATGAATACAAGGTGTTTTTTAAGTCAGAGCAGATTTCTTGCTATATACAGAGTATTGAAAACACTGATAATTTACTGTCAATAATTACTGATGAAGTGCAGAAAAATGAGAATAATTGGTCTTTGATGTATTTTGCTGATCATGGCGTTTCTTTCTTTGAGAAAAATACTAAGAAGATGAGGCTTGCTCATAATGATAAATATAAGCAAAATTACCAAGTCCCCATGTTTATTACATCTTATGATGATACATCCCGAAAAGTTATTAATGTTCAACGAAATTCAATGAATTTCTTAACACTATTTTCAGAGTGGACAGGTATCAAAGAGCCTACAATACCTGAAAATTGTAAAATGTTGTCTAATGAAATATGTGAAAACCAAGATAATGTTTTGAATTTTAGTAATAACATCATGAAATACAGCTCATTGCCATCAGATGAAATTCAAAAATAAACTCCACACTACGAAAAATACAAACAGAATTTGTGTTGAACCTGATTTTTAGATAAAATTAACAGGCAATAATGATAAGGTTAGACTAACTTATGAAAACTAAAAAAATTGTTCTTGTAGCCTACAATATACCGGGCTTTGGCGGAAGAGAAACTGTATGCAAAAAATTAGTGGCTCTATTGTCAAAAGAGAGTTTACAATTAGATATCAGTTTTCTTTTTATTAATGATATCAACCAGGAATCTGTTGAAATAGATGATGGATGGTTAAATGGAATGTCATTTCATCGCATTCATTCTGAGATATATAATACAAAAGTTCGCAGAATACACTTTGCCTTTTCATTTTCTAAATTTATGAGAAAAGAAAAGCCGGATATCGTTATTGCAATAGATCCACTAAGTTGCTATATAACAAGTTTGGCGAAAAAATTAATTTTTTCTAAAACCCCTATATTCTCATGGATTCACTCTTCTCTTGAACAATTGTATAAAAATATTTATGTAATAAAAGTCGATTATCACCTTTCTATTAGTTCAGGCATAACTCAGCAACTTATTGATAGAGGTGTTAATCCAGATAAAATCTTTACTATTTTTAACCCTATTTCTCAGAAAAGCGAAACTATCCCTCGACCAAGTGGGAATATAACTAAATTTCTATATGTAGGCAGATTAACCGATGATGATAAGAATATTAGTGGTATGTTTAAGGCATTATCGCAAGTTCATGGTGATTGGGAATTAAATATTGTTGGCAGCGGTCGTGATGAAAAAATATTACGTAGCGTAGCGGATCGTTTGAATATAACTAGCAATATAATATGGCACGGGTGGCATAATGAGCCATGGAATTATATTATCGATGAAATTAATGATGAGTTATATCCTGTTGACAAACCCTCTGAATTAATAAATAAATTACAGAACATAGTTAATGAAAAAAAACCAACTGACAGCAATATAAAAATATCGGTTTCTAATTTATATGATTCAAATTTTTTAAAAAGAGTGAAATCAACACTTAATATTTAATAGCGTCAGTCAACATAAGGGAGAGAATAATGCAAGGTTTACATTTTGATAAAAAGCTATCAATCATAGTTGCAGCACATAACTTAGAAGATTTAATAGGAAGATGCTTGGAAAGTATAAAAAATTGCCTATGCAAAGTTTCTTCTGATGATTATGAGGTTTTGCTGATAGATGACAGTTCTTCTGATTCAACTCCATCAATCTTAAAGAAGTTCACAGAGGAAAATGAATCTTTTATTTATATAAGAAAGGAGTTTAGGAGCTTAGGTAAAGTAAAAAAATATGCGGTAGAGATAAGCCATGGAGAATATATAACATTCGTTGATGGTGATGATTTTTTATCTGATTTCTCTATGGTAGAAATTTTAGATTTCTTGGCATATAAGAAACCAGATATGCTTATTAGTAAGTTAAATGAAGTAAGAAAAGAGTCAGACATAATAGAAAGATCAAAATTACTATCCTCAGTAGAACTCCATAGAGACACAGCAATAAAAGAATTTTTAATTCATAAGAAATTTCAGGCACATTCATGTGGGAAATTTTTTAGGAGAGAGTTATTTTATGGGAATAATTTCCCTGAAGTTCCTTTTTATGAGGATGCATTGTTATTTCCTTTGTTATTGGTCAAGTGTAATAATATTCATTATACTGATATGAAGTACTATAGCTATATAAAAAGAGAAGGAAGTCTTTCTAATTCAATTAATGAAATTAAAGTAAATATAATGGCAGAGGTTATCTTAATAACTGATAAAACTTTTGGGAAGAAGTTTAGGAATCTTACAGCTTGCCATGCTATAGAGCTTATCTATAAGTACGGAGATAAATTATCAAATGAATATTCTAATTCTATTTATGAGATAATAAATAGTCTATCTACATTAAGATTTATATTAGACTCTAATGTTCGATTTAGTTTTAAAAGAAAGTTTATGAAGATAAGAAAGAAATAGAATTTTAAATGGTGGAAAACCCCACCATTTCTTTCATTAAGGGATAAGTTTGATATTATATCTGTAAGCAAATGTCATCATTCGTATATTGGGCTTCATAACAATGAAGGAACTGCTATTTGGTGGAAAAATTTACGATAAATAAGATTCCAAAATAGTGCTACATCTTATACCACTCATAATCCTATGTATAACAATGGGTTGAAGAGGGCTATGTGTAGCAGAATTAAGAAACGTTATTTATATTTATTGTTTTTGATGAAAATAAATATTGTACCTGGGAATTGCTGACGTTTTGAGAGGAATTACTGCACAGCATGATGATTGGGTATAATTGTTTTTGTCAAAAAACTCCGCCACCTCACCATCATACCAAGAACCATATTAACAGATGAAGGAAGGAATACGCTATCTTCATTGATGCGACACAGTGGCCGTGTCTATAACAAAGCGGAACATCGTATGACGCTGGTTCTCATTCGATAGAGAATGAGAACCAGCTGCCCTTGGTGGGATATCCCTGTCGCTTTCGGTCAATAGAATACCGTATTCCGCCGTTTTAATCTGTGGTCAAAGAACGGTATTTTACAATTATTATTCAAATAGTTATCTCATAACGCCGATTCATAATGGTTGTTCATTGATGGCAGTCTAGTCCGAGCGCACCAGCACAGTGCAGGCGCAGCTTCAGGGGAAGATGCATCGATAGGCCGGAGTCGAAGGGAACGTTCAACCAAAATCCATTTGGCGGTGGACAGCTATGGACCTCCTGTCCACTTTGAACTTTCAGGCGGTTAAGCAAACGATATTGTTCATGCCGAGAGTCTGGTCACACAGTCGCCTGAGTTAGAGTTTGTGATTGTCGACAAGGGATACGACAGTGAAAAGCTCAGAGACTTTATCCGAAATCGTGGAGCAACAAGCGTGCTCCCTTCACCGGAAGAACAGTTGAAAAAGCAACCAAATTATTGACAGGCAGTTATATCAGTATCGGCATCTGGTTGAAATGCCTTTGCCAGAATTAAACATTTTCTAGTAATAACAAAAAGATATGACAAGCTTGAGCGAAATTATGCCAGTATGGCTGTCATTACTTTTATGATGATGCAGTTACCCATGTGGACCGTATAAGTTATGTACACGAAACGTCAACAGTCTCTAATATTTAATTTATCCGCATTATTAACACATACTGCTTTGTTTTAGATACAGGAATTTTAAATAATATTTTTTCTTTTGATGCGACTTGAGGCTCACCAGTATCTCTTAATCTGATAAACCGAGAAAAAATAAATTTTTTGAAAATTTTTAATTTATCTTTGCGAGAATGAGAAGGGCACCAAGATCCATTAAATAGGTGAATAGAAAAATTTTCTAATTCGTGCTCTGGTGTGCAGAAATAATATGATGGGTAAATTATTGATTTATTATTTAATTGTGTTGTCTGATAACCATCATAAGGCTCTTGGAGCCCAAATTTTTCAGAGAAATATCGACTGATACGGACTGTATTTGTTTCAAGATCCAAACCATTTGACGTTTCGAAATTAGCGTTTTTGTAGTAACTTAATAAGTCAGCAATGATGGAGTTTCCTGCTTTGGCACCCATGACTGCTGTAATTGGATGATAATGGCCTTCATAATTCTCATAACCACTAAAAAAGTCTAAATGAAGAAACTGATCTATATTATTCGTGACTTCAACATCAGAATCCAAATAGATGCCACCTTCATGATAAAGTGCATAAAGCCTGATATAGTCAGAAATAAACGCCCATTTTCTGTTACGATAGGCTTGTTCTGAATATGTATTTTTAATTTTTTCAAATTTTTCATTATTCCATTCTATTATTTCATAATCTGGAAGGTGCTTTTTCCAGCTCTCAATACATCTTAGTATCAATTCGGACTTTGATTGATTACCAATCCATACATAGTGAATTTTTTTGGGGATCATCTGTTATCTCAAAAGTTAAACATATTCTATTTATGAAGAGTATACATGATTTGGTTTCTAAAGGCACCTAAAACAGCTTATTGAATTTCTCATGCTCGGTTGTAGCGTGCCGCTACAATGATACAATAGCTTGCTGATTATGGAATGGTGTGAGTTGCTCTAAGTTAAGCTGTGTAGATAAGATTTGAATGGGTATACTTTGGAGAAAACCATGGTGATAATAACGAAGTTGTAACTACATTAGTTTAGATAAATTCATGTATATTTTCCTATACTAGAAAATCATAGTTATATTCCTATACCATATTGGTTATTCTATATTGGAATTATTTTGGTTTATAAAGTAATTTGAATATTTTGATTAATATGACGAAAAATATATTGTATGTTACTTACCAAAACCTAAAATGGATATAGAGATTAAATCTCATATCCGATTTTTTTAAAGTAAATTATTTTCGTTATTACATGAATATGTTACTGAGGTAGATATGAAACTTACAAAAGGAAATATAAGCTGGTCACCACTCGTTGTTGTGCCCTTTGTTTCTTGCTTTTTAGAAGTATATAACTTTAGGTTCTTTCCCAAGAATAGGGTATGTATTTACTATGCTTTCCATTTTTCTATTGCTAAATTGGCTAATAAAATTTGGGGCTTTCCCGAATGAAAACAGTTTGTTGAAGCTGCTTTATCTGGGGCTGATGAATGCACAGGAAAAATGGACAATGCCTGTTCAGAGTTAGAATGTGACATTGTCCCAGTTAGCTATTTATTTTGATGGGCGACTGAATAACGTGATGACGCTGTAATATTTTTAACGTGACACAGAACTCTGAACGCTCTCGCTAATTGCTCCCTAAAACTATTATTACCAAATAAATTTATTTTGGTCTTTTGAATACTTGATTTGATTATTATCTTTTGGTGTATAGACAATATTATTGTCTGATATATCTTTATTAATGAAGCTCATAGCACTTATCATCACATTATCACCTATGTATAGATCGTCGCCAATGATGCATGAGTTAGCTCCGACAGTAACGTTATCACCAATATGTATCAATCCTTTTTGATTGGATGAAACGATACCTATAGTTGTATTTTGCCGCACATGAAAATTTTTACCAATCACAGCTTCATATGCAATTACCAATCCTACATAGTGTCCTATAGAAAGACCGGGGCCAATTTTGGCACCAATACCTATTTCACATCCGTATTTAGCTTGCAATTTTCTGTGTATATATTCAGCAACTTTGATTGATTTATTTGAATGATATAAATAGTTAGCCAGCCTCCATCAGAAGTAAAACCTACGCTTAGGATTTTTCCAAGCTCTTCTTATAACCCTACCCCATGTGAATTTTTTTTGTACCGGAACATATCACCTCTGCTACCAAACAGCATTTTAAATGCTCAATACTGGCATAGTCGTATTTATCCATTATTTACCCTCCAATGATTTATGGTGAGTATACCAATATTAGCATCCATTTTTTATCATTTTATGAGAATAGAATAGATTAAAAAACAGCCAATAGACCAGATTTAAAACGGGCTTTAAAGCAGCTGAAGACAGGCAATACTTTAGTCGTTTGGAAGCTAGACAGACTTGGGACGTAGTGTAAAACATCTTGTCGATTTAGTTTCTGATTTAAGTGAACGTGGCATTCATTTTCAAAGCCTGACTGACAGTATTGATACTGGTACAGCTATGGGAAGATTCTTCTTTCATGTCATGAGTGCGCTGGCTGAAATGGAACGGGAGTTAATCGTTGAAAGGACAAACGCGGGATTAATAGCTGCGCGCTCAGGGAAGAATTGGAGGCAGGCCGGTATCATTTTCGTTCTCTGAACAGCAACAAGCGAAAAGTCTACTTGCAAATGGTCAGAGCCGAAAGAATCTTGCGTTGATTTACGGCGTTTCCCTCTCCACTATTTACAAATATTTACCAATAGAGTGACAAAAAGTCAGAAGATTTACTGTAAAAAGCGGATGTGAGGTTAAATTTCAAGCTGGTTTTGATGGTACAACTAGCAAGAAAAACAGCTAAAATAAATCACATATTTTGATAAAAAACGCGGCGCGGAAATTTTATCAATTTAAATGACGTGCTTTTTCAATTTACGCGGCCCGCTACAACCCGTCTCCATGTGAATTTCTTTATATCGGAACATATAATTTCCACCATCAGACAATACATGAGATAGTCAATACTTGAGTAGCTGTGCTTATCTATCCATTTTCATGAATAACCAGAAGGAATTGGTTATGGCATTAATATTCAGCTTACAAAAACAGAGAGTGGAGCATCAAAGCATGGGCTGTAGCGTCGACCTGCCATCTTAAA
>NZ_JBHFKW010000066.1:0-10479 GCF_042879395.1 Photorhabdus sp. RM322S
TGGGGGTTAATGCGGTGGTTAGCGCAGGCGAAGGTGACTGCGCTGGACAGCAGTCGTTACCGGCTGACATTGACTGCGGCGGACGGATTGCCGCTGACCTGGGTATTACGTACCGAAGTTGGGAAAGGTCCGCTGGCGTTGCTGAAACTGCGGGGATTTAGGTTGCCGAAAACGATTTTTGTGGAGAATGCGGGAAATAACCTGGCTGAATCGGGGATAAATAATAACGACTGGGGGGCAGAATAATCTCTTATTTGACGGTATAAACCGGGGGTTATAAATGGAATGACATTGCCGGTTATCGCCAGAATAGGTCACTGAATTTTGCATTCATTCGGTTTTAATATTTTATAATCATATCATCATGATATTACTATCTATCTGTGATGCTTTATTGTGAGGCAGGGTAATCGCTGCCCTGAATCAGGGTAAAGCTATTATTGATGGGTTAACGCTAAATAATGGAATCTATTCTCATTCGCAGAATATCACTGAGGATCATTCTTTTTTACGCATCGGTAACGTATTGATGATAGTAAATATTAGTCATAAAGTGGAGGATGAAATAATGTCTTCATTGCACTTGAATATTATTTAACATACTGAAAATAATATAGAAATAGACTTTATTTCAGTGATGTTGAAAGGGGTGAATATCGGAAGAGTGAATTGGATTTATATTATTTAAATCAATGCAACCTTTTTGTATAAACAAATGACATCCTGTTTATATTTGGTTTAAATATTATGAGTTTTTGTCGTTGATATTAAGCATATTGTGCTTTTTGATAAAAAAAGACTTGATTTTAATCTGCACCCACAGGGAGGATTGAATTATTCAGTTACCCTGTAGGCAATTAATGAATCTATTCATTCGAGGGCAGATGATTGGCCTTCGCGATTATTTTTATTCTGGTTAACGCTCAATTAAGCCGTACCGGCATCAATTGACTGTTCCCCGTATTTATCAGGGTTAACAACCGGGGATATATTCGGTTGGATTTTCGGTAGTTGAATTGACATAACCGTTTATAACGACAGGCACTTTTATTGAAGAAGTGGGGCACCCTTTTCGCTGAGTGAACCGGCCGTTTTATCTGATATCTGAGGAAACCTATTGATGGATAGAAAAATGCTTCGCGCCCGTCAGCGCCAGGCGGGTAAAGTCGCACTGCCGGGCCATGCCCGTTACCGGCTTGAAGTGCGGCGCTGTGACGCAATGCTGGAGGTGTTCAGCTTCACCGGCGAAGAGCGCCTGTGTGCTCCTTATTGCTACACCATTGATTTCACCAGCCCGAACAGGGATATCGACCCGGCGGTGATATTGAACAAACCGGCCACGTTTATCTTGCAGGCACCGGAAAACCCGGAACAGGTGCGTAAAGTACACGGCGTCATCACCCGGTTTAACCGGCTTGCCACCTCAGCGGATGAAACCCACTATCAGGTCTGTCTGGAGCCGCGTCTGGCATTGCTGCACCATACCCGACGCTGTGCGATTTACCAGCACCAGTCAGTCCCGGAAATGGTGGAGAAGATCCTGCGTGACCGCCACGGTTTTCGGGGCCAGGATTTTCTGTTCACCCTGGTACGGGAATATCCCCGGCGGGAACTGGGGGTGCAGTGGCAGGAGAGTGATCTGGATTTTATCCAGCGTATTTTAGCGGAAGTGGGGATCGGGTATCGCTTCGAAATGGACGGCCGTCTGGGGATTGACGTGGTGCGGTTTGGGGATAACCAGCGCAATTATCAGTACGACGTGCGTTTACCGTTACGTGACCCGGCGGGCATGAATCACAACGACCGTGATTCGGTGTGGGATTTGCATGTTGAACATCAGGTGGTCACGCAAAGGGTGAAGGTGCGGGACTACAACTACCGGGAAGCGGGCAATGACCTGCAATATCAGGTCAGCCGGGATCGGGATACTACAGTGGTTGGTGAAATTTACCGTTATGGCGATAACATTCTGGCACGGGGAGAACCGATCCAGCCCCAGCCAGAAACGGCGGGATTTTATGCCCGTCTGCATCACGAGCGCGACCTGTACCGGCAGCACCTGATCCGGGGTCAAAGCTCTTCCCCGATGCTGGTCCCCGGCTTAGTGCTGGAGCTGGAAGGGGAGAGACCGGCAGGGGTGGGAAAAGCGGGGGTATTGATTGTCTCCATGCGAAGCAGTGCCCGGCGTGACAGCAATTATCGGGTCAGTTTTAGCAGTATCCCTTACAGCGAAATCCTGAGCTACCGGCCGGCACTGCGGGAACGACCGGTGATATCCGGCACGGTGCCGGCGCGGGTGACCAGCGACTGGCCGAACGACACCTACAGCCATATCGACAAAATGGGGCGTTACCGCATCAAGTTTGATTTTGACCTGGATGAATGGCCGCTGGGAGGCGAAAGCCTGTGGGTACGTTTAGCCCGACCGTATGCCGGTAACACCTACGGCTTCCACTGGCCGCTGCTCCAGGGAACCGAAGTGGCGGTGGCGTTTGAACAGGGCAACCCCGACCGGCCCTATATCGCCCATGCGTTGCATGACTCGCGTCACGAAGATCATGTGACCCTCGACAACGCCAGACGTAATGTCCTGCGTACCCCGGCGAATAACAAACTGCGGATGGACGACGAACGCGGCAAAGAACATATCAAGCTGAGCACTGAATACGGCGGTAAGAGTCAGCTGAATCTGGGCCATCTGGTGGATGGACAGCGACCGCATCCTAATCAGCGCGGTGAAGGGTTTGAACTGCGGACCGACGACTGGGGGGCGATTCGCGCTGGGAAGGGGTTGTTTATCAGCGCGGATCAGCAGGTTAAAGCGTCGGGTCAGCAACGGGATATGCAAGGGGCGTTGTCTGAGCTGGAGGCTGCAATTCAGACCGCGGCGGGGTTGCGTCATGCCGCTGAGGCGGCGAAAGCGGAACTGGCGGATATCGAAACCCAGACTGCATTGATGAATGACACCCTCAAAGATCTGCAACAACGCGCTCTGTTACTTTCCGCGCCGTCAGGCATTGCTCAGGTGACCCCGGGCAGTTTGCAGCTTTCTGCGGGTGAAAACCTGATCACCACTGTGGGTCGGGATGCGGATATGAGCATCACCAAGAAATTCCGGCTGGCGGTGGGGAATGGGCTGAGTTTGTTCACCCGAATGTTGGGTATAAAGCTGCTGGCGGCTTCTGGCAAGGTAGAAATTCAGGCACAGACTGACGCGGTGGAGGTGTTGGCTCAACAGGCGCTAACGCTGGCAAGTCAACAGGATTGCGTGACCGTCTCCGCGAAAACAGAACTGCGGCTGGAGTGCGGGGGGGCTTATATCTCGCTGAAAGACGGCCATATTTCGTTTGCCAGCCCGAAGAATGCCCGGATCCATTGTGACATTTTACAAAAAACGGGCCCTGTCAGTCAGGATTCAGCCCTGACTTTACCTGAGCGTTGCGTATCAGCATCTGCGCGAATGGCGGGTGAGCAAAATGGCATGACTAAATAAGGAGTAAACAATGACAGAAGCCACTATTCAACTGCCTGTGGATTATGATTTTTCCCCCGAGGCTGAGGCCAGACAGCAAACCAGTCTGCTGGCTGATTTACGTACTGCGTTTACTCAGCATGACGGCCACGGTTTTTTACTGGTTGACCCGGCTGTGTTTCTGGATACCCGTCAGGAAGACGGGTTTCCTGCGGCGATCCTGAATCATCAGCCGGCGGCGATACCGACGCAGATAAAGCATCACCGTTTCGAATCCCGCTATTCTCCCTGGTGGGTGCCACTGGATCTCAATCGGTCTGAGGATGCCGAACTGCTGGCGCTGAGCGTCACGCAGGCGTTGCAGGAAATGGACCCGGCAGAGTTGATTGCCGGGCGCGGGCGGATGGTGTGTGGCTGGTTGTTTAGTGCCAGCCCGGTGTCTGCTATTGCGCGCCATATCAATATGATGGCGGTGCAGTCCGTGTCATTTCAACAGCAAATCATGCTGCGTTTTTATGATCCGGCGGTCAATAATGCCTTTTGGCCGGTGCTGGATGGCTGGCAACGTTCGCGTTTGTTGGGGCCATTGACCGACTGGTATCTGGTTGACGGCGACGGTCAGTTACTGCACAGAGACAATGCCCGGTCTGCGAAGGAACTGTACACCTTTTCACTGTCATTGACAGCGGCACAGGTGGCAGAAATGGCCTGGTCAGGGCCGATGAACCGGGCATTACGCCGATATCGTCAGGCATACCGTAATCAGTTACGGCGGACGGAGCTTGAATCCCTGCATATTATGCTGGCCTTGTTGCGTCGGGTGACAGCACGCTATGCCTTTAACGCTGTGCAAGACCTGGAAACCTGTGCATTGCACGGTTTGTTATATCACCCGGAGATGGATTTACATCCCCGAATACAGTCGCTGTTGTCCGACGAAGGGGGCGATAGCGCTGGCGGTTATGTTACCCGGACTGCCAGACTGACAGCAGAAGCGTGGTCAGCTCTGGCTCGTGACTGCTGTCATCTCAATCCTGCCATTATTCCTTTAGAAAACCCGGAGATATTGTGATGAGTCAACCCTTATGTCAGACGTGTGGATCCACCGGACCGGCGCTGCTGCCGGTGCGCTATACCGTGGTGCCGGATAACGTTTCTGAAACCTTGCCGGCGTGGGCTGAAACACCGGCGCCTTCTGCGCCGGGTTACCATTATGCGCTGCGTGCCTTACGGCAGGGGTTTTTGTATGTCTATTACGCCAATGCCGGTCCATTTGAATCGGAGAGTTGGGATGCCTGGAGCGTCAGTGAGGATGGCGCGTTGTGGCAAAATCTGAGTGCGCCTTTTGGTGTTTTGCCCCAGAAAACGGCGGATTGTCATGTTACGACCCATCAGAGCGCCAATGTGGAATTTATTGTGCTAAGAGATACCGCCCTGTATCAGGAGACCTGGCTGGCTTTCACGCCCTCAGCGTGGAGCCGGGAGACCATCGAGTATTATCACAACAACCGCGAAGCACGGGAAAAGCGGATGCAGTGCGTGAAACCGTGGCAGTGGCGCGGGGTGCCGGAAGGGGTGGGGATTGCTCAGGCGACGGTAGAGAACCTGAATGGCGTCATCGATTACTGTCTGGGCGACAATGACTCCGGCAAATATATTTTGCCCTGTAATCCGAAAGCGGCGCGTATCAGCGGGACAGCAAAGGAAGCACCTTACTACAAAGTTTATCACCATGCGGTGAGACCGCAGGGCACCTTGTATCCGTGGAGTAAAACGCGGTCGGGGTGTGCGGATATCACGGTCAGGGCGATGCAAAAGCGGGGGCTGGCAGAAGATGGCACGCCGGTTTCGCCGGTGTTAATCGCGTTGCATGATCCGATAGGGATAGTGCATGAATTAGCGGGATGGGGTGATGATATCATCGGGGCGCATAAAACCTTTCTGGATGAATTGTCGATTGAATTTATGACCGACAGTTCATTAAATGGGGTAGAGAACCAGCTGCATAAATTAAAAACCGCGAATTTGGAAGGGCGGGTTGATAAAGCGCTCGAAGTCACTCAGCAGGAGGCTTATCAGGTTTTTTCAGATCAGGATAAGGCCAGGCTCAAAGGGTATGTGACTCGTGACATGGTGGAATGGGATAAGCAAGCCGTTGCCCGTGATTGGAAGAAATATACCGCCGAGCTGAATCTGGCGAAACGACAGGCATTTAACCAATGTTATGCTGATTTTTGTGCTGAAGTGGCGAAAAAGCTGGAACAACTGGCGCAGTTCAGAGTGAGCTGGCTAAAACAGAGCCGGTTTATCACCTGTTGTCAGGATTTTCATTCCCCCCGACTGGAGGACAACCTCAATTATCGTGAGGCGGTGGATTATGCCCTCGCTGCGCTGAATGTAACCGAAACGGGCAGTGCCTTTTTAGATGATCAAATCGATCAATATTCCGCGTTGTCACCGGAAAATATTGTCTGGCGCTCATTATTGCTGAATAACCCGGACGTGATGAAAGAGATGGACGGTTTTTTACAGCAGATGAAGCTGAATAAGGGGAATGAGAAACCGGCGGACATCTCAGCGTTTATGAAAACGGTGCCGGTGCTGAGTGGAAAACTGGTGGAAGCCTACGATAAAGCGAATGCAGTGCTGGAAAAGCCGCCCACTTCCCGCAGCACCTTTGCCCGGGCGATGCTGCACAGCGACCGGCGACTGGTGACGCTGGGCGACCGGTTCTTTAATTTTACCCGCTTAGGAAAAGTGCTGAATAGCACCAATGAAATGCTGAGTAAGGGGCTATTCTCGGTGATTTCAGGGGTGCGTTTTGACAAGGTAGTTGACTTGTCAATCTCACAGCTTAAGGAGGGTAATGCGTTTCGGCAGCAGGTATTGGAGAGACTTAAGAGGCCGGGTTCTGAGGAGCGGTTGAAAAAAAATAATAAATATCAGTCTGATTTTAAAAAATTTGCTGACAGCGCCGAAGGAGAGCCGGTATTAAAAAAATCCCGCATTAAGTTATTGGTCTTATTTTTTAACGGGCTGGAGTATGCCAATCAATTCAAAGAGAGTAAGGGGGATACCAAGAGCCATGCTCAGGTGACTGCGGCGTTTTTAAGCACACTGAGTACGGCAATGGAGATTGTCGAGCCGATGGTGAAGCACGGCATAAAAAATATGGCGGCCACCGACACGATTAAATTTATTGGTTCGAGTGCGGGCACGCTCGCTTCCGCACTAAATCTGGGGGTAGATATTAGTGATTTTGAATCTGAATTGCATGGCAGACGGCGTTGGCAGTATTTTGGATTAATCGGTTGCAAAATTGGGGGTGATATTGGTGCAATGCTAAAAGCATCCGGCGGGTTGTTAGAAGTATTGATAGAGAGAAAGCTGATGGATAGGGGGGTTTTAGAAACTACATTAAAAATGTTGGGATCTTTGGCTGCCGGTAGGGTTGTTGGTTTTCTGGCTAGCTGGCAAGTCATGCTTGGACTTCTTATTCTTGAGTGGCTGGTTTCATTGTATGTCGATAATGATCTACAAAAATGGTGCCGGAGTTGTGTTTTTGGGTTAGAACCGGTAAAGGGTTTAGAAGCCACGCAATGGATTTACCCTGAATCACAGAAAGATAAGTTGTATGAAGAACAAAGTAAAAACTTTGCCGATGCAATTAAGGTGCTCTCATGAATACTTATCAGATGTTAAAAGGTGCTATTGACTTTGAAGAAATAAAAAGTCAGAGAAGCAGTCTTGATACATGGATTGAAGTTAACCTTGACTGGATAGTAAGCCATCCAGAAGGCAGAGAAGAGGCAGAAAAGGAGATTGCAAAAACAAAAGAAAAAATCCCTGAACTGGATGCGATATTGGCAAAAGAGCCGCCGCCGCCGGAATTGCCCCCGCGTAAACCATTAATCAAAGTGAGTGGTGTGTTGGAAGAGTGGGAAACACTCTGTGTCAAAGGCTATTTTTCTGATCGTGAATATGACCCCGAAGAATTTGCCCGCCGGGAAGAGAATAGGCAATTTGGTGCATTATTGCTGGCGATGTTGGGAAATACGTCTCAGGCTGCGGTGAATTTACGGACTGAAGTGCGATTGAGTGAAATATGTCATTTTGTGCAGGGGAAAATTAATGGTATCCCTTTTCATGGTTGGATAGGGTTGACGACAGTAAAAACAGGTGATTATGTTGAATTAGCGGTGACCGATCAGGGAGAATATTATGTCGTCTATGCATTAACAAACCCTGAACGCAGAACGATTTCTATCACGCCGTGTTGTAATAAAGGGAGACGGTCAAAAGCATGGGATGAAGTCTTTTATACTTTCTGCGTATTTTTTATAATCATTGCCGTTTGTCTTGGCACCGTCTTTTTTTCAGATGGGGGCAGTTTTTGGGATGGACCAGACCTTTTAACCTTATGGTTTATATTTGTGGCAACCGTATTTTCTTTTTATGCATACTCTGTCAGCCTCAAAAAACCGTGGCCGTCAGTTAAACTGGCTCAGGATATTTTCTCCGTGTTGGGTTTCCCGAATCCGCAGGATATTAGTCTTAGTAAATTAACTAAGAAAAAGATTGAGGAAATGAAATCTAATCCATCGTCTGAAAACAGTGAAGAAGTATTACCGGATAAGGTTTGTATTCTGAGCCATTACTACTATTACTGATTCAGGTAATAGGATGGAGCTAAAGATTTATGGGATAGTCCTCAGAATTATCTGCGCTGAGTCGTAGAGATATTAAAAGATGACTTGTCTTTGGAGAATTCAGTAATGAATTATCCAACGTGAAGTCTTGTCTGTTTTTATTTGGTTTGTAATTTTGTGTAAATCAAGGCGTTTTTGTGAAACAGATCTATAAAATGGTTTGGAGAGGTCTTGCTATTAATCTGTCGACATATTCAGGGCGCGAGTAGTATTTGCATCATAATGGCAGCGATGCATTATGCCTCCTATCGTAAAACAAAAGATCGTTATTTCTTTGCAGAGAAATCAGGGGGCTTTTTGTTAACGCCGACCGCGTTGAGCAAAACCATTTTCTTGCCTTATGAATGTATTAAAAGGGTTGAGGAACGTGAAAACAGCGTGCTGATTGCCGTTAATTTAAATAAAAAAATCGACATCGTATGCTCAAAGGAATTTATTGATAGAGATGATGTTAATAAAGTCATTCAAACGTTGTTGCAGGCGGCGTCGAAAAATGAGGGCGATAATATTATTACGCTGAAAATGTGAAAAATTTATTCTTAATGATATAGGGTTCATGATGTTTACAGGTGTTATTCGCCTGGGCGATAAGCTCAGTAGCGGCGGTGAAGTGATTTCCGCCTCCTCTTCTATCGAAATTGAAGGGAAAAGAGTCGCATTATTAAATGATTTAGTCAGTTGTCCGCTGAAAGAGCATGGTATTAACCGTATTGTTAAAGCTAATTCTCAATGTATTTCCGAGGGGAAACCCGTCGCATTTGATAAAGCGCTTTGCCAATGCGGTTGTTATGTTATTTCCAGTACGACTAAAGCCGGAATAGGGGAGTCATCATGATGGCCTGGGATATTCCGCAATCTTATTCCGTACACCGGCCTGAACCGCCAGTCTGGTCGCTTTGGTGGCGTCTGTTCAGTATGGCTTGTTTCGCTGTCGTAGTTGCTGCCGGCAGTGTCTGGTATCTGTTTAAAAATCCCGCCAGCCTGCTTTATGCGCTGGTCGCTTTAGCCGGAATAACAGCACTGTTCGGCGTGATTGCTGGCTGGCGGCTGTTTCGTTACGGCGTCGAACTGGAGCAAGCGGAAGTGCTGACACAAGAAAACGCCTGGCAGGAGGCTCGCTGGCAAGCGTGGGCTTCGCAGGCGATACGGGTTGTGGATTATGGCGCGTTTTTTCCGCCGGAAGTGCCCTCACCGGCGGATAGGGATGTATTAGTCAATGGTGATAGTGCACTGGTATTGCCCCCTTTTTCCAGTTACCTCAACGTGTTTGAAAATTTACTGGGAGAGATGCGAAGTAGTTTGATGGCGTATGTGGCTAACCATAAGGTGAATGTCTATTTTCCATTAGACAGGCCCGAAATCGTCGTATGGGAACAATTCTGTCAGGTTTGGGCGGAACTGGGGCTGCCTTTGTCTCAATTGCAAGGTCCGATAAAACTCAAAGCCGATTATACCCAGCAGATAAGCGACTGGTTGACCACGGAAACCAAAGGATTGCAGTTGGTTATAACATGGTGTTGGGCAGGCAATAAAACGCCGGAGGTCGTCAGTGAGGGCGCGGTGGTTTGGCTACTGGCATCTCCTTCTTCTCCGTTACCGGCGAAATGCTGTCTGCATCGGCCTATGGTTACTGTCGCAGCGGAGGCCGGGCAGAGTGTGGCCCAGTTTCTGCGTTATCAACGTCCTGCCATCACTGCCGGGACACTGTGGTACAACGATGCCGACTCACCGGAGAAAGATAAGTTGTTAATTCGGTTGAATCAGATATTGCAAGCCTTGCCATCATCTGTACAGCAGAGCGCACCGGCAACGCCTGATCAGCAGTTCGTCCCCCATTGGCTTGGGAAATCAGGGCCATATGCGGATTGGTTTGCATTAACGCTCGCCATGAAAATGGCCGAATATCAACAGGCACCACAGCTTTTTCTGCTAGCGCACCATGCCACGTTACAACTGGGGACCCTCTCCCCGCTGAACCATGTCACTTCATCAGGGGGTTTCCATGTTTAAGGCTTTTATTACCCGTAATTTGGGAGTCGGCCTGGTCACCGGTTTGATCGCCCTGGTATTGGGCGGATTGTTATCTTTCTGGGGCGATCGAGTCGGGTTGTCTACTCAGGCTGTCAAAATAATCGTTTGGATTGTCAGTATGGTTGGCGTGGTGTGGTGGTTGAATCTTTTTCGTGACTGCAAGCAGCGCTTACGTGTACAGGACATTGCTGCCAAAGCCTCGGGGACGGACGCCCTGTTATCAGAAGCGCCCTCTTATTTTCAGATGCTGCAATATCATGTTCGCCG
>NZ_JBHFKW010000067.1:0-10236 GCF_042879395.1 Photorhabdus sp. RM322S
TTCCTCGTCCGGGCTGAATATAAGCGCTTAAACGTGTATCCCAGAAAGTCAAATTCACCTTCCGGCATTCGACATAAGCGGGTCTTTTCTTCATTTACCGTTAGCTTCAGCTTTGCCATCAGTCCGCGCATTGCTGCCATTGCATGGCTGGCGTTACTGCCTTTACAGCAGATCACCAGATCGTCAGCATAGTTAACAATACGCGCACCCAGGCGCTGTTCGATCCTCAGACTTTTCCAGCCCATCATGAAACGTCTCATGTACAGATTAGATAAGAGTGGGGATATTGGAGAACCCTGTGGTATTCCGCACTGGTTATCCCGGTTTGCGGTTGTTCGCAGTACTTTCCCGTCCCGCATCTTTTCTTCTACTGGTGCTGCCAG
The DNA here is from genome assembly GCF_042879395.1 of Photorhabdus sp. RM322S. Lineage (NCBI taxonomy): Bacteria > Pseudomonadati > Pseudomonadota > Gammaproteobacteria > Enterobacterales > Morganellaceae > Photorhabdus > Photorhabdus sp. RM322S. Next base: position 384 of record NZ_JBHFKW010000067.1, read on the forward strand.
CCACTGCTTAATCAAGAGCAGAACGTTACCGTCCACGATCCGGCGTGCAACTGACTTCATCAATTCAGGATGGGGTATGGTGTCGAAGTAGCCTGACAGATCCGCATCTACAATATCTCTATATCCGCTGGTCAGTAGACTGTGTACTTCCTGTACCGCGCTTTTTGCATTTTGGTTTCGCCGGTAGGCATGCTGTTCTGGGGGAAGATCGGCTTCGAATATAGGTTCGAGCACCAACATTGCTGCCATCTGGCAAACTCTGTCCCTCAGACACGCGATGCCCAGCGGTCGGGTTTTCCCGTTTGGCTTAGGTATATGTACCCGCCTGACCGGCTTCGGAACATATGTGCCTTCCCGAAGCTGTTGCGCCAGTTCTCCGAGCCATTGCTCCACACCATATGACTCAATATCATCGAAGGTTTGCCCATCCGTCCCCGCTGCACCTTTATTCCGGCGACAGCACTGGTACGCATGAGTCAGCACACTGCGGTGGTATATTTTGTCGTACAACGCATGGAATCGAAGCTCGGATCTTTCCTTCGCTTTCGCATGTAACGTCGTCTGTAATTCCTGAACGTATTTCGGAGTTCTTAGGTTTCCCAATCTCCAGTTCCTCATCACTTTCGGCGTTGTTTCTGAACCAAGGCTCCTTTCCTCCACCGGCATTACCCGGCTTCCCCGGTACTACGAGCCTCTCCGTCATCCTGTCGTGCCCGGTCTGGCCGTCACCGGCTTCCGGTTGGTGTTAGCGTTCACCACACGCAGGACTTCCCGTGTTGCCCCGGTCTTCCTCTTGTATACATGCTGTCGCTACTACCCCGGTGGAGGTTGCAGGGTGCCCTTTTCGTTCACTTCCCCTGTAACTGGCAGCTTTCCCCAATAATTTGGTGGGTCAGCCTCCACATTGCGTTTTTCGAGGCCTGCTCAGCGTTCACTCACGTTACGGCCTGCATACTCGCTGAATCACTAAAATGATCCTATACACCAGAGGCTTCAGCCGCTTTGTTACCGCCACGACTGCTCTGATTACTTCCGGCTGGAACGAAAGTTGCCGGGCGGGATTCGCACCCGCTGGAAGACCGTGCCTTTGCACGGCGCACAAATTAAAGTACGCTAAGCAAAAAGTGTCAGGTTAAACTATACCCATACAATCCAATAGATTGGTTTAAGCGGAAAATTTCATTTGCAGTTACTGTGAGCCGTCGAAATGAAATGCGAGCCGAAAAAGATAAATGCAAGCTCGCAGAGTAGCCAGAGACAGGTAACTGTCTCCAGCCCTCTAAGAACCGTGCGTGCGCCTTTCAGCGCACACGGCTCAAGCCTTACTAAGGCCTGATAATGACCCGGTAACCCAACGTGCTTTACTCCTGGATAAATCCCTTCCCTTATGCTCCGCTTCGGGCTATCTGATCCGCGCACGACGCTCAAAGTACTGTCGGTATGTCGGATCATAAGGGGTCGCATTGGCTCTGATCTTGATGTGGCGGACGATCGGGGTACTCGCCATTGAGAACAGGTCGAGATATCCCTGTTCTCCCTTCACATTTCTGAACATCGAGAAGAAAGTCCATTGACGTAAACCAAGGCGACGGAAATAACGCTTTTGCTTCCATCGGGCTGATTTGTTTGGATGTCGTCGATTTATCCAGATAAGCAGAGCCTGAAACACCTGATGGTCAACGTAAGCAAAGGTCTTTTTCGACACAACATGACGGTAATAATTGGCCCAGCCTCTCAACTTTCTGTTGAGTTGCCGGATCAGGTTTTCCGTTTTGGCGGTTGCATTGGTTTTGATCAGCTCTCGTATATTCCTCAGCATACGTTTGACTGCGCTTTTTGCTGGTTTTATCAGCAACTTGTCACGGTATTTGCGTATGTTGAAGCCGAGAAAATCAAAGCCCTCGTCGATATGCGTTATCCGGGTTTTCTCTGCTGAGAGCTCCAGACCCCGTTCTCTGAGAAAGGCAGCTACAGCAGGTTTCACCCGTTCTTCCAGTACTTCTTTCGCACTCCCGGAAATGACGAAGTCATCCGCATATTTAACGACATAGACTTTCTGGCGAGGGGCAGTGCGTTGTGCCACCCACTCCAGCCCGTCCAGTGCCATATTAGCCAGAACCGGTGACGCGATACCGCCCTGTGGTGTTCCTGCCTTAGTGGGGTAGACCTTGCCGTCTTCCATGTAGCCTGCCGTCAGCCATTTTCCGAGGACTGATTTATCCATCGGCACATGCTCACGAAGCCATGTATGGCTGATTTGATCAAAGCAGGCTTTTATATCCCCTTCAAAGATCCACCGGGCTGCGTTGCGTTGTGCCAATATATTGAAACACTGTGCAATGGCGTCTGCCGCGGACCGTCCGGGCCGGAACCCGTAGGCGTTTGGGTCTGCCAGCATTTCTGCTACGGGCTCCAGTGCCAGCAAATGAAGTGCTTGCTGGGCTCGGTCAGCCATAACGGGAATACCGAGCGGTCGACGTTTGCCATTCTTTTTGGGGATATAGATGCGCCTCAATGGTTGGGTTTGATACCCTCGCCGTTGTAATGACTGCGCCCCCTTGAGTTTCTGCGTGGGGGTTTTCCAGATTTGGCCATCCACACCGGGGGTGTTACGGCCGGTATTGCTCGTTACGCGCTGTACCGCCAGTAATTTGGCTGAGAACGCATGGGTCAGAAGCCATTGCAGGGCTTTCACCTTGCCCCAGCGTCTTTCCCGGGTTGCCTTCGCGATACGCATTTGCAGTCGCCGCACCTGCTGTTCAATGGCCCGCCAGTTGATGACATCCCAGTGAATAGCCTCGAAGGATGCACCAGTCACCGGTTTACCCGCTGCTGTCATTTGCTTTTCCTCCTCATAACGATTCTGCGAACTCTCTCGCGAGGTAAGACCTGTCGGACGTGGGCACACTTTCGTGTCGGGTAACGTTAAAACCCGTATCCGGACCATTACAGCCCAGCCTTCGCTTTTTCCGACTTCCCAATCCCGCACCACCATAGGCGATCTTTGCAGGCTGCTGTCCCCAAGGGGGAGTGATACGGGGTTTCCACGTTCCGTCTGTGAAGTCCGCGGGGTTAGATGCCTGCTGTTGACCGGGAGGGATGTGGATCACGAGAGTGCAGCAAATAGTCACTCTTCCCCCCTCCATTACCGTTTTGGTCAAGCGTAGTAGCCACTTCCGCTTGTCATTACTCACGATCTTTATCACAGGTTCAGATACCTTCACCATACCCGCTATCTAGCACTCATCCGGGGTGTGGCTCCCAGAAGGGCATGTCTCTCACGATTTATGCCCCACGCCATGTGGCGTTTCGTTTCATTGTCAAGGTCGCTCTTTATTCAGACCCCTAGATTCACCCGGTGATACGGGCGGTTCCCTCCGTCATTGCCGTGGGAACAACTTCAACAAACAACTTCGTGTCGCAAATTTGCAGTTAATATGAGCCTCAACCCGATTTCATTTTCACTTAATGTGAGCTGAAAAACCGGGTAAATGTGAGCCCGCCATATTTTAAATGCGGGCCGCTACATCTAAGCAAACAACCTTATTAAAGACTGGTACAGAAGTAATAAATTATAGTTGGAAATTATATGAAATCCTGAAAACAAATTTTTGCGCTTTCGCCGTAAGAGCCATAAGATTGGGCTTTGTAAATTTATAAATAAATGATGAGGAAATTATGACAATTATTTTAAAATCAATTAATAAAACACTCAAGACTTCGTTCAATGAATGGATGGATATTGAAGGACTTTCTCTCGATTTAACTCAATATTCTTTGAGAAAGTCAGGGAGGGCTTTAATTATTTTGAATGTGCCGAGTCCGTATGCTACTGGAAACAACTACCCGAATGTAAGCTTCGCCATCACCATGAATTCGGAGGTTCTGGCGAAGGGCAGCATCAGTTACTCCCTTAAAAAGCCGGATTCTTCTGGTCGAATTCCAATTACTTTACAAACAGATCTCGATTTGACTAAGGTGTTAGGTACTGTACAAGCACGATGGTCGACAGACCGAGGTAGCACCGGACATATTGATAGTTATTGCAGCATAAGTGCAATTATTGACGAGGGAAAGTAAAAAAACTAATTCAAACAAAACTATTGAGAGCATAAAATCTATGGTCACTCCCATTTTTGCAACACTGATTTCCGATGTATGACGGGCTTGCTTAAATCTATCCGGCGTCTCTATGGGCAAGGATGCCCGCACCACGATGAGTTCCGTGCCTGATTTACTTGCTTTGGTCACTGATTCCTCTGTCACTTTTAAAACTACGGGAAAGATAAGTGACAATGGTTATGGTTATATTTCCGGCGTTATAATCCAAAATAAAAAAGGGGGCAATACAGGTAAAAAATAAATCAATGGCATTTAAAAAACCACTTCTACTGAAGTGGTTCTTACAACTTGGATTCTCCTAATAACTATAATTATAGGGTTAAAGTTTAAAAAATCATTCATAATAATTGTTACGAACCTTTATTTTATTTAAACAGGATATTTTATGATGAATAAAAAATTCTTTGATGACCGTATTTCATTCTATAAAATTCACCAAATATTTTTTTGTTATGTAGGAGAGGCTTTTTACTTTTATTATTGTCAGGAAATTCTATGGCAGCATTTAATGGTTAGAATATGCAAGGATCATAAGGAGGGTGCATGTACATCTACGCCGGAAAATTGAAATCAATCTGGTCTTCAGCAGACAGTGACCTGATTGTAATCTTTCCACTTGAAGTTGAAGTCAACCAACCAGTAATTGTTTCATGGGAGTCGTCAATTATCGTCCACGATAATCTCGATGAATCCAGAAGTTCAAGTGGTGTAATTAGCGAGCTTGACCCACAGGAATTTGGTTTTAACATTTCCATTGATTGGGGGCAGAATTTCCGATTGGTTGGATTGATTGCTACGGACAAAGAGTCTCTAATTATCGCAATGAAGGATAATAATGGTGGCACGTTGTTTACATCGACGTTAACTAACCTTCAGGAGCAGGAAGTGTCGCCGGTTGTTAGCCAACTTATAAAAAATACCCTTCAGGATGTCCCAAATGGGATTAAATTTCTAGGGAGTACCAGCACAATATTTAACGATACCGACTCAATATGGTTTTGTGAGTTAGCCGATTCAGGCGATGATACTGTAATGAAAACCGCTGTCTACGGTGCGCTTAGTCTCGGAGTGGCCGCTCTCGGTTTGATTCCAGGAGCAACAACGGCGGCGACCATATCCCTTGCCGCCGCAAGTACAGCTATTACACTCATCTCGGGGGCTGATACGTTGTTGAGTGGCAAAGAGCCGGATAACAAAAAGTTGCCCCCTGGTCGCACCATCACCAGAGAAGGTGGTTTTGCGAAAAATAACTGCGTTTATTTGACGCGTTTAATAGTTTTGCCAAAAAGCAGTAATCGTCTTGTCCTTCAGATGTATAAAAAAGACGGATTGACAAGCAAGAAATATGGCATAAAGGACATCATTAAGAAAGTTAAGCCCAAAAATATGCTTGACCTAGAGCTGGATTCTGCGAAGAAGGTTGTCAGTTACTCGTATATTGAGATCAACTCGTTTAAAATAATTAACAAACCCCACACTGAATTTGATATGCGAAGCAATTTGATTAACGAGGATGCTGATGTGTGGTTTAGTTATAAGCCCACTGGAAATCTCAAAGATTTAATTCAAGGTTCAAAGTTTAAATTTGATTCGTGGGTGACCAACATTGAATTCTCGTATGACCACAAGTACGTTAGCGTCGTCACCACTCATCGGAAATATTACGGCGTGGACGAACGCCATAGCGGGATCCTCGAACTTCCGGATAATCCATCGATGCAAGTATTAAGATTAAAGTCACGTGAGGTTAGTGTTATAGACGACAATAATAAGAAGAAATTAGGCCGCGCGAGTAGTCAGGGCGAAGTGTTGAACGTAATCAACAGTAATAAAGATTACGTTGTCTGGAGCTGGGAAGAGGGAGGTTATATATATGGATACGAGACACTGGATAAAATTGGTGCTCAAAGTGGTAGTTCGTACACATCGTACGTATATCTCAGAGTGAATTTTGAAAAACCGTTTACAAAAGTTCAAAGCGTTTAGTTGAATTGAATAATTTTAGAAATTTGACTTTTGCGAAGTTAGTTTTTTAATCGGTTAAATTCGCGTAAATTTATCAATGACCATTTGAGAGACGCCATTGATCGCCCTCGATAGCATAAAATCTATGGTCACCCTCGTTTTTGCAACACTCATTTTGATGAATTTTAGGCTTGCTTAAATCTATCCGGCGTCACTATAGGCAAGGATGCCCGCCCCCCAATGAGTTCCGCGCCTGATGCGCCTAAAAAAACCGTTCGGCTTCAAAGAGCCATTTTTATGCTTAGGTTCATCATCAGGCCGTTCATGTCATCAATAATCAGTCTTCGCAAAACCAGATGGGTAATCGGTTTAAATCAACGATAACGTGGCTGTTTAGGGTCACTTTATCGTTATCTTTCAAACACGGTTTGTCGTGTTGTTATGGCCCAGGCTATACGCGCTAACTTGTTGGCGAGCGCACAGGCCACAATATTCGAATGTTTTCGTTCAAGTTGAATTCTGACCCAATCCGCTAATCGCCCGGATTGGTGAGCAATACGTTGGATAAAAACACGGGCGCATTGGACTAATAGTTACCGGAGCTTCTTGTCTCCCCGTTTGCTGATACCCAGCAGGGTATTCTTTCCTCCCGTGCTGTATTGACGAGGAACCAGGCCTGTTGAGGCGGCAAAATCCCGGCTTCGGGCATATTGCTTTCCATCACCCAGCTGAGAGGATAACATACTGGCCGTGATGGGGCCGATACCCGGAATAGTCATCAGCCGTTGCCCCGTATCATCACATCGCAGTGCTTGCGCTAACTCATTCTCAAGCTCAGTTATCTGTTCAACCAGATAGAGATAATGGGTATGCAAGCGCATAAGTAACTGAGTTAAATAAGGCGGAAGTTCATTCTCGGCGAGCACGCGGGAAAGCCGTTTTATCATCGCTACTCCGGTCGGCATACTGATACCAAATTCCAGTAAAAAAGCCTGCATTTGGTTGGTCGTTTTAACCTTATCTCTGACCCGTGACTCCCTGACCCGATGTAATACACGCATAGCCTGCTGAGCTTCCGTTCTGAGTCGGACAAAACGCATGGAAGGACGTGAGGCCGCTTCGCAGATGGCTTCCGCATCAATAAAATCATTTTTATTACTTTTAACAAAAGGCCGGACAAACTGCGGTGAAATTAATTTAGCTTCATGGCCTAAATCATTTATTCGTCTTGCCATAAAATGCGCACCGGCACAAGCCTCCATCACCACGGTTGCAGAAGGGCATCCGGCTAAAAGCTCCATTAGGTGATCATCCCATTAAGTGTGGGACATTTATGTGGCAAAGCAGCTAAAAAAAAACCTAATCCTAAGATGCCACTCAAATGTGGAAAACATAAAAAGTGCAGGTCGTTCTGACCGTAAACTTTAACTTTGGCTGATGAAAGCCAGCCATCTTTTTTCCTACCCCAATTCACTATTGAACATAGTTAAAGATCAAAAAAAAGCACATTGCCAATAACCTGAATTACAGCCAATAAAAATATCTATCAACTATAATTTCCCATAAGTAGCATGTTATGATAGGCTATCTTTATCGAACATTGATAACGAACTATTGACCGTTAAAATTGTTCGTTTACACTGTTAGATATCTGACCTAACACATATACTAGGGTAGGAACTATTATTTTAGAGGGCTGATTAATTAAATGGCTATTAGATATCGCCCGCGTATCGGTGAAATATTAGATTGTGACTTTGGTTTACCGGCACAACCAGACCATTTTAATGGCCGCATCCCGCCTGAGATGGTAAAAAAAAGAATGGTTGTAATCATGAATGCCCGTTTGTGTAGCAATGGTTATCTCGTTGTTCCGATTTCCTCAACTTTAAACAACGATGGTATTGCTCGCGGTTATCATGTCGAGTTAGATCAATCTATTTTTCGAATAACTAATTTTTATGATCGTCGCAGGCGCTGGGCATTAGTTCATCATATGCAGATAGTAAACACAAACAGACTCTTTAAATTAAGAGATAATGAACAAACATTTCAGCAATATTTGACGCATGAAGATGTTGAAAAGATGCAACGTGCAATAATCAAAATTATCGGCGCATCAAGCCTTATCAGTAAATCTGAAAGTTGACTTTTGGGATTCTATCAACTACAGTATGATTATTCCCCATGAGGGCTTTGTTAAAAATTTCTCCCGTAAAGGGCTTAAAGCCCCTCATATCTAATATGAGGGGCTTTTGATTTAGTAATCTACATCCGCCTTATACGATTATGTACGGCTTGATAATTTTCCCATCAAAATAAGTTCGCCATCAACTGACAATTCGTGTAGTTTACTAGCGACATCGGTGAGATAACGACTAAGTGGTAAAAGTAAAAGCTGGGAAGACTGGACAAAATCTTCTTCATCTGGAAAAAGACAGAAAAATATGTCGAATGCTTCAGCGACTTCTATAACTCGCTCGATTAATTCTGCTAACTCCCGTCCAGTTATGGTACTATGCTTAATAGTCATATAAACACTTCCTCAAAGTGCTGTTTATGTGATCAGAGGACACAACGCTTGCCCGCGTTGTGTTCCTCGCCTGCTTTTTATTTATAAGGTGCTTTCCAGCTCCTCATATGTAAAAAATTTAATAAAATTCCATGTCTGATCATCAATCGTGATAATCTCATTCCCAACTATCACGCCGTTAATAGATTTGTAAATCTTCTCAACTCTATTTTTTAAATTAACATCAGGTAATAAGTAATATATTTGGTCAAATTGTTTGCTTTGCTGCTGTTCGATGTACTGCCCCAATATTTTACGATAGTGTTCAAGGCTCTTAATTGTACGTTCAACTTTAACCGCAATTTTATTGACGGATTTAGATGTAATAATATAACCATCAGGAGCTTCGGGCTTTTTCTTTTTAGTACTATATATCGATAACCATTGATGACCCTTCGCCTCAACAATTCTTCTAATCAACTGTATATCAAGTTTATGTCTAAGAACTGATATTGTGGTCTTAGATGGATGGAATATACGAATGTCTGCAATATTATCGTTCTCATCCATAGCAAGCCCTGCCCCATGTGGGGTCAAACCGTATATGTTAATTTTGCCCGTGCCAAGATCGCAGGAATATACACAAATTACACCTTCGGCTACTAGTTTCCTCAACAGAGTATAAACAGGGCTGATTGTTTTGAACTTTAACACGCCTTTTAAAACATCCGCTGTAGTGAACGTTTCTGATTTGAGAAAACAAAGCACATCATTTATTTTCTTGTTTTTTCTTTGATTTCTAAGTGTGTAATCATTAATCAAATTCATAATTAGGCCGTTACTCAGTCAGATATCTAACAGTATAAACGAACAATTTTAACGGTCAATAGTTCGTTATTAATGTTCGATAAAGATAGCCTATCATAACATGCTACTTATGGTAAATTATATGACGGTGTGCGTGTCGTCAGGCTGGAGTGAAACCGGTAAGAGGGCGGGCAGTGTCTGGCTGAGAGGTTGGCGCATTTTGTTACTGTCGGCAATCCAGTCGCGGAAAGAGGAAAAACTCAGCTGATGCTGTTCGCAATACTGTTTTCGAGTCAGGTCACTGTGGCGCCATTGGGTCACATGTTGCTGTTTTTGTTCCGGGGTATATCGGCTACGGCTCATGGTGTCAGTCTCCAGGTGAAGATAAGGAAGCGGTAGCGTGCATGGGCCGGAGGGGAAGAACAAGGTGAGATGACCGGACGTTTA
>NZ_JBHFKW010000068.1:0-10124 GCF_042879395.1 Photorhabdus sp. RM322S
TAAGGCCGGAAATCTGTGAGGATCCACACTCATCTCTCAATTTCAGCACAATGCCAAAGGCTAAGTGGTTGGGATGCGTTCATTACATTCTCGTAATTGCAGAAGACAAGGACGAAACGGGGGTCATATGTTGTTTGACCAGCGTGCAATATCGCTGGTTGAGTCGGACATCAAGCCCGACAATACAAAGGGAGTTATCAGAATACTAAACATTAGTACCATTTATGACGAAAAATGTGTAGATACCTATGGCTTACAGGGGGTATTTGGCTGACCGGTCACCTAAATCTCCTAAATGGAAAAGCTGTCCCTGAAAATTTTCTACTCAGAAAAAGATTTTCCAGTGACGGCTTAAACGAATTCAGGTTAAATTAATATCACACTGGCTCTGTATCTCTGCTGATTAACAGCGTTCTATTCAAAGCTTCAGCTAAAGCTATTTTATACTCATGACTCTCCATCATACTAAAATGATTTCCCGAAACAGCAATCAACTGAAGTAAAGCATCAGGCATTATATGTGCCCAACCTAACGAGAGATCTGTGTTTACAGATTCGGATGCTTCTTCCATTATAAAAGAAATCATATGATCAGATTCAATTGCATAGAATTGATGCAATTTTATTGTCAACGCTGTCGGTTCATAATCTGTAACTATTTGTACATAATTTACAATTTGCTCCCAACGTTTGGCGATTATATCAGCACATAGACTTGCTGGGTATAATGCTAATTTTTGTGAAAGTTCAATAAACTGAATCAAATTCAACTCTTCAACACTCCGGTACAACGTTGATATTTCTTCTGGATGCCCCCCTCCTAACTGTCTAGCGAGTTCACTAAGGAAGTGATATTTGGGTTGCACGATTTCTTTTCCTAAATAATGAGGTGCAGGTGAATCAATTAGCCCTAGGTAATTAACTCGCTCACCGATATCCAAAAGTTGCTGGGCAATCGCGTAGGCCAATATACCACCAGAAGAATAGCCCCCTATCCGATATGGACCAGTGGGTTGAACGGCTTTCATCATGGTCACCATTCTGGCTGCTAACTCTTCCATCGTTGACATCGGTTCTTCATTTATGGAAGGCCAAGGCAATGCATAAATCGGGTAACCCGATGAGATATGCTGAGACAGCCCGAAGACATACGAATAATCACCCATACCACTGGGAACAAAAAATAGTGGCAGCCCAGTTCCACCTGACCGTACTGATATGGCGTTATTTTGCGGTTGAAGCAGAGGAGCTGAGACAATTTTTGCGGCTAATTCGGCCAATACAGGGAATTGAAATAGGGTATTTAACGTGAAACTCAACCCCCGTCCAGCGGCAAGATTCATCATTCGTACCGCTAATAGTGAATGCCCGCCCAACGCAAAGAAATTGTCGTGCCGACTGATTTTTTCGATACCCAGCAGTTCATGCCAAATCGCGGCCAACACGGTTTCGGCTGTCCCTTGTGGTACTTCATAGTATTGACGGGCAAACGCTTCGCTATCCAGTTCTGGCAATGCCAGTCGATCCAGTTTGCCATTAGCTGTTAACGGGAAGCTATCCAGTCGCACAAATGCTGTCGGCACCATATACTCTGGCAGAACCGAACTTAGATACATGCGCAGGCTGTTGACCAACCCCTCTTCAGCATCCGCCACCACATAAGCCACTAATCGTTTTTCGGTTCCATCATCCAGTGACACCACTACGGCCCCATGCACTGCCGTGTATTCCATTAACTTGGCTTCTATCTCCTCCGGTTCAATACGGAAGCCTCGAATTTTTACCTGCTGATCATTACGACCAAAGAATTCCAGATTGCCGTCCGGACGATAACGCGCCAAATCTCCAGTACGGTACATACATGCATCACGCTTATCGCTATATGGATCATGAAGGAAACGTTCAGCAGTTAATTCGGGCCGGTTGAGATAACCACGAGCCACACCAGCACCGCCGATATAAATTTCGCCGACTACGCCAAGTGGGACGGTTTTCCCAATTGAATCAAGAAGATAAATCTTGGTATTGGCGATGGGACGGCCTATCACTGATGCTTCCGGTATTTCTGTTTGGACAGAGTATTCATACCAGGTGGCATCACCATTGATTTCGGATGAACCATAAAAATTTAACAAGCGGAGCCAAGGGTAATCTGTGATAACTCGTCTAGCCAATTCAGGGACCAGCCGTTCTCCGCTGCAAACCAAGGTTCTAATAGATTTCAATTCATCGCTATCGCCTTGAATTAATTGATTTAACAGTGAAGGCACTACCACCAGATAATTAACCCCAAAGCGACGTAAACCATCACTGAAACGGTTAAGATCTTTCACTTCATCCTCACTGAACACAACCAGTTTACCACCAGCCAATAACACACCTAACATCTCGGTGACGGAATCAACAAAACTGATGCTGGTTTTCAAAGCCCCAACCAATGGTGTCGTTGCAATATCTCGGACAAACCATAGTAGGCGATTGCTCAACGCTTGGTGACTGTTCATCACGCCTTTAGGTTGTCCTGTAGAACCGGAGGTGTAAATGACATAGGCCAAATGGTGTGATGTCAGTCCCAACGCCTGAGGTTCTGGATTATCAGTGGAATATGGCATCCAGAATGTTGCTTGGGCATCAAGTACAACAGTAGGCACAGTGCTGACTAGCCGATCAGCCCACTTGGTTTGAGTCAGTACCACAATGGGGGCGGCATCTTCGAGCATATAGGCCAATCTTTCATCTGGATAAGTTGGATCGAGTGGTACATAAGCCCCGCCGGCTTTCAGTATAGCTAATACCCCAACCACCATTTCGGGTGATCTTGACACACACATCCCGACCCGTTGATCCGGTTCAACACCCCATTCAATCAACCTATGGGCCACTCGATTGGCATGGGCATTGAGTTCAGCATAACTGAGACTCTGCTCTCCATACACGAGGGCAATGGCATCCGGAGTTTTCGCGGCCTGCTGTTCAAGCAGTTGATGAATACATAATTCTTCAGGATACTGCATTTCCGTTGTGTTCCAGGTATTCAACAATAACCGACGCTCTGCCGGAGCCAAAATATCCATGTCTCCTATCTTCTGTTGGGCATTGCCCACCATCGTTTGTAGCACCGCCTGCAAATATCCCATGTGCCGCTCAATCGTAGTGTGATCAAACAGAGCGGTACTGTAATTCAATGTCCCACTAATTCCGCCAGCCTCTTCATACAGTTCCAGTTCGAGATCAAATTTAGCAACTTTGATGGTGTCAAAAACCTGATCAATCGGTGTGACGGTCAGATCCGGCAATTCCCAGTTCATATCTTCATTGTTCTGCCAGATAAACATTACCTGAAACAACGGTGTATGCGCCAGCCGACGGGGTGGTTGGACTATTTCCACCACCTGCTCAAATGGCAGATCCTGATGTGCCTGAGCAGCTAATGCTGTTTCCCGAACCTGTGTCAGGTATTCCGCTACAGTCAATTTGCTCGAAGCCGCCATTCGTAAGGCCAACGTGTTGACAAAGAAGCCTATCAACGGTTCCACTTCCTGTCGGCTGCGGCCGGCGCTGGAGGTACCGACAATGATGTCCTCCTGACCGGATAGCCGCGATAAGACGATACCCCAGGCTGACAGCACGGTCATAAACAATGTCACACCATGCTGCTGGCTTAACTGTTTGAGGGCAGTTGTCAGTGCCGGATCGAACCGGACAGGCACAACCTCACCGACAAATGACTGTACCGGTGGCCGTGGCCTATCAGTAGGCAAATCCAATAGCACCGGCGCATCTGCCAACACAGCCCGCCAATAGTCAGATTGCGCCTGGGTGCGCTCTGTGGAAAGCCACTGATGCTGCCAGGCGGCATAATCTGGATATTGAATGGTCAACGGTGGCAGCGGATTCGGGTAACCAGCCAGAAAGGCCGTGTAGAGCGCGTTTAGTTCCTGTATCAGAACCGTGACCGACCAACCATCGGACACAATATGATGCTGAGTCAATAAGAACTGAGTATCCTCCTCCGACAACCGGATAAGCATCGCCCGAATAAACGGTCCTTGACTGAAGTCAAACGGCGTAGACACTGCTTCGGTATACAGCTGTTCCAGTACTGTATCCGCCTCTGGGTGCCCGCGTAAATCATGCTGTACCAACGTTAACCCACAGTCTTCTGCCAGCAGTCGGATCTGTGGCTGACCGTCAACGGAAATAAAGACTGTACGCAGCGCTTCATGCCGGGCAAAGACGGTATTCAATGCCTGTTGCCAAGCCGCTATATTCAGCCGGCCACGCAAATTCAGCGCTAGAGGGATATGATACGTTTCACTGACACCGTCAAGCTGGGTTAGGAACCACAAACGCTGTTGGGCAAAGGATAGCGGTAATTTCCCCTCTCGGGAAACGGACAGTATGACAGGCAAGGTGACATTGTCTTGGTTATCTCGCCGAATCTGAACCGCCTGTGCTAAAGCCACCAATGAAGGCGAGTCAAACAGCACCGCCAACGGTAATTCCACGCCCAATACGGCCATTATCCGGTTCATCACGCGCACCGCCAGCAGGGAATGCCCGCCAAGGGCAAAGAAATTGTCGTGCCGACTGATTTTTTCGATGTCCAGTAACTCACGCCAAATAGTAGCCAGAGCCGTTTCTATTTCTCCTTGGGGAACGACATATTTCTGGCGAGCAAATGCGTCCTCATCGGGCACCGGCAAAGCCTTGCGATCCAGTTTGCCATTCAATGTCAGCGGGAAATTGTCCAGGCGCACGAACGCCGTCGGTACCATATACTCCGGTAGAACTTTACTCAGGTGCTCACGCAAATTATTCGCCAGCCCTTCTCCCACGTCCGCCACCACATACGCCACCAGACGTTTGTCCGAACCCTTCCCTTGTGCCACTACGACCGAACCATGTACTACCGGGTGATCCATTAACCGGGCTTCAATTTCTCCCAGTTCAATGCGGAAGCCACGGATTTTCACCTGTTGGTCATCGCGGCCAAGAAACTCCAGATTACCATCCGGCAAATAGCGCGCTAAATCGCCGGTACGGTACATACGTGCTTCCGGTTTGGCATTGAACGGATCATTCAGGAAACGCTCTGCTGTCAGTTCAGGCCGGTTCAGATAACCCCGTGCAACACCGGCACCGCCGACATATAACTCTCCGGTAACACCCTCCGGCACGGGTTGAGCGTATTTGTCCAGCAAATACAGCGTAAGATCCGGAATACGTGTACCAATCGGGCTGACCCCATGAATCACATCATGGCGATTGAGTACCCGGTAAGTCACATGGACGGTCGTTTCCGTAATGCCATACATATTCACTAACTGTGGTGACGTGTCTTCTCGTAAGTGATACCACGGCTTCAATATACTTGGGTCAAGGGCTTCTCCACCAAAAATAATATAACGCAACTGATCCGATAAGGGGTTATCAACGTAGTTGGCAATAAAGGCTTTGAAAGCACTGGGGGTTTGATTCAGTACTGTAATACCGTGCCGGTACACAAATTGATGGAATTCCTGTGGGGAGCGGGTCATTGCGTGGGGGACTAAAACGAGTTTAGCGCCATAACGCAATGCCCCCCATAATTCCCATACCGAAAAGTCAAAAGCAATGGAATGAAACAGACACCAACGGTCTTGTTGATTAAAGTGATACCAAGATTCAGTCGCCTCAAACAATCGCAGGATATTACGATGTTCGACCATCACCCCTTTCGGAGTCCCTGTTGAGCCAGACGTGTAAATGACATAGGCCAGATGACGGGGAGTCAATTTGGGTACCTGTGGATTACTGTCCGATTGCTCAGGCAGATTATTCGGGTCAAGTACCTTTCTCCCGGACAGTACCTGCTCGCCCAAGGCTATCCGCCCGGTTTCATCCGCAAGGACAATAGATGGGGCTGCGTCGGTGAGGATCTGTGTCAGGCGATCACCGGGATAAACCGGATCCAGTGGCACATACGCCCCTCCGGCTTTCAGTATAGCCAATACCCCAACCACCATGGCCAGTGAACGTGAAACACAAATAGCGACTAACTGGTCTGGTGCTACCCCCAACGCCAGCAACTGATGCGCCACCCGATTGGCACGGGCATTGAGTTCAGCATAACTGAGCGTCTCATCTTCATATACCAGCGCAATGACGTCCGGGGTTTTCGCTGCCTGCTGTTCGAATAACTGATGGATACATAACGTTGCAGGATGCGGTGTTTCCACCACATTCCGGGTTGTCAACAACAGGGTGCGCTCGGCTTCCGGCAGAATTTCCAAGCTCCGAACCGAGCTGTCCGGCGTATGCTCTAGTGCGGCCGCCAGACTTTCCAGTGCTTGTTGCATATAACCGCATATCCGCGCGGAATCAAATGGCTGAACTGTTTGTGCCGTCAAACCCAGACCATCACCAAAATCTTCGATCGACAACACAAAGGGGTAACTAGTCCGCTCCTGCCCATCAACAAACTCAATCCCACTTATCCACTCATTGGATGGGGCTGAGATCGCAGCATTATGCCGGTAGTTCAACAGGGCACTGAAAAGGGGACTTTCGTTGTCAATGCCGCTGCACCGTTGAGCCAGTGCCAGTG
Organism: Photorhabdus sp. RM322S; assembly: GCF_042879395.1. Classification (NCBI taxonomy): domain Bacteria; kingdom Pseudomonadati; phylum Pseudomonadota; class Gammaproteobacteria; order Enterobacterales; family Morganellaceae; genus Photorhabdus; species Photorhabdus sp. RM322S. The sequence goes on from NZ_JBHFKW010000068.1 coordinate 6,590, forward strand.
ACGCATGCTCGTGGGCCAATAATCCGGCCAGTCGAGTATGAGCCTGCTGTACACTCTTCCGTACTGACGTATTATCAATATCCAACCGCAGCGGCAGGGTATTAATAAACAGCCCCAAACCATTCTCCACCCCAGTGCCCGCCGCCATGCGCCCGAACAGTATGGTGCCAAACACTACCTTTTCCTGTCCACTGGTGCGTGACAAGACTTGCGCCCAAGCCAGATGGCATAATGCCGCCAAACTGACGCCCAATTGCTGGGCCAAACGGCGCAGACGGCCATTCAGCGCGGCGGATAACATCTGGAAATATTCCGTTACTTGCGAACCATCACGATGCACCTCAGCTAAACCAAACGGCAGGGTCGGCTCCGCCACATCTGCCAGCATGTCCGTGAAGAAACGATTGTGCGCATCTTGACTAATGCCCAACCTCGCCTGTGCCACCAGATGGCGGAACGGTACCGGAACGGGCAGTGTCTCCGCTTGTCCCACCAGATACGCCCGGACTTCATGGTGCATCACTTCCTGCGCCGTGTGATCGCCAATCAGGTGGTGCTGCAATTCCAATAAGCACCAACGACCGTCCGTTTCCTGGGCAATGACAAATTGCAGTAACGGCGCTTCATTTAAGTTAAGACGATAATAACGGGGATCAAAACGCCGGATTAACTGTTCATTGACTGGCCCGTCTGCCGGATCTAACGTCAGCTCGATGACAGATAGCGTGGCCTGACGCCAGACCACCTGTGCTGACACAGACATCCCCTGCCAGATAAAGGCCGTCCGCAGAATATCGTGGCGGTTGATCACTTGCTGCACTGCGGCCAAATACCGGTCCAGTAACGCGCGGTCTGCAAACATCATCTGGATGGACAACAGGTATGGATCCCCCCTGTTTGTCAGTAAATGGTGGAATAAGATCCCATCCTGCAATGGCGACAGGGCATAAATGTCCTGAATATTATTCATGCCACCCGGTACTTGCCCGACGATATAATCAATATCCGCCTGAGTCAGGTCTATCAACGGCAACATCGCTGGCGTGAGCGTGATGATATCCGGGGTAATGACATTGTCGGGTACGGGCACAGCTTGGTACTGTTCCAGTTTGTGCGCCAACTGGGATAGTACGGATGTCTGAAACAGGTCACGTACCGACAATTTAAGCCCCTGATGACGCAAATGTTCAATCATCCGTACAGCCAGCAAAGAATGCCCACCCAGTGCAAAGAAATTGTCGTGCCGGCTGATTTTTTCAATGTCCAGTAACTCACGCCAGACCGCCGCCAAAATGGTTTCTATTTCCCCTTGAGGGGCTGCATGTCTCTGATGGGCAAATGCATCCTCATCAGGCACCGGCAAAGCCTTGCGATCCAGTTTGCCATTCAATGTCAGCGGGAAATTGTCCAGGCGCACGAACGCCGTCGGTACCATATACTCCGGTAGAACTTTACTCAGGTGCTCACGCAAATTATTCGCCAGCCCTTCTCCCACGTCCGCCACCACATACGCCACCAGACGTTTGTCCGAACCCTTCCCTTGTGCCACTACGACCGAACCATGTACTACCGGGTGATCCATTAACCGGGCTTCAATTTCGCCCGGTTCAATACGGAAACCGCGGATTTTCACCTGCTGGTCATTACGGCCCAGATATTCCAGCGTGCCATCCGACAGATAACGGCCTAAGTCCCCAGTACGGTACATGCGGGCACCCGCGTTATCGTTGAACGGATCATTCAGAAAACGTTCTGCTGTCAGTTCAGGCTGGTTTAGGTAACCACGTGCGACACCCACACCACCAATGTAGATTTCCCCCGTGCAACCCAATGGCACGGGTTGCCCTGTTTTATCCAGCAGATAAATGCGGGTATTTTTGAGAGGTCGACCGATAGAACGATCTTCACTCGGCGATGAGACTTCTTGACAGGTTGCCGTTACCGTATTTTCCGTCGGTCCATAAGCATTTAATAATCGGGGCCGATAACCGCCCTGCCCGAACCAGTCTTGAATGGTATGTTTTTTGACGACCTCACTCCCGATGATGATCAGTCTGAGGTCGTCAGGCAGTGGCAGTTCTTGTTCACTGGCTGCCAGTTCAGACCAGAACAATGTCGGTAAAAACATGACCGTGATGTGATTTTGCCGGGTCAAAGCGATGAATTCCGGTATGGAAGTCAGCCAGCTATCATCACGCATCACCAACGTGGCGCCAATACATAACGCTGAGAAGCATTCCTCAACGGAGACATCAAAGGCAAAAGTGGCAAATTGCAGTACACGATCTGACGCCGTAACTGCGTAAAGTTCATTTACCCCCAACGTACGTTGATAAAGAGCCTGATGCTCGACCATGACTCCTTTCGGTATGCCGGTCGAACCCGAGGTATAAATCACATAGGCCAGATGCTGTGGTGTTAAAGCCGAAACTTGTGGGTTACTATCCGGCAGGTCAAACCGGGCATTCGGGTCAAGCACCGTCCGTCCGATCAATGCCTTCTCTCCCAAAGTTGTTCGGCCAGTTTCATCCGCCAAAACAAGAGCCGATGCAGCATCAGTGAGTATCTGTGTCAGGCGTTCACTGGGATAAGTCGGATCCAGTGGAACATACGCCCCGCCCGCTTTCAGTATGGCCAATATCCCGACAATCATGGCCGGTGAACGTGAGACACAAATCGCGATTAACGTATCAGGCGTTACACCCAATCTAGTTAATTGATGGGCCAACCGATTCGCCCGGATATTGAGTTCGGCATAGCTCAGGCATTGTCCCTGGTACTCCAATGCCGTGGCTTCCGGCATTTTCTCAGCCTGCTGTTCAAATAATTGATGGAGACACATCGCGTCAGGATACGGTGTTTCCGTCACATTCCACGTTTCCAGCAATAACCGGCGCTCTGCCGGGGGCAGGATATTGATCTCTTCCACCCTCTGTTGGGCATTGGCTACTATCGCTTGCAGCACAGTCTGTAAGTATCCCGTGTGCCGCTCAATCGTCGTGTGATCAAACAGGGCGGTACTATAATTCAATGCCCCGCTAATCCCGCCTGATTCCTCATACAGTTCCAGTTCAAGATCAAACTTAACGCTCTTAACCAGCTTGACGGCATCAAAAACCTGCTCATTCGGTGTAACATCCAGCCCCGGCAATGCCAAATCTGTATTTTCATTGTTCTGCCAAGCAAACATCACCTGAAACAGTGGGGTATGTGCCAGCTGACGAGGCGGTTGCACAATTTCCACCACCTGCTCAAACGGCAAATCTTGATGCGCCTGAGCCGCTAATGCAGTTTCCCGCACCCGGGACAGGCATTCCGCCACGGTCAGTTCACCCGAAAGCGCCATCCGCAAGGCCAGTGTGTTGACAAAAAAACCTATCAGTGGCTCTACTTCCTGTCGGCTGCGGCCGGCAGTGGGAGTACCGATAATGATATCGTCTTGACCGGACAACCGTGATAAAACGATACCCCAGGCTGACAGCACGGTCATAAACAACGTGACACCGTGCTGCTGGCTTAACTGTTTGAGGGTGGC
>NZ_JBHFKW010000069.1:0-10053 GCF_042879395.1 Photorhabdus sp. RM322S
AATCCGCTGAGTTGGATTGATCCTTGGGGGTTGAGTGGTGAACCAATTGGCAGTGAAGATAATCCATTCAGTTCTTCAGGAGCTGCTCGTCGCGAAGCTATGAGACAAGCAGGAATACCTATAAGCCAACAACCTACTAATCAATCAAGGAATAGCTCTGGTTGGGAATACAGATATAAAGTACCGAAGCCAGGCGGTGGAACAATACCAGCAACAGTACAACAACAAACAATGGATGTTAGCCATCCTGATCAGCCGCATTGGGAAGCTGGTAAGGTAAAAGTTGATCCCAGAACAGGTGAAACAAGAATGAATGATTATGGCAGACCTAAAATAGCTAATCCTAAAGGTAAGGCGTACTACAAAAATAAGTGTGGTGGTTGATATGAGCACTGCCCAATATAAAAAAGAGTTGTTATATAGAAAGGCTAATGGAAAACATATTATTAAGAATTATATATCTAAGGTAACTTCGCTGCTTTGTATCAAGGAAAGTAATCTAACTTTCATGGAATTGAAAGATACTGATGATGTTCTGTCTATATCAGGAAAGTCCAAGGGAACGGATGAAAAAACTCGGTTAACACCGCAAGAGTTACATGGTTTTCTTAAAGAGCTAAAGAATGACGATACGCCATATTATATTTTCATCGATGATGACTGGACGTATTGTGGTTCATTCCTTATATCTTCGCTTTGCTCGTTGAATGAGAATTTTAAATTTGGTGAAAAAATAATAAATGACATTTTATTTATATCAAAGGACTTCAAAAAAAATATAAGTCTTGATTATTATGAAGTAAATAGGACATACTTTATTGATGTGGTTAAATCAATATCTATTTAAAATAAAGCTCGGGAGATCTCTGCGATCTTCCGGTTTGATTGATGATCTGCCGTTGCGAATATCCACAGTACGCCAGAGCAGATTGGAGCTTATAGAATGGTGAAACGAATTGTCTGGAAGCATAATCATCTGGTTAATATTAAATTGAGGGATAACCTGTATACCATTGGACAGATGCTTAACAGTGCAGAAATGCAGTTTTATGATATCTGTAATACAGATGGCGTCTGGAAAAATATTGATTTAAATCAAGTGACTACTTTGTTTCGGATTTTAGTTGTTAATGCTGTTTATAAATTGATGCCAGATAAAATTAAAGACAAATCGGTTATTCCTAATATTCAATCCTATAATAATTACTGGATAAAGCCTTATTCTTCATTCGATGGTGATCATTATCCTGGAGATAAAAACTCTTTTTTATTTATGGGCGGTAAACTGATTAATATCGGCCCTGAGGGTAATATCGGAACCACACTGGCGCCAGTATTAAAAGAAGACTTAACCTTACCAGAAGATCGGGAACTCATTGAAAAATATGAACTGACCAATATGTGGTCACATGAAGAATTAGCAGAGCGTTTATGTCGCTACTTTGATACCGGTATTAACCGTGATGACTTGAAATTCGAGGTGTTTCCGGGACTGTGGGATGACAGGGAGCAATTAAGGCCCTTAACCAGTCGTTTACCAGTACCGCTACGATAATATAGATAATATAAAAGCCGGAAGATCTCTGTAATCTTCCGGTTTGATTGATGATCTACCATCAAAGGGCTTTGACCTCCGGCAAAACCTGCGTTATGCGGGGCAATATTTTAACAAAGACAAATTTGTTGGGAACAAATTTGAATAGCGCGTAGCGCTCCCCTGAAAGGGCGAGTATCAGGATGATACGAGTAAACCGGGCTGCATTTTAATACCTATCGGTATTATGCGCCGGAAATTGGCCGGTTTATCACGCCTGAATTGATGAGCTGAATTTGGTGCAGTTTATTGAAGCGGCACAGGAATTGGCGTTATATCCCGCCAATCTGCGCGCTGATTTGATCGCAAGACGTTGGGGGCAGATAGAAAATTATGCGCAAATAGTCAGAGATTATAAGCCGCAAATATTAGCGATAACGCTGCATCAGTTTTATGCAATGGAGTCCTCTCCCTCCTTTCTTTTATCTTCATAAATCAACCCGTAAATCGCCTGATGGTATAAAAATACCCTTTTATGTTTTTTGGATAATATTCTTTTTCTCGCTGATTTTTTAACTCTCTTTTAATGGTTAATAGATTTCGATTAAATATAATTAATATCCTTTTGAAAAATTTTACTTATGGTTAAATGCATTTTTTATATAAAATATTTAACACCTCTGTTTTCGTGTTTTTAAATGGTCATGGCATGACAGGTAAATATAAAATAAGCGGAGGAGAGCATTTTCGGTAAATGTATTAAACATGACAGGGAATAAGCCGTTTTTAGTGATTCTGTACCTTTTCAAAATCCGGCATTAATGGACGCCTGTTTTTTTATCCTTAGTTAATTAATCACCGAAAAAGCAGCTTTCTGATCGCCAAAAAAGGGAAAACAAGTAAAAAAAGAAAATGCACTACGTTTAAAAGATGACAAATTTTTTTTATCTTTAGTTACTGACAATAATTCTATGGCTCCATAGAAAACATTCGCTATTTCCTTTAAGACTTTTTTATAATCATCTGGAAAAGTGAAACTAATAATCACGTTCATATTGCTCTGGTAACTTATCGTCTGGCAGATCTATATTGTTTTTTTCTCCACCAGATAGAAGTTTTATCTGATCAATAATTTTATCTAAATCATTATTCATTTTTTCATCTATTTATAGCGTTTGGCTCTGTCTTTTCAATAGTTAAATAAATTTTCATAATTATGTTCCACTTCTAACCAGCCAGGACATACAGCTTTTTTATCCAAGCGGCCCGTGGAAACCGTAAGATAGGCTATAGAATTAATATTTAATGTGCCCACGGTAATCTTTCCATGGAAAATATTGATAATTTGATAGCGACATAATAAAACTATTCTAATGTGCGATTATTTATCTGTTTGAATGGGTAGTATAAAATGCGATATATTAAATCCCAAAAGGTGGTGATAAGAATAGGAATATTCTTTCCTTACTCCAATGCTAGTTCTTTCAGTTTTCGCGTAATGGTACTACGTCCCTAATCCAGCAGGCGTGTGGCATCCATGCTGACTAAAATTCTGCAAAATTTTACGGACTTTTAATTGTTCAAGGTACAGATTTAAATAAAAAGTTTTTAAATTTTTAAAAAGAGATTTACTTTACATTTAGGATATATTTTTTTACGCTTTTTGTCTTGGTTTCATTAAAATGGCTATTTTAGCGTAATAAATGGCATATGAATTTAGTTAATATTATTTTAATCTGATGTCATGTTATTGCATAATTGAGCTTGCAGGATTGTATTGTCAATATTGAATAATTTTAGTTGGATATTAATGGAGGACGGGTAAAATATAACATTGATTTAGTGTTTTTATATAATAAATGCAGTTGACGATTCCATTTTTAATTATGGGATTCAGTGTCAGATAATAAAAATGGCAGAAAGCCAAAGGTGCTTACCTAAAAATAGGAATGAAAAATAATATCTTATTCCGACGCGTAAGATGAATTGTTTATTCTATTATCAAGGGAATTAGCGCCGAAGAATTGTTGATTATATGGCTATTAATCGGGCTATGGCATCCCGCATCTGAGTATCTTGAATTAATGTCAGACGTGTCCGTTTTTATTTCTTGGAGGCAAGAAGTAAGAGAACAACATTGATGGTAACTGTCGGCAATGACGGTTTTCAAATTTCTAATAGGTTCGTTGAGGTAAGTAGATGAAAGATAACATTACTAAAATGGGAAGTGCTTGTAAAACTGGACACCTCCTTCAGAGGTCAGAAAACATAACCGCCGCAAACGACGCTTCACAACCGACTCAAAATACAAAGAATCTCTCCCAGGCGCTTACACCCAGTGAATCATTCTGGTATGAGCGTCTTGCCGCTTTGCAGCCATTCCAGTTACCTTTCGAAACTGCCGGGGATCAGGCAGAACCCAGATGGATAATGAGTGCCTGGCAGTCTCCGTTGCCAAAAAAAGGTGAAGAGGACCCATTACAGGTACTATTGCAGGCATTCGTTATCTATCTTGCGCGTTTGACTCAGCAGACCGAATTCCAAATCGGTTGGGGCGTGAATGAGTTAAATGAGACACCGGCAGATCTGGCACCTGTGGTGCCTATGGCTGTTGCGGTGGCGTTTGATAAGCCTTGGGGAGCGGTAGCTGACTGGGTTGATGATGAGCTTGCCCGGTTGGCGCAGCACCGGACATTTAGTCATGATCTCCTTATCCGCTTGCCTTCATTGCGGGCTATCCCGGCGCTGACAACCCACCGGCCGTGGCAGATCGCCGTCTCGGTGATACAGGATGATCAGGCGGCGCTTGGTGAATTGCTGACGCTCCAGGTGAATGCACAGGGCGGTTTTCGCTGGATATACGATGAAAACCGTTTGAGCGAGGAAGTGGTTCTGCGGATGAGCGAACATTTGCAGGTGCTGGCTTCGTCAAAAAGGCAGGGTGAGGAAATCCCCGTCGGACAGCTTAATGTGTTGCCTGAGGCAGAACGCAGGTTGTTGCTGGAAACCTGGAACGCCACGGAAAACCCTTATCCTGATCCGCTATGTATCCATCAACGGTTTGAGCAACAGGTAGAGCAGGCTCCAGAGACCCCGGCGTTGGAGTATCAAGGGCAGACCCTCAGTTATGCGGAATTGAATAGCCGGGCCAACCGTCTGGCCCATCAACTGATGGCGCAGGGTGTCATACCGGACCAGCGGGTGGCGATTTGCGTGGAACGCTCTCCGGCGATGGTGGTGGCTTTGCTGGCGGTACTGAAAGCGGGTGGGGCCTATGTGCCACTGGATTCAACCTATCCGGGGGAACGTCTGGCGTATATCCTGAATGATACCGCGCCGACAGTGGTATTGGCTGATGTGACCGGGAGGGTGGCGCTGGGTGAAGCCGCGCTGGCGGGGTTGACGGTACTGGACCCAAATATCCAGCCAGACCAGCCGGACTGCAATCCGCGGGTTCCGGCGTTGACGCCACAACATCTGGCATATGTGATTTACACTTCCGGTTCAACCGGGCAGCCGAAAGGGGTGATGGTAGAACATCAGGCTATTTATCACCGGCTTCTGGGCTTTAATGAGACCTATGCCGTCACCGCACAAGACCGGGTGTTGCAATTTGCCGCGTTTGCCTTTGATGTTTCAGTGGAAGATTTTTTCTCGTCATTATGCAACGGGGCCACGCTGGTTCTTCGGGATGATAGCTGGCTGGCGTCGGTACGGGAATTTATTGCCTTAACCCGGCAATATCATATTACGGTGACTTCTTTGCCAACCTTATTTTGGTCGGAACTGGCGGCCAGAGAGACAAGGTTACCGCTGCCGGATTGCCTCCGGCTCATTATCATTGGCGGTGAGGCGGTCAAAAAGAAAGCCGTTCAGGACTGGTTTACTCATGAAACCCACCGGCCCCGGTTATTGAACGGTTATGGTCCGACGGAAAATACCGTGACGGTGACCTATAAGGACGTGTTATCTCCGGTAGATGCGCGTTCTATCGGCAGGCCGGCTAAAAATGCCCGCATCTACCTGTTGGACAGAAATGGGCAACCGGTTCCAATCGGCTGTGTTGGTGAAATGTATATTGGCGGCGTCGGGGTGGCCCGGGGTTATCTTAACCAGCAGGAATTGAGCGCAGAGCGTTTTATACCGGATCCTTTTAGCCCAGTAGCGGGTGCGCGGATGTATCGCTCCGGGGATTTGGCCCGTTATCTGCCTGATGGTGATCTGGAATTCTTGGGCCGTAACGACCAGCAGGTGAAGATCCGCGGCTTCCGGGTTGAGCTGGGGGAAATTGAAACCCGGCTATTGGAATACCCGGCGGTGCAAGAGGCGGCGGTACTGGCGCTGGATGGCAGGCAAGGCAAACGTTTGGTTGCCTATGTGGCGGCGCAAGTGCATGAGGGATTGGTTGCTCATTTGCGTGCACACTTGAGTACCATTTTGCCTGACTATATGATCCCGGCGGCTTTTGTGCGTCTGGATACCTTTTCGCAGACCCCGAATGGCAAGTTGGATCGCCGGGCATTACCGGCACCGGGGGAGGAAGATTTTGCCCGGCAGATGTACGAAGCCCCACAAGGGGAGGCAGAGATCGCCATTGCTGTTCTTTGGCGTGAGTTACTGGGTATTGAGCAGATCAGTCGGCATGATAGCTTCTTTGCGCTAGGCGGGCATTCATTGCTTGGCGTGCAAATGATTGAGCGCTTGCGTCACCGGGGGTTGACACTGGCGGCGCGTGATCTGTTCCAGTCGCCGGTGCTGTCAGATCTGGCCCAAATGTTGGGGCGACATCAGGCCGTGATAGTGCCGCCTAACGTGATTACACCGGCAACCACGGTGCTGACGCCTGAGATGTTGCCGTTGATTGATCTGACTCAGCTTGACATTGACCACATCGTCGGACTAGTGCCGGGCGGGATGGCGAATATTCAGGATATCTATGCGCTGTCGTCGTTGCAGGACGGTATCCTGTTTCACCACGTGTTGGAAAAGGAAGGCGACCCGTATCTGGTGCTCTATCCGGTGGCCTTTGCTAATCGCGCTCTGCTGGACCGTTATCTGGCGGCGGTGCAACAAGCGGTTGATCGCCATGATATTCTGCGTACCGCCTTTATCTGGCAAGGATTATCTGTGCCGGCTCAGGTGGTTTGGCGTCAGGCGACTTTGCCAGTAACTGAACTGACGCTGGACCCGGCTGACGGCTCCGTCATTGACCAGTTAACCCGGCGTTTTGACCCGGATCACTATCGTCTTAACTTGAATCAGGCCCCGTTATTGCATTTTGTCATCGCCCAGGAAACCGATGGCCGTTGGTTTTTACTGGAATTACAGCATCACCTAATCGGTGATCATGAAACGATGGAAGTGATGCACCGTGAAGTGCAGGCTTGTTTTACCGGGCAGGAGGACCGTCTGCCGGCTCCGGTACCGTTCCGTAATTTGGTGGCGGAGGTTCGGTTGGGGGTGAGTCAGGCCGCCCATACCCGTTTCTTTACCGACATGTTGGTTGAAGTGGATGAGCCGACGCTACCGTTCGGGCTGACGGAGGTGCACCGTGATGGCTCACAGGTAACGGAATCCTACCGGATGCTGACGAGCGCGTTGAATGACCGTTTGCGTAGTCAGGCGCGGCGTTTGGGTGTCAGTCTGGCGGCATTGTGTCATCTGGCTTGGGCACAGGTGTTATCGTGTACCAGCGGACAGGAGAAAGTGGTGTTTGGCACCGTGTTGTTTGGGCGCATGGCGGCGGGAGAAGGTGCTGACAATGGCATGGGGCTGTTTATTAATACGTTGCCGTTGCGGTTGGATATCGATGAGACCCCGGTACGGGACAGTGTGCAGGAGGTACATCTGCGGTTGGCCGGCCTGCTGGCGCATGAGCATGCGTCACTGGCGCTAGCCCAGCGGTGCAGTGGCGTTGCCAGTGGTACGCCCCTCTTTAGCGCCTTGTTGAACTACCGGCATAATGAGCAGCCGGATCCGCTGGATGAAACGATGGTTGGGATTGAATTCCTGGGCGAACAGGAACGTACTAACTATCCGTTTGGGCTGTCGGTGGAGGATGGCGGCTGTTCTTTGGGGTTGACTGCTTATGTAGTGCAGCCGTTTGATCCGGACAGGATATGCGGTTATATGCAACAGGCGTTGGAGAGTCTGGCGGAGGCCCTTGAGCAGACACCGGAGACACCGGTACGGGCACTGAACATCCTGCCGGAGACAGAACGCACGTTATTGTTGAAAACCTGGAACGCGACGGAAACCCCCTATCCTGATCCATTATGTCTCCATCAATTGTTTGAACAACAGGTGGAGATAACCCCGAATGCCACAGCGCTGATGTATCAACAGCAAACCCTCAGTTATGCGGAATTGAATGCCTGTGCCAACCGGTTAGCCCATCAACTGATGGCGCTGGGCGTGACACCGGGCCAGCGGGTGGTGATTGGCGTGGCCCGTTCCCCGGCGATGGTGGTGGCGCTGCTGGCGGTGCTGAAAGCGGGTGGGGCTTATGTGCCGTTGGATCCGGCTTATCCCAGCGAACGGCTGGTGTATATTCTGAATGATACGGCCCCGTCCGTGGTTCTGGTTGACGCGGCTGGCCGGGCGGCGCTGGGGGAAGAGGCGCTGGGCGGGTTGACGGTATTTGACCCGAATACTTTGCCGGACCAGCCGGACAGCAACCCACGGTTACCTGAGTTGACGCCCCAGCATCTGGCGTATGTCATCTATACCTCCGGTTCAACCGGGCAGCCGAAAGGGGTGATGGTAGAGCATCAGGCGGTGTATCAACGTCATCTGGGGTTGAATGAGACCTATGCCATTACGGCGCAAGATCGGGTGTTGCAATTTGCCTCTTTTGCCTTTGATGTTTTAGTGGAAGAGTGTTTCTCGTCATTATGTTGTGGTGCTACGCTGGTCATGCGGGATGATAGCTGGCTGGCGTCTATGCGGGAATTTATTGATTTATCCCGGCAGTACCGTATCACGGTGATGTTTCTGCCGGCGTCATTTTGGTCCGAACTGATGACCGGAGATAATGGGTTGTCGCTACCAAATACGCTCCGGTTAATGGTTTTTGGTGGTCAGTCGGTCAAAAAGAATGCCATTCAGGCATGGTTTACCCAGCAAACCCACCGGCCCCGGCTATTGAACGCGTATGGCCCGACAGAAAATACGGTGACGGCGGCCTGTAAGGAGATATTGTCTGCGGAGGATGTTCGTTCCATCGGCCGGCCGCTTAAGAATACTTGTGTCTACCTGCTGGACGGAGAGGGTAAACCGGTACCATTAGGTGGCATTGGTGAAATGTATATTGGCGGTGTCGGGGTGGCGCGGGGTTATCTTAACCGGCCGGAACTGAGCGCAGAACGCTTTATGCCGGATCCCTTTAGCCCGGTATCTGGGGCGCGCATGTATCGCACCGGGGATTTAGCCCGTTACCTGCCGGATGGTGACCTGGAATTTCTGGGCCGTAACGACCATCAGGTTAAAATCCGTGGCTTCCGGGTTGAGCTGGGGGAAATTGAAACCCGGTTGATAGAACACCCGGCGGTGCAGGAGGCGGTGGTGTTGGCGCTGGATGACGGACGGGACAGACGGTTGGTCGCCTATGTGGCGGCGGAAGCGCATGACGGGTTAGTTTCCCGTTTGCGTGAACACCTGAGTGTCTTGTTGCCTGATTATATGGTCCCGACGGCTTTTGTACGTCTGGATACCCTCCCGTTGATGCCGAACGGTAAGCTGGATCACCGGGCGTTACCGGTGCCGGGGGAAGAAGATGTTGCCCGTCAGGTCTATGAAGCCCCGCAAGGGGAGGTTGAGATTGCTCTGGCCGCTATCTGGCGTGAGTTACTGGGCATTGAGCAAGTCAGCCGGTATGACAATTTCTTTGCGCTGGGCGGCCATTCGTTGTTGGCGGTGCGGATGATGAACCGGATAGCGGCGTTAGGTATCGAACTGCCCTTGAGCACGTTGTTTGAAACGCCAGCTTTAATGGCCTTTGCTGAGGCAATAATGCGTGCTCAGTCTGATAAACCGCGCAGGACATTGCCCGCCATCACGCCAATATCCCGTGAGGGGGTGTTGCCGCTGTCATTCGCACAGCAGCGTCTGTGGTTCCTGGCCCAGTTTGAGGGCGTGAGTGATACCTATCATATCCCGATGGTACTGCGCTTGTGTGGTCGGCTGGATATCGTCGCCTGGCAGCAGGCGCTCGACAGGTTGTTTGCCCGTCATGAAGCGTTACGTTCTGTCTTCGTCTCTGTTGACGGTCAGCCACAGGTGCAATTGTTGAGTGCAGACAACGGTTTGCCTTTATCTCAACATGACCTGCGTGGGATACCGGATGCTGAAACTGTACTTGAACGCCTGAGCACCGAGGAAGCTTACACGCCATTTGATCTCGGTCATGGCCCGCTTATCCGCGCTTCTCTCATTCGGCTCACGGATGATAAATACCAGTTTTTGCTTACCCAGCATCACATTGTGTCGGACGGCTGGTCTGTAGGCGTGTTGATGTCTGA
>NZ_JBHFKW010000070.1:0-9918 GCF_042879395.1 Photorhabdus sp. RM322S
CTGTTCTCAATGGCGAGTACCCCGATCGTCCGCCACATCAAGATCAGAGCCAATGCGACCCCTTATGATCCGACATAACCCGCCCGTTCAACAGACTGCGTCAGTCCATAATGCTCCATTACTTCAACCCGCATGGTCTTCTCCTGATTGTCTTTTACGAAAATAATCTCTGATGCGGGCGAGTACTTCACTACGGTTAAGCGTCTCAGTCAGAATACTGTCGATAAACGCCCGGTCTTCATCCGACATTCTGGCCAGTGGTGTTGCCAGGTCGTCGGCAACAGCCAGTTTTGCCGCGATAATGTTGGGAAAGTGGTATTCAAATTTCCGGGTATCAAAGGGCTGATGCGGCAGTTCATCAATGCGCTGCTGAGTGCCATCACTGACCACGCGAAGATCGCTGCCGGACAATGCGCTGATGGGGATGTTCAGCTGTCTGGCCAGAGCATGGATACGATCGGCTCGTTCAGCCGCGTTACCGCGCCTGAACGTCCGGTAACGGTGTAACGGCACAGGCCCCGACACCGGATAATAGGGTCCCCACGTTTCACCGGTAAACTCCACATACATCTCGTCGTCAAACAGCCCCCACAGCAGAATGACGTTTTCACCCGCCATATCCGGTTCAACTTCCCATGCAGTGCCGTCTATCGTTACCCGCGCATCAACACCCACCTTGCGGGACTCAGGCTCCCGGGCGAACCGACAGTATTGTTCCCAGCTGCACATATCCCTCACACCGTCCCGGGGGATATTTTCCAGCCAGTCCTCCAGTCGGGAGTGCTTCTCGCTGCGGTGACGCTGCGCGTTATAACGACTCAGATAGTTCCAGAGCCATTCGTTGGCCTGCAGCTCCGTCTCCGGCTTATGGAAGTGATACAGGGTTTCATGTGCCTCTTTGACGGTCCGGAATGGGCGCTCGACTTTGCCTTTGGACCGGGCCGTCGTCCGGGTGCCATCCTTTCCTGCCGGTGTATGCGTCAGCCAGTCGACCTTCAGGGACTGCATCACATTCTGGAATACATGGCTTTTAGCCACCGGACCGTTATCGAGGTACAACATTTTCGGGCGGCCCTGAAAAGGAAAGTCAGCTCTGGCCTTTGGCGCCATGGCGTTAAAGAGAAAACGCAGCGCTGATTCCGCATCCTCACCGTACACACACCGGTATTCCTGGTAAGCAACGCCGCTCCGGTCATCCACCACTCTGAACAACATCAAAGTAGGTTCGCCCCGGGCAGGATCCACCCAGTCAGGCCGTTCAATATGTTTGAGATCGGATTGTGACATATCAAACTGCCAGCAGTCATTGCTGCTTTCAGCCTGAAATCTTACCGCCGGAGGCTCCCGTAACAGGCGGGGCTGGTCGAGACGCCAGCGGGAAAGCCAGCGATTGACGGTCTGTTTACGAAGCAAGCCTTTGGGACTTTTAATCAACCCCTGAACCGTCTCCACACCATGTTCTTCAAGCAACTGTATTGCCCGTCCGGTCGTAAACGGCTCATTTAGACCGTCTATCGGTATACCTCCGGTTCGGGGAAAATAATGTCCATCATTTCTAATGGACACTATCGCTATGAAATATCGGACACTGCTCCTCGACGCACTGCGCTTACATTTTGATGAACACCTATCCAGGCTCGATGTTGGTCGTCGGCTTGGGATCCCCAAAAGTACCATTTGCGATCTCTTTGTTCGCTTCAAAAAGCAGGGAATTAGCTGGCCGTTGCCTGATAACATGACCTCCGACAAGCTCGAATCGCAGCTTTACCCCGGACGTACCCATGCCGTCAGGCTTGATATCCCTGAGCCGGTTTTAGCGGATGAGCCCGTTGTACGCAAGCGGTCACGCCGCCCGAATTTTCCACTCGCGTTTAAAATCTCCCTGGCCGAAAAATCACTGCAACCTGGCTCCAATGTCGCACAACTGGCGCGTGAACACGGCATCAACGACAACCTGTTGTTTAACTGGCGTCACCTTTATAAACGCGGACTTCTGTGTCCCCGGGATGACAGTTCATTGCTCCTGCCCGTTACACTGTCTGAAATCACTGTGCCTGTTAAACCGCCGAGCCCCGCTATGCAGCAACCCGCAGACAGGGAGCCTTGCTGTGAACTGGAGCTTCCCTCCGGCATACTGCGCATCCGGGGTGAACTGACTCCCGAACTTCTGCGTATGCTGATCAGTGAAATGAAGGGGGGTGTCTAATGAACATATTGCCAGCAGGCACACGTATCTGGATCGTGGCAGGCATCACTGATATGCGCAACGGGTTCAACGGCCTGGCCTCAAAGGTGCAGAACGCACTGAAAGATAATCCGTTCTCCGGGCAGGTCTTCATCTTTCGCGGTCGTCGGGGTGATATGCTTAAGATACTGTGGGCTGATGCCGATGGGTTGTGCCTGTTTACCAAACGGCTTGAGCGTGGGCACTTCGTCTGGCCGGTGACCCGTGAGGGTAAAATCCATCTGACTCCCGCCCAACTGTCCATGCTGCTTGAAGGCATAAACTGGAAACATCCGCAGCGGATGGAACGCTCTGGCATACGGATATAACTTGCGGTAAAGTGAGGGAATGACTCCCTCATTCCCTGATAATATCGCCCAGCTGAAAGTGCTGCTGCGTGAGCAGATGGCAGCTAACGAAATACTGGCAGAAAACAATCGCCTGCTGTCCCAGCGGGTGGCCTCTTATGCCAGCGAAATTAGCCGACTGAAAGCCCTGGTGGTAAAACTGCAACGTATGCAGTTCGGCCAGCGTTCAGAAAAAATACGGCAGAAGACTGAACGACAGATACGCGAAGTGCAGGAGCACATCAGTCACCTTCAGGAAGAAATGGCCGACATCCAGGGTGAACA
Organism: Photorhabdus sp. RM322S; assembly: GCF_042879395.1. Lineage (NCBI taxonomy): Bacteria > Pseudomonadati > Pseudomonadota > Gammaproteobacteria > Enterobacterales > Morganellaceae > Photorhabdus > Photorhabdus sp. RM322S. Next base: position 2,857 of record NZ_JBHFKW010000070.1, read on the forward strand.
ACCCGACCCGGCACTGCCTCCTGTGCTGCGGCAGTCCTCGTCACGAAAACCGTTACCCGCCACTCTGCCCCGCGAAATACAGTCGCTCCCTCCGGCAGAAAAAAGCTGCCCTGAATGTGGCGGGGAACTGCATGCGCTGGGTTGCGATATCTCAGAACAACTCGAGATCATCAGCAGCGCCTTTAAAGTGATCGAAACACAACGCCCCAAGCTGGCCTGTGGTCGGTGTGACGGTATAGTCCAGTCTCCCATGCCGTCCAAACCCATTGAACGCAGTTATGCGGGGCCTGGACTACTGGCGCGGATCGTGACCGCAAAGTTTGCAGAGCCTATGCCGCTGTACCGTCAGTCGGAGATATACAACCGACAGGGCGTGGCGTTAAGCCGTGCCACGCTGGGTCGCTGGTCCGGGGCGGTGAGTGAACTTCTTGAACCCTTGTACGATGTGTTACGCCAGTATGTTCTGATGCCGGGCAAAGTCCATGGCGATGATATCCCCGTGCCCGTTCAGGAGCCAGGAAGCGGTAAAACCCGGACCGGCCGCCTGTGGGGGTACGTCCGCGATGACAGAAATGCAGGCTCAGTCATGCCGCCGGCCGTGTGGTTCGCGTACTCAGCCGATCGCAAAGGCGTTCACCCGCAACAGCATCTGGCAGGTTACAGCGGTGTTCTCCAGGCAGATGCTTATGGTGGATACCGGGCGTTGTATGAAACAGGGAATATCACTGAGGCCGCCTGCATGGCGCATGCCCGGCGTAAAATCCATGACGTTCACGTTCGTTCGCCAACAGCCGTCACGACGGAAGCCCTGAAGCGGATAGGTGAGTTATATGCCATAGAAGCAGAAATCCGGGGTAGCCCGGCAGAAGAACGACGGGCATTAAGAAAAGAGCGCAGCGCTCCGCTGATGCAGTTGTTGTTCGACTGGATACAGCAGCAGATGGCAACGCTGTCGCGGCACTCGGAGACAGCGAAGGCGTTCGCCTACATGCTGAAGTTATGGGACAGTCTGAACGAGTACTGCCGTAACGGCTGGGTGGAGATCGACAATAATATCGCAGAAAACGCCCTGCGTTGCGTCGCTGTTGGGCGAAAAAACTGGCTGTTCGCGGGCTCTGACAGCGGAGGTGAGCGGGCGGCCATCCTGTACTCATTAATCGGCACCTGCCGGCTTAATGGTGTAGACCCGGAAGCGTGGTTGCGGTACGTCATCAGCCATATAGCTGACTGGCCATCAAACAAGGTACATGAGCTGCTTCCCTGGAAACTCAACCTTACCAATATCTAATCGTCAATACGGTTCAAATGAGCCGCTTACCTTTTACCTCTTTCCGTGACTGGATTACCGACAGTCACAAAATACCCCCAAATCTCAGCCAGACACTGCCCGCCATCTTGCCGGTTTCACTCCATTGGCTCTATTTCTGCAAGAGATCTCCGATCTCCTCGGCTGGAGCTCTCCAAACCACAAACGGATAATGTTGAGTCGCTTCCCTCCAAGGAATTGTCCTTACTTGTTGGGCATCGTACAAGATAAACTGCCCTCCAGCATTATATCCGTGAACAACGTGATAGTTGCCCTGTGGATAGCAGCAGCCCTGTGGATAGCTGCCCTGTTGATAGCCGACCTTTGTTTTGTTGAAGAGCGCAACAGCATAATGATCACGCGCTGCATTTTTGCTCAAATACTCACTCATCTCAAGGTCATTACGTATATCGTGTGAGCTACCAGTTCGACTCAGCCTAGTTCTAAGCATCATCTCTGAGATCTGGTTATGGCTGACTAAACCTTCTTGATACCCAGTGATGGCAGAAATCTCGGTGGAACTTTTATTAAGAATGTGGCCAAGTGTACAAAAAGCGCAGTTATCATCGCGTCCGGGAAGATTTATATGGTTATGCGGTGCACCAAAGGGAAGATCGTGCGCGCCAGCTGAACCAATACTTTCGGTAATACCAATAACTTGGGCATTTCTAATATTTCTCCCCCATGTGGTTATTTGTGTCGGCGTGTTAGTCATAGCTAATCGATTTGCTTTCAGTAGATTTTTTACTCCCCCATTGTACAGTTCATTAGCCTGACGTAGTAACGTCGGAGCTTCACGCACTAGTGTCACCCCCACTCTACCCATTCGATATAGCCCATGAACTCCGTCTACCATGGCCGGGATACCGATAACCACCGCTGCAATTCCCAAATTACGACTCAGCTCCGGATGGCTATCCTCAAGCACACCACTGGCAATATCGAGTGTACTGGATATTACTGCCGATGCTGTGATGGTGACGACCAGTACCAGTGATGCACCGCCAGTAAATGGGATTAACGCAAGACCCGCGACAATCCCAAAAATCCCGAACCCCACGCTCCACCAGTTAACATGACCGCTCGGGTCCGCGTGATTGACTGGGTCGCCTCCGCAGTAGGCATACGGATTAAGACCTCCCTTGCCAAACGGGCTCCAGCTGTCCGGACAGTGAAAGCGCATCAGCACCGGATTATAGGCTCGATAGCCATTCCCCAGATGCGTGGTGCCGGTTATCGGGTCACACCGCTCTCCATTGTATCCCTTGACCGCGCGGGATTTAGCACTGTCGGAGGGCCTGTTCAGACCATACGGGGTATATGTCTGGTCGGTTAGGGTCTCGCGACAGACCGCCATCACGCTTTGTTTCTGGTCGGTTCCCAGCAGCAGCGTTTCTTCCCCGCGCGACTCCAGCATGGTCTGGGCCACCGTGCCCAGATACCGGATAACAGTGTCCGCTTGTTGGTTTTGTCCCGGTGCGCCGACCCATTCATTGGTCAGCGTGCTGTTGTCATAGTACAGCCGATGCAGGAGCCGGGTGTCGTCTCCCTGTTGCCAGGCCAGGCGATCAAAGGCATCGTAGCCGTAGTCACCGCTGCCGTACTTTGCACTTTCCACCCGACTCAGGCGTCCAAGCGCATCGTAACGCAGTGTCCGGCCCACCTCATCTCTGACCAAGCGTCCCGCCCCATCGTACAGTAGTGGGACCTTCGACGGATACCCCCTAGAAGTCAGTGTATTTGTTACATAGCTCAGTTGGCAGGGGTCTTTTGCATTTTTATAGTGATGGGTGGCGGTATTGCTCTCCCCCGTCTGCAACGTCGTGACACATACTGTGATATTGTCCAGTGCGTCTGCCATGAAGGTTTGCCGCACTATCGCGTTACCATACGCATCTTTGGGCAGCAGATTGCCACTGACCCGATAGTCACTCAGGCGACTGCGTAGGTCATACGTGAATTGCTCATCCGTCAGCACCTCCCCCTGATGGTTTCCCTTGTGTAGGGTGCGTCTGACCACGCGACCGACCACATCATACTCCTGTAGCAATATACGGGCGTCTTGGGCATTGCTGTTAAAAGTACGCTTCACCTCCCGGCCGAAGGCATCGCGCTTGATGTCGGTTTTCAGTACATGTCTGGACTGCAGGGCCGTTGCCACCGTTTGGGCAACGCGGTTCAGGCCGTCATAGCCAAACACTACCTTCACCGTCTTGCCGTCCGTCATCTGGGTCGGCAGGCCGACCTCATTTCCGGAAGTGGCATAGCTGTAAGTCCAGCAACTGCCGTCACCGCGGAGCTCCTGCTGCAGTCGTCCCGCCAGAGAATATAGACGGCGCGTGGACAGCGCCTTGCTACCGTGCAGACTCGTAGTCGCCCCTGCCGCATTCCCTGACGGCGCGTACAACGCCGTCACCACCGAATTCCCTTCTGTCGCATCAAGCAGATGGCCGGTTTTCGGCGTATAACGGTACGTTTTATGCACTTTTTTACCATCCGGCTGCGTCGCCGTGACCGCCGTCAGTGCCCCCCCCCAGACGTGGCTCGCTCAGGTAATCTTGTGTCGCTCCATCCGGTACGGTGATGCTGTTTTTGTTGGGGCGAGCTTTCGGATTAAGCTCATGGGTATACGTGGTGGTCCGTCCCCCGACAGTCATGCTGACCGGACGCCCCAGCGCATCGAACCGCTGTTCACCCAGCACCGTTTCTGCCGTCTCGCCTGGTGCCATCACGGCCACCGCAACGGGCAGGGGGGCACTACTGAAGCGGGCATAGCGCCGGATAATCTGGGTTTTGTCCGCCAAGACCGTACGCAACGGTCGCCCAAACACATCGTATTTATAACGGATGACACGCCCCAACGCATCGGTGACGGTGCGTAAACGTCCGGCCCCATCCCATTCTTGGTGACTAATACTATAAGGAGTGTTATGTGTCAAAGCGTCTGCAGACTCAAACACTTCCATTTTCATCACCTGATGCGTGTACTTGTGGTGGTAGGTGACAATATGGGCCGTGTCCTTGCCGGTTCGGTCGGTGGTCCAGTGCGTCACGGTACAGGCTATCGGGTCCGCCAGGCTATGGTGCACAATCCCGTCACTGCCGGTAATTGTGCTGACCTGTCCCCAATAGTCATAAGTCAGGGCTGTTCGGATCTCGATTCGCTCCTTCAGTGGAGCAGGAGCGACAATATCGGTTCCAGGAGTCCGCAGACAATCTGTCTGCACGCTTTCCGTGACCCTTCCCCATGAATCTAGGGTATGCTGCAACGCCGTATGCCACACGTCACGGGCTGACGCCGGGCCGTCACTGTCCTGAATTTCAAACGCCAGAATCTGCTCCAACGCATCATGAGATATCCGTATCCGATTACCCAAAGGGTCGGTTTTCGTGACTTGGGCAGGCGACGAGGTACTGGCAGGTTGCCAGTCAATCCGTGTCTCCTGGCGATACTCGGCCTCATCCGAGTGCAGTACCGTGCCGGTCTGATGCCCCAGTGCATTAAAATAGTTTTGGAGGGTACTTCCCGCACTGTCCGTTTGGGTTTGCACGAGGCCGCTGAGCGTGGACACGGAATCTGACGTAATTCGTGTCATCCCGCCGTAGTCTGGGTCGGCGGCATTGGCTTGGGTGGTCAATGTCACCGTGCGAGTTAACCGATGGCTGTTGAAAGCAAAGGCATAGTCCGTGTGCTGCACATAAGGATGCACCGGCGCGCTGTCATTGCGGAAAGTGGTGGTTTTCCGTTTGAGACGCCCAAAGTTGCCGGCCGACACATCGTCACAATAGTAGGCATAGGTAATGTTCTGCCTCACCAGATGTGCTTCACTTTCCCGTGAATACAGAAAATGCGTTTCCGTCAGTGGCATGATAACCGCCTGACGGCGATGTTTCGCCTTTTCGGCGATATCGATATAAGTGTATTCAACCCGGGTAATCGGTTCATCCTTGAATGTCTGAAGCGGGTATACGGTACGGCTCTTGATTAAGCACGAAAAACCCCCGGGGTCAGCCGGACACCTACCGGATTCACCGATAGCCGGGTACCATTGCATCTTCACCATGGTGCCATTTGCTGCGATCTGGCATGTCTGGTGGCCCTGTTCATCGTATTCCATTGACGTCGACAACATCGGAGAGGCAGTGCTTCCTTTTTGCCAATGCGACAGGTTTTGTTTCGGAAACTGATAGATCGCTGGTTGTTGCGAAAACGGCTTATTTTCATCGGCATGATAGTGGGTGGTTTTGGTGTGGGTGCAATCCCCTTGGGTAAATCGCTCCTCCGTCAGCAAATGGAATTTGTTATAGGTGCGCCGGGTAACCTGCTCGCCGCCATCGGGATGGTGCACTCGCTCTTCGGTCCAGTAGGTATAATGATTGCCTGGCACAGAAAAAAGGTTATCATCGTTTTCATCAAAATCCTGAAACTGCGCCCCATGCCCCAGGTAGTTGTTACCGTCGTAACGGTAAGTTATCTGCAACAGGGGTTGCTTCAGCCCAGGGGATAGTAAACTCCGGGTTACCGCCGGCAGTCCACCCTGACCGTGACTGGTGTTGTAACGCATCCGTTTGGCTGCATAGTCCACCTTTTGGGTCAACCCAGCCGGTGTCACAAGATGCGAAAGCGGATTGACATTGCCGGGAAATATTATTTGCTGGGCATACTCCAACGACCAAGTGAGCGGTGTGGCCGGCTGGCTGATATTTTTAATCTCGCGCAGGTAGCCGTTGGTCTTCAACAGGTTAAAGGTCAGAGTTTCGGAGGTATCCGGCCAAATCGTGATAGAAGGGTAAGAGTCATAATCAAACTGACACAATACGTTACCTGCCTCACCAGTGATACGGGTCAGCAGGTAAGTCCCCTGTCGGTCGTTCCATTCCAGATGCAGACTGCGGCCGATCGGTGACATTATCTGAACCGGTAGCCACATTTCCTGGGCATATTTTTTCAGGAACTCCACCATACCCGTGTTATGACGCACTACGCATCGCGAGTCCTCTCCGGAAGGCTGCATTTTAATCTTCAGTGTTGGCGGGTGCCTGCACTGACGCAGTGTCAAATGCGTCCCGGCTACATTGTGGTTGACACGATTGTCATCTGGTAGCTATTTCCCACCATCAGTAAGGCGGGTGGAAATACCCAAAGACAATGGAGGCACGAGACCTCTGGGGGTACCCACTGTTGGTGATCGGGTCGCCCAGATGGTAGCCAAAATGGTATTGGAACCGAAGCTGGATCCCTTATTTCATCCAGATTCTTATGGTTATCGACCCGGTAAGTCAGCCATCGATGCTGTACGGGAAGCATGGCGTCGTTGCTGGAAGTACAACTGGGTCATTGATCTGGATATTAAAGGATTCTTTGACAACATTGACCATGAACTGATGATGAAAGCTGTTGAAAAGCACACGAACAGTGAATGGATCAGGCTGTACATCAACAGGTGGCTCAAGGTGCCAGCGTTACTTGAAGATGGGACGGAGGAAACAAGAGATAAAGGAACGCCACAGGGTGGCGTTATTAGTCCTTTGCTTGCGAACCTTTTCCTGCATTATGCTCTGGATACCTGGCTTACCCGCCATCATCCAGAAACTGTCTTTGAGCGCTATGCGGATGATGGTGTGCCACGAAGGCATGCACCGGGGACGTAAGTCCCCGTGCAGCTATGCAACACAAGAGATGAGGGCAGGCCCCTCGGTGTCGGCGTACAGGCGCAGGCACCACCCCCCCCCCCACTGCTGCTGCGTTTAAGAGA
>NZ_JBHFKW010000071.1:0-8829 GCF_042879395.1 Photorhabdus sp. RM322S
AGAGCATAAAAAAGTCTGGGGCACTTTATTTAATTCGCGTTAAATTTGCTTGTCAGAGAACTTGAGTGAGTTATCCAGTCGCCCTTTCTCTTCAGAAACCTGAATTATCTAACTATCGCATCTGGCTCTCCCCATATCTGGCATTCCGGCCAGCGTCTCAAAAAATACGAGAGCATAAAAAAGTCTGGGGTACTTGAATTATTTAGTGGTAAAATGGGCAACTCAACCGGACTATTTATCCATTATCGAGCCATGAATACTTATACGTTAAAGTGGCTTCTTTAGCTGCTTTGCCACATAAATGCCCCACAGATTTTTATGCTCTCCATATACGTTCAGACCAAGGTGGGTCAAGAACCGTAAAAGAAACCGTTTGTTTGTGAGTTTTACACCGGCAGTCAGTAAAGCGGTCCAAAAAGCCATCACTCAATATCACCCGCGCTGAAAAAACAGGACTTCAGGTGATGGCTTAAACCGCTCTCAGGTTAGTTAAGTTGAAAGGTTTTCCGGCAATCCTTGCAATAATAGCGAGGGAAACCGACTTTATCTGTGCCGTGTTTGCGTACAGGCACAATATCGGCAAGCAACTTCTATCGTGACCGCAATGTTGTCGAACGTTGTTTCGGTTTTCTTAAAGTAAATCGGCGTATCGCAACCCGTTACGAAAAAAACGCACGAAACTATTTGTCCATGGTGAAATTTAGACTGTATTCGACTCTTTTACAGGCGATGACATAATTAAGGTGCACAGCCTAATATTCGTAAATTTTAAAATCATGTTGTTTTTTCAACACTCTTTCTATTCATAAAGAATATAATTTTTTCTTTATGACTGTAATGCTGATCTTCTTAAGAAGGAGGTTTGTGATCATATATATTCAGTTTTGGATTTGGGGTGCTAGCATTTTGGGTTATTGAGATATTATCATTAGCGTCAACGTTGTATAGATTATGTAGTCTTGAATCAAGAACATAATTATTGGATTCTGAGTAGCTAGGGTTGATATTTTTAGTATCTAGCCAAAAATATCCACTATTTCCATACTGATCATATACTTTTATCGTTGTTTCAAGATACTGCCACCAATAACCTATTGGCCCCCCCAAACTCCATGTTCCTGAGCCACCATGATGGTTATAGGCCCATGTACAACAAAGATGCTCACGATTTCCCTGTTCAGAATATTGATCATAAATAGTCACGACAGAACTGTAATCACCAGGGAAATTGATTATAGTTTTCTGTTGTCTCTGGTGGGGAGTATCGGGCCAGATGTAAGCCCCATAAAAGTTTTTATACCCATCTGCGAGACACCAGCCACATAATCCATAATACCCACTTTGAGAAAGATACCCATTTACATCAAATTTTATAAATCGATAGCTATCCTTATTGCAAGACAAATAATAGTTGTAAACAACCGATGTATCTCCACTATATGTAGTGGCTTTATATTTATCCCAGTAAATATCTTTAATGGTGTAAATAAAAGATGGCTGTAATCTGGGTTCGATAGATTTGTGTGCGTCAGAATTAAGTGATGAAGTCATTGTTCCAGAAGGATAACCAGGAACATTAAAATCTATTTTAAAACCAATTCTCATCGAGCTTATGTTTTGGGTAGATATATAGAATACTTTCTGCACATCACCACTTTCTAATCCTCCCGGAGGCGTTCCTTGAGTAACAAAGTCGTTAGGGCTATCAGCTACATTCCACCCTTCATTAGTAATGGGATTTTCTGAAATGTAATTCAATAATGTAATTGACGCTTTTTTTGCAATATCAGGAGGAATAAGGGTGTCGTCAGCTTTTAACTTATAAGTAACATACACCTTGATTTGGTTATTACCATTGTTGAACAATATAGGATCTGAAGTATCTGTTGCTATGTTAAATTTAGGGAATAGAAGGCCGGAATTATCTTTATTCATAACTATTTCCTTACCTATAAGATAATTATTTCTTATGATGAAGTTGTTTTCATCACAAATACATATGGATACTGAGTGATACAAATGATGCTTTCTTTTTCACTGACAATCTAACCATGAATATACATTATAATAGTCTTGCACATTTCATTACTAAACACAAACAATATTTATTTTTTAAATATGTGAGTTTCCATATAACACTGTGATGTTCGTATGTTTTTTTAAATTTATTTTCATATAATTTATATAGTTAACTTGATTGTTTACTTAAGTTTTTATAACCAAATTTATAACATTGCCAACAGTAATTGTCACAACACAATAAAGTTAATAACATTTACTTTAAATACGTATCCCATTTTTTGTTAATGTTTTTTTCTAAATTCAACTTATAGATTATAATATTTATTTCTTTATATTTTTATAATAGGAGTATACTCAATGAGTGATACTGCAAATTTCTTTACTCAGGCCACCAATTTCACGAGTGCTGTTTCTAGTGGTGTTGATCCCCGTACTGGCTTATTTAATGCGCATGTGACCTTAGGTCACCTGATAGGTAACTATAATCATGGTCCTTCCCTGCCATTGACGCTGAGCTATTCTCCACTCACCACGGTTGATATTGGCTTCGGTCAAGGTTTCTCCCTGGGTTTATCAGTCTATGATTCTGACAGCCATTTGCTGGTTTTATCTACCGGAGAGCAATATAAAGTGCTGGAGAATAACAGCGGTGTTTTTCTGCAACAACAAAAACTGAAAAATATCCGTTTTGAAAAAGATACAAAGAACGATTGCTACCGGGTTATCCATAAATCCGGTGAAGTAGAAATTCTGACCGGACCCAAAAACGCATACAGCCTCAAGGTCCCCGTGAAATTACTGACACCTGCCGGATATGCGCTGACATTGTGTTGGGATTATAGTCGGGGACAACAGCCACGTCTGAGCGCTATTCAGGATGCGTATGACACCTTGCTCTGTGTAAAGTACGATGGCGATACCAAAACCACAGTACAGCTGTTACCTGACCAGAAAGAAGGGTATGACACTGAACTCTGGTTTCAGAATGGCTTGCTGAGCAGTATTCATAACTTCAGTTTGGAGGGGTCCCCTTTAGTGTGGCAGTTTAATTATGACACGATGGGATATAATGGTGAATGGGGTTTATGGCTGACCAGAATGACGGCGCCGGGTGGCATGAATCAGACTGTCCGTTACCGTAATGATGGGCAAGGGCATTATTTCCCGGATTCAGCCCATTTACCCCCACTGCCGTTCGTGACTTTGTTTACTCAAACGCCGGGGGGAGGACAGCCAGAGATAAAAACAACCTATAATTACTCAGATAATAACTTTATTGGTGGTCACTCTGGTGTGGACTGGGATAGTCAACAGGATAATGTATATGCCATTTTAACCGATTATTTGTATTGGTCTGAAGAAAGCAGTACTTGCAATGGCCAAACAAAAATCTGTAAACGCACGTATAATAATTACCACTTGCAAGTAGAAGAAAAGACATCCCAAAATAGTTGCACTCACAAAACTACGATAGAATATTATGCAGTCATTGGTCAGAACTTTGATCGCCAGCCCCCCCAGTTTCAATTACCGAAAACCAGTACAACAACCTGGGAAGATAAAACCGGCTCACGGAGTGAAATAACCCGTACGGTATTTGATGATTCCGGGAATCCGGTCAGTAATATGACTTTGAATGGTAAAACACAGGCGCAAATTAGAGAAAAAATAGAATGGGAATACTATCCAGCGACCGGCAGCGGTAATGATTGTCCGCCGGATCCTAACGGTTTTACCCGTTTCATGAAAACAATGACAACAACGCCAGCCCCTTCAAATTATACAAGTCCGCTCCAAAAAACGATCTACCGTTACAGACAATATAATAATCCGCCCAGTAGTACGATAATTGCCTCTGTCTTGAAAGCCAGTGAATCCCATTACCTTGGTAACCAGTTAATTGGCCGAAATAGTTATGAATATGTTAATAATAAAGATAAGAATGAATTCGGGCGGTTGAAAACCGTAAGCAACACACATTATCCGAATGGAGCAATGTATTCTGCTTATACAGAACAACATGATTTTAATTTTAGCGTTGAAGGCAATCAGTTAATACAAACCCATACGATTACCAGTTTCGATAAATTACAGTTAACGCGACGCGAAACCCGTTCACGTTTTACCGGGCGGTTATGGTCATCCACTAACGCACAAAATGTGACGTCAACTGCTGCCTATGACAAGTTAGGCCGGGTGATTAGTTCGACTATCAGCCAAGGTACGAGCTATGAAAATATCCGGAATTATCAATATGAACAATATCAGAACGGGGCGATTCCTTTTCTTGTCACCCTCACCGACAGCAATCAAAACCAGCTTCGCTATGGGTTAGATGGGGCGGGAAGAAAAATTAAACTGGACACAAAATTAAACGCACAAAACAGTGTTTGGCAAACACTCCAAAAGCAGGACTATGATGAATTAGGACGTGAGCGTACGGTAACGCTGCTTGACTATAATGAGCTGACGCAATCCGGCATAGAAAGTGCGGTAACCCAAGTGTCACAGACAAATTCTTATGATGATTGGGGGCAGAACAATATTGTCTCGTCCACTGACGGCACACAACAGTACAATCTTACAGACCCGGTTGCCTTGACAGTCACCACGTTTAACAGTGGTAAAAATAACAATCGGACAGGTAAAACAGTCACCACTTATAATTCAGATCATCAGCCGATTACGATTGCGCTGTATAACAACAATAACGTTTTATACAGCCAAAGCGCGATGGAATGGGATGGGCAGCATCAGTTACGCAAACAAACTGATGAATTAGGCCGTGTGACGACTTACGAATATGACAACTGGGGACGGGTAACCAAAACGACGTTGCCTGATAATGCGGTTATCACCAAAAAATATTGCGATTATTCCCCCGAAAACCTGCCGGTTGAAATCGCAGTCAATAACGTTATTTTAGGGACACAAAGTTTTGACGGATTGGGCCGTTTGTTAACAACTTCATCCGGTGGCCGCACTTGGCAATATCGCTATGACCTCAGCACAGATATCTATCCAACAACGGAAATAACCCCGTTGGGGCAAAAACGTCAACGCCTCTATATTGCTGCATTGGAGAACGCGCTTGCCTCGGTTTCTACAAGCGAAATTAGTCAAAATTTCCAATACAACAGCAACGGTTCTGTCAATTCTACTTCAGAAGAGAACGCTAATACTGGAAATAACGTCCTGTCATATCAATATCATCCATCAGGCCGGCTGAGCAATGAAAACCTGGAGGGTAAACCGACAAATTACGTTTATACAACTGCTAAAAGATTGAAAACTTATACGCACGTTGATGGTGCCGTACAGACCATAACTCCGGATACGTTCGGAAGAATAACGGCAATTGCAGATAAAGAGATGCAGGTCACTGTAAAATATGACGATCTTGGACGTTTATATTACTGGCAAGGTCTCGATCTAAAGAGCAAGAAGACCTTAAGCACCACGGTTAAATTTGATGATTTCGGCAGAGAAATAAGCCGGAATATAAAAGGAGAAGAAGAGTGGTCTATAAATCAATATTGGAATAAAAATCATCAAATTAACAAGAAAGAGACTCTCCTCAATGGCGTTTCTGTCCGCAACGAAATTTACGGCTACGATAACCGTAACCGGTTAATAACCTATAGCTGTACCGGAACACAAGCGCCGGCTGACAATTATGGCAATGTTATTCGTAGTCAAACTTTTTCTTATGATGTCTACGGTAATATCCAAACATGTACATCAAATTTCGCTGATAATTCAACAGATGTAACAACCTACGTCTATGGAAATACAAAAGATCCCTGTCAGTTAACCCGCGTCAAACATACACACCCGCGTTATCCCTCAGGGTTGCTGCAATATGATGCCTCAGGCCAGTTGACGCAAGATGAGCAAAATAGAAGCCTGAGTTATGACCAACTTGGGCGCCTGTTCAGTGTGAAAGACAGCAATGGAACAAAAACCAATTACACTTATGACCCACTTAACCGACTCAAAGGACAAGGCTCCACATCTTTATATTATCGGGGCAATCAGCTGATCAACATTATTGAAAGCGATAACAGTACCCGTCTGCTCAATACTGATACAGGCTGTTGTGCGCAGTACAGAACAGGTAAAAACGCCGGTGTCTGGCTCACCGGAACAGACAGCATGAACTCAGTCATTACCGTCGAAAATAACGGTGATAAAGAGCACTACGCTTATGCAGCGTATGGAGAATCTCTGTCTACTATCCGTGGTGCTAGTGTGCTGGGTTTTAATGGCGAACGTAAAGATACAGTGCTCAATGCCTATCAACTGGGCAATGGCTATCGAGCCTACAGTCCTTCGCTCAGCAGATTTACCTCACCTGATAGTCTGAGTCCATTCGGTGCAGGAGGAATAAATGCCTATGCTTACTGTCTGGGAGACCCCATTAATCTGGCCGACCCATCAGGGCACCTGAGTTGGCAGGCAGGGCTGGGTATTGGTCTGGGTATCTTGGGGCTGGGATTAGCCATCATCACGGGTGGCATAGCGATAGCCGCAGCGGGCGGTGTTATGGCGGCGATCGGTGCAGCATCGACTACCTCACTGGTGGTGGGCGTGCTCGGAGTGGCATCAGATGTGACAGCTATTGTCAGTGGGGCGTTGGAAGAAGCTTCTCCACAGGCTTCATCTATCTTGGGTTGGATTTCACTGGGAACGGGTGTGATAGGTCTTGGTGTGTCAGTGGCCAAAGCAGGCGCAAAAGCGGTTGGGAAGCTTGAGGCCCTATCAGAGCGAGTCGCCACTATACAACGTGAAGGACTGAGTGGCAGAGGGGCTGTTAATGCTCAGCCCAAAGAGCGAATGATGTCTCCTGATCAAATCAGACCTAGCCAAGATTCGGTGTCGTTTTATACATCAGACAGGAGTACTGAACTAAACAAAATGGCAATTGCTGGTCTTGATAGTAACGAGTTGCCTTTCCCCGCTATTGATGTTGTGGAAATGAATCCTAACGACTTTGTGACAATAGATAATAGAAGATGGGTTGTCGCAGATTTTATAGGAAAGGACATAAAGGTAATTGTACATCAACCCAATGCACGTTTACCTCGTGAAATGATAAAGCGGAAACGGTTTGGAAAAGAGGCTAAAACATGGGAAGAGGCTGTCTACTATAGAGTTGGCAGTCAAGAAAGCGAAATTTTTAGAGACGATTGGTTTAAAGGAAAAAAAACCTCCCCTAAAATAAATAAAGGACCTGAAGATCTAAGTAATTATGGAGTTCCAGATCCATTTTAAAAAAAGCGACTATGATGACTTTGTCGCATTAAGGCCACGTCGGGTAACATGCTTTTTTTGTGATGTTACCTGACCTTGTCTCTGATCCGAAACCTTTTTCTTCGGATGAGATAAGACAAATCTTAGCTGCTGCGCTTAAACTGGGGCTCAGCGCATCTCTACGACCAGTCACTTACTACACGCTTACGACACGCCGCGCTATTTTTGAGTATGACCGACTGGTACGCAGTTTCTACACGCTGCGTTACCTGCGAAATCCGCAGTTAGAACGGAATGTTCATCGCTCACAAAACCATCCCTGGCGTGGGACCGTTGATTGCCGCCGCTTTTGTCAATGAGGTCAATGCAGAACAATTCTCATATGGCCGTCAGCTTTCTGCCTGGTGCGGTCTGGTTCCGCGCCAATACAGTTCCGGAGGGAAAAACCGTCTGGCTGGCATAACCAAACAGGGCAACCGTCACCTGCGAACGTTAATTATTCATGGTGCCCGTGCGGTGATACGCTATTCTCAAAGACGTGATGATGCCTTGGGTGAGTGGTTAAGAAAGTTAATTGCCCGATGTGGGGTCATGAAGGCGACGGTCGCGTTGGCCAATAAACTGGTTCGTATTATCTGGCGCATTTTGAAAGATGATGTGGATTTTATGATGAAGAAATCGGTGAATTAACCGGTTAAAAAAGATGTTTTATTGAGTTTGCAAACACTGATGAGAAAACGGCTTATCGTCCCTGTAATAGCCTGGACTAGACCAAGGTACTGAGATACTTACGTAGTGATAAGGAAACGGGGCTCGGATGACATCATGGCGCAGGTGATTTAACCCACAATAACGCCGGATATATGGTCGCAAACCGTTTCAATTCAATGCTTGCACAACCGGGGACGTCCATATAGGGTGTGGCTAATCCCTTTCTACGACGGGACTTTCACCCGCAAGATCAGTACAGCTTTGCCCAGCGCACCGCTCATTACATTCTCCTCCCTGTCGACGCAGGCGGGCAATGCGATGGTCAGGTATGCTGACCAGAACACTATGATTGATATTCAGGGTATGCAGAAACTCCAGTCTGTCGAGCAAGCGGTTAGCGGCAGCCGAGTTGTTACCGACCTCGAAATTGCGAAGCCAGATGAAGCGACTGATATTGCCGGCGAGCATTTCGCTCAGAAGTTCGTCCAGGCGCTCGCGAACATCCGCAGTTAAATTTTCCGCAATCCGCGTTTCAATCCGCCGCTCAGCTGCGACCAGAGCATCCGCGCACAGACGCTCGATTGTCGATACAGCGGGCAGGATGGTGGAGGTTTCCCTACATCGCACAATCAAACGATGAGCAAGATCCTCGTTTGATCTGGCATCTTCGGCCTGACCGAAAGTCCAGTCCCGCAGATCACGGGCACCACGGCCCGAGAATGTCTTGTAGCCGTAGATTTCGCGCAGCGTGTCCATGTGCTGCTGACGGGTTTGGCGCCGAGTGGCATAAGTGAGAAGTGCATCAGCCGGAACTCCGAGCTGAGCACCGACGAAGGAAAGGAC
>NZ_JBHFKW010000072.1:0-8750 GCF_042879395.1 Photorhabdus sp. RM322S
GCATTTTTATCGGGAATGTCCGTACCGTTTTGGTTTTTTGCTAATCTGTCATTAGCATTATTGTTAGCATTTGTTGCATTAGTATTGGCTGTTGCGACATTGTTATTCGCCGTAGTTGCCAGATCATAGGCAGCTTTAACTGCTTTTGGTGTTGCTGCCTGCGTTTCACTGGCATTATTTGTAGCGCTGTTTAGTTGAACAACACCTTTTTGTGACAATGTTGCATCCGGTACACTGGAAAGTTTACTGGCAGCTAAATCATAAGCGGTTTTCACAGCCTTGGGTGTAGCAGCAGCCGTTTCATCATTGCTATCAATGGCGCTGTTGAGTTTAACAACTCCTTTGTCTTTCGTTGTAGCATCTGGATGATTACGGCTTTTTTCGTGTTTTTTAATGGAACTATCCACATATTCACGCGTTGCCAGCACTACAGATGGATCAATCTTCAGAGTGACCGAATCAGTACTGCTAACAATTAAAACCATCCTAACAGCCTGCGTTCTACCCGATCCTTCCTGTAATTGAGGTTTGTAAGTTTCAGGGCAGTTTGCTACAGCAATCATCACACCTTCGCTGTCAAACAGGCCAATTTCACGTATCCACCAACCTCCCTCATTTTCAGGGATAATCTGTTCAGCAATAATCTGACTAGTATTCACTGGATCAACACTTAATGTATTGATTGCAGCGCGGCGCTTTTCATTAATTAGTTTTGTCTGGTTAGTATCAGGGGCTGGTAATTTACCACCACCATCACCGACCGCTATATGGGTGATATCAACCGTTGTACCAAGAGCAGTGGCATTCGCCAGTTTTGCTGCCCCCAGACTGGTTAAAATTGCAAAGTATTTCATAATGAAATCCTCATTATATCAATGATATGAAGTGCTGCGCCTATAGGCGCATTATTACTAGTAGTGATAGTCTCAGGGGTATAAGCATAAACCGTGAGATCATCACCGCTATAACTTGCAGCGGAACAGTAAAATTCGCCTTGCACATCCAAATTGACGGATAAACCAATTAGATGGCGACTTACAGGTTTGGCGTCAGAAATCAGCCGTTCCAGTTCTAAAAAAGTTTCCTCGGTAATACCACTATCAAGGACTCCCACATCAAGCCGAAAAGTGCCAGGAGGATCGTTAGTCTGCCACCATTCTTGAACTTTAATGAGATAGCCCAAAGGTTCCACAACACGACGAATCGCGCCGATAGTGCCCTTATGCGTGTGTAAAAACAGCGAACTTTTAACGACTTCACGTTTAGTTTTCTCCGGCCAGTTTTCATCCCAGCGATCAACAGACCATGCCCATGCCAGATAAGGTAATAACGGTAGCGGGCAAGTATCAGGGTTCCATAACTCACGTAATGGCACTGAAATGTTTTGCAGTTGAGCACACGCTTTAGCTGCTGTTACCTCTAGTACGGTAGAACCAGTCGGTAGCAGACGATCATTCATCAGAACCTCCCACCGTCAGTTTCGCACTAGTGCAATAAGAAGCCTGAGTTTTATCCAGTACTACATCCTGAGTAGGCGATTTCAATTCCACCCGTTGCACACCTTCTACATGCAACGCAGCATAAATAGCAGACAACCGAATATCACGTCCCAGCCGATGTTGAGCTTCCACATAACGTTTCAGTTTTTGTTCGGCTGCAATACGAATAGGCTCAGCTTCTGGTGTTGGGTAGAGATAGAGCATTGCATCAATCTGGTACTCCACTACATTGGCAGACTGGACTTTCACCCGATCAGCCACAGGTCGAACATTTTCGTCATTCAGAACAGCGGCAACTTTATCCAGCAATTCTTGTGAGGCCATGCCATTATTTTCCCATGACATAATGGTAACGATGACATTTGCTGGTGATGGACTAGTAGCAGACGCATCTGCGATACGCCCATCAGCACTACGGGCGTGATATTCGTAAGCACCCACCGGTCCCGCAACACTTAACCCTTCAAAAGCTTGTGGGATGCGGACACGGAAATCGTTATCGGATTCCATGACCGCAAGTGTTGGTGGAATAGTGCTGTTATCTGCTGGCTTCAACACCAGTCGGGTAATATTATTGTTTGCTCCCAGCAGGTCTAAATCGTTACCGGAAGCATAAGCTACCATTACTGCGCGGGCAGCTTCATTCACTCTCTGACGTAGTATCAATTCCCGGTAAGAATTTTCTTCAAGCAGTTTCACTAGTGGTTCTGATTCCAGTTCCAGTGTACGAGCAATGGCCTCCTGTTGTTCCTCAGGATAAAGGGATATCAGCGTAGCTTTGCGTTCAGCCAGCAGACTTTCATAATCCAAAGGTTCTACCACATCCGGTGGTGGTAACTGGCTCAGGTCGATAGTCGGCATTGTTTCACCTCACAGGTATGGATAAAGAAAATACTCCGGTGGACTGTTGATAATAACCAGTGATATCCACCGTCATTTTGCCGTCTTGTTGAGTATTTATAGTGATAGCTGTTAGATTAACCCGTGGCTCCCAGCGGCTAATCGCTGTATAACTGGCTGCCATAACTTGCAGGCGCAACGCAGCATTCTGCGGCCAGTCAAGCAGTTCAGGCAGCAGGGAGCCATAAGTACGGCGTGCCAAACGGCCACCTACAGGGGTAAGTAATATGTCACTGACAGATTGGCGAACATGCGCCAAATCTGTCAGGCTATGACCGGTTTGCCGATTCATACCAAGGTACATCATTATGCCGGACCTCCTGATGTGTCACCGCCTGACCTAACGCCGGTGTGTTTATGGGAATCCACGATCACACCATTAGAGCTGAATTGCCCATCGGTATGTTCAATGTTACCAGCCATTTTTCCACCTTTCTGTACCACTAGACTGGCTGTTGTCAGCAGATTGGTACAAATAACTTCCGGTGTATCCAGAGTGATATTACTGCTTGCAGTGCAGGTAATTTCCGGAGCAGTGATATGAACAGAACCGGAAGCATTCACTGTGGTAGTTTTAATACCACTTACCTGTAATGCACTGGATTTCGGCTCATATTCCATCACCGCTCCATCAGCGAAAGTAATATGGACAGCTTCAGCGGAAGCTGATGGCGCCGGAAATTCATCAGAAAAAATAGCCGGTAACACAAAGGCAGTGGTCAGTTCTCCGCCTATGGATAGTAATAAAACCTGCTCGCCAATACTGGGAGCCCACCAAGTACGGGTATTGCCCGCTCGCAGTGTCAACCAGTGCAACCAGTCGGTTTCGATGTTTCCTGTTGCGACACGACATATACCCTGAGTGGTATCCACTTGAGTAATAACGCCAGTTCGGATCAGGTTGCGCAATAAGCGCATCAGTTCAGTCAGTTGTGTGTTCATGCTGGAAAGAATGCCATTAAAGATGGAGGTCGGCATTAAGAGAGGATTGTAGGAATAACCAAACAAGTTTAGTAAGTAATACATTGTTATATAAAACAATAATATTGATTGTAAAAAATAAAGATATTGGGTATGTTTCATGTGAACACAGTAAGTTTGAGGAGATAGAAATCTTTTAAATACGTATTACTTAAATATTCATGATAAGAACAATTTGATACGTACACATCAGGAAGTGTTTGTAATGAAAGCGCCCACGAAGCCCTCGCGGGCATGTAAGGTATTGACTTCTGTTAAAATGAGGTTTCGGGTTCTGGAGATCTTCAACAGTGAGGTTTTCACCATCTTCACGAACAAGTACTCGTTCAGTTAATTTTAAGCCAATTTTGATATTAGTAGCGTCTTGGCTGAATGTATCCACCGCAAAAGTGAAACCAGTTTTGCGCAATTCTGGATTGGCAATTAAATCTGGCTGGTTTTTCCCTATCCACTGAAGTAGCGGTACTATCAGAAAATTCAAGTCACCAGTGTAATAACTGATCGTTAGATTGAGTACGTAGTTGTATTCAAATGAGAGAGATTTAGTCGTTGTTGCTTTCACCACGCCTTTCTCAGCTGACATACTTAGAGTTCCTGGGTAAGCGTGCAAATATGATACTTTTTTAATCAGGGTTTGACGCAGGAATCCAGGTTTTTTCATCGTGTTTTCTCCTTGTAACATTTTCAATTTTGCACTGTCTAACCACATCTCTAACATAATGTTGCAAGTAATCTAATTTGGCTTGATCACTGATTATTCCTGCTCGTATGTCGTAAACAGTGCGTCCAACAATTGCAGTGAGTTCGATTTTGGCTGCATTGTCCATGCTGCTGGTTGGATAAGTTCGGCTTGCGACGAGCTGACAGGTTGCAAGGTTGGCTGATACGATCCGCAACCGACGCTTGCCAGTGGTAATATCAGTACGTAAGGCTGTATTTTCTTCTTGGGCATAAGCAAGTTCCTCTGAATAATGACGATCAAGTTCAGCAGCTGTATCCTGTGCAATTTTCATCCTTTGGATTGCTGCTGTGGTATCAGATTGAGCTTTATGACTGATGATTGAGAGTTGGTCCGTATGATGCTGTTTTAATGTGGCGAGTTCGGCGGTGAATGACAGCTTAGTCAACCACCAGCCAACGGTATAGCCAACTGCTGCTGCAGTGAATAGCGGTAATATTTTTAGCTCTCTCCATAAGATCCTCATTTATTCAGCCCCCCCAACAAACAAGCTCAGATTCCTGATCTCGACGATTAATCTGACCATAACAACCTCCGTATTTCCCATTAGTCTGACGGCAATCGCGCCCACCGTCATATATCCAGCGTTTAATTTCCGCACAAGCACCTTTTTTATCCCCGGAGTTCAGTTTTCGGTAGAAAGTAGAAGAGAAGCATTTAGCTGGTCCGATATTGTATGGGCAGAAACTGGCGATGCCTGCAACTTGTGGTTCAGTCAACGGAATATGAACATTGCGTTTTACCCATGTTATGGCCTTTCTGGCCTCAATCTGGTTAAATTGTTCACACTGTGTGGCTGTCAATCTCATCCCCTTTTTAACAGATTGACCGTCAATGTGGGTTATGCCACGACAGATTGTCCATACACCACCTGCATCCTGATAGGCATTCAAACGGTTTCCTTCTTTTTCATCCAGAAACTGAGAAAGAATCGCTGTTGAGCCGGCACCTCCAAGTATTAACCCAATAACAGCCCGGCTGAGTCTGGTTTTGGTATCTGGCATATCAAAGTTCTCCTGGTGCTTTCTGTACTAATTCATTGACTATCCTGGCAGATTCAGAAGCAGGCTCAGTTTTCAGACTTTCCAAAATGTCTTGCAAAATGCGTGTACGCTTCATCTGCTCCCCACGGTTTAGTAGATAAGTCATGATCCCCAGTGCAACACTGGCAAAAACGCCGATAAAAAAGCACCATTCATAAAGCGATAACCCTGCAAAAAAAGCGATCAAACCGGCACTACCATAAGTGGCATGGCTGTATTTATCCATTCGTCGTTTTTAATCCCAGAGTTGTAAAATAGGCTTTGTTGCGGCAGGCATAGCCTCTGGCATTTCAACCACTGTGCCATGTGGCAGGATCACTCCATACTCAGCCAGACCTGGGTTAGCGACCAAGACTCGTTCTGTCACGCCCTGAGTCCGTCCATAATGACGCCAACACAAGGCATCGACAGTATCACTTTGTTGTGCAATTATTTTCATCGGATATGCTCCCCTTATTACAGGAAATATAGATAAGTCAAAACATTATGGTGTGCTAACGAGAGGGTAGAAACAACAGGGAAGTGTTGTTAAAGGGGTAATACAAATAGGAAGCAAAAGGTTATCTATACCCAATAAACTTCAAGATGCAGTTTTTAGCACCTGAAAATGGTCGTTAATTCTGGACGTCAGCGAGTCCGCTATATCAGGTAGCGTTGTGGTGAAAAATTTGAAGACTTTGTCTCGAAATTCATACTTATCCGCGAAATAACGGTTATTTCGAACCTGTTCATTCATGACCTTCCATAATCGCTCTATCGGGTTTAAATTTGGGCTGTATGGAGGAAGGTAATGTCACTCAATATTGCTAACATAAGCCCACTCCTTCACAAGATGAGCTTTGTTGTAATCCGCCCCATCCACAATAAGATGAATTTTTTGATGATAGTCAGGATAAGACTTTCTTATTTCATTGAAAAAAAAGCAAATATTGTAGTCATTGATGGTTTGATATTCCTGGAACACGGTACGACCAATGGCATTCAGGTTGAGCGCGCCCAATAGATTCAGGCGAGTCCGGCTTCCTGTTGTTTTGACTGTTTTTTTCTCGCCCTTTCGCATCCAGCCATAACCGAGTTTGGTACCTTGAGTCGGGTGAACCGCGTCAAGAAAAAGGAGGGGTTCGTCTTTCGCTGTGACTTTAAGATTTTCATAATATTCAATAAATTGTCGCTGTTTTTCTGCGTCGAATTTATGAGGGACGCCACAAGGTTTTTTATAAGAAAAACCCTGACGGTGTAGCCATTTATTCATGCCGGGAATGCTAAAGGTAATATTCCAGAGCTGAGCAACATAGGTCACGATTTCATGGGTGTGATGGAAAAGATGTTGAGATAAGTGATTGATTAAAAAATCAGTTTGCTGTTGAGAAAGCAAACTATCAGACCCCCCATTATCAGATTTAAGTTTACCGTGATTAAGGTAATCACTGATGTGGCGGTCAACAGTGGTCTGATGGAGTCGCAATGCCTGGGCTATCATTACAGAACTCCACCCTTCAGAAGCCAGAAGGATAGCTTTTATTCTGTCTCGTACCTGACCATCACGAGTGGTGTCGTGAAGACGTTCAAGTTTGATTTTTTGTTCTGATGTAATAAATATTTTCATAGCGAGGATAATGATCTCCATTTCGGAGAAAATCAAGCATCTTCAATGATTACGGGTATATACAATTACATCTATCTATTAAATGAAAATGCTTAGTTGAATGATTCTATGAATATATAACAAAGATATTTATTAATTCTTGGTGAAGTTTTTTATACTTTTTAAGTAGTTGGGTAAGATGGACCTGGAATGTGGAGAAATGTAAACGGTTCACTCTTTCAGAAAAGAGAAAACGGCCCAAAGAAGGAGTCAGGCCGTTCATATATCGGAATCCGATATCCCGTTTGCTCAAAACCTATGAAGTGAACAACGTTAACTTACACGATTAATAATTTAGCACATTCACTCTTTTTACCGAGCTTATTCTTCAAGCGTTTCGTGATAATTAATAAGCCGTTTTGCAAGTGGTGTCGACAACTCAGCAATCCAAGCTAAAGCTAGTTCCTTATCTTCAGAATGATTACATTCACAGCTCGTTGCCATTCTGGCAATGAAATTAATACGTTGTGCTATCACTGATTCCATAAGAAAGTCCACCGCCAAACTTGCCTCCGCATAACTAATACTGTATGTGCATACAGTATACTCTAATTAGGAAAACTTAAAGTATTTTTTACTTTTTCTGATAATTAAATTTGATAGAAGTGAATCATTAGTTGTTGTTTTAGATTAAAAAATTAACAATAATAACTACTATCCCCTCATTATGGTTAGCTGTAATGTATAAATTTAACCTTAACCTTACACTTAAGCTTGGTAAACTCTTTAGACGATACGACTTAATAGGGATATAGATTGAAATCTGAATGTTCATGATGCAATATCTCTAATTGAATTCCTGACAATTTTATTTGGAACACTTTAGATCTTAATTAGAGATCATTTTGAATGAAACTAACTTGCTAAACTGTACTTTCAATGAAAAAAAACATAACTGAGATAAAAATGGGTGCAGATAGTGGAGGAAAACAAGCTATCGAGCGCCTTGTCCGAGCATATGGATTCAAATCACGCCAGGCACTTAGTGACCATTTAGGCGTCTCTAAAAGTACAATGGCTAACCGTTACTTAAGGGACAGTTTTCCAGCCGATTGGGTTATTCAGTGCAATCTTGAAACTAATGCTTCATTGCTATGGTTAAGCACAGGACAGGGAGAAATGTTTCCTGATGGGAGAAGGAAAAAAGAATCTTTAGAAAATATTATTGCTCCGACGATACGACGAGTTAAGTTAGTAGGTGGAAAACTGAACACTGATAGCTCTGTAGTTTTAGATAGTGAACTTATTGCCAAAGAAATAAAAAAACCTCTTATGGTGGACGATGGCAACTCTTGGTATTTGTTGGATACAGAAGAGTCTGGTGTTCAGGATGGTTTATGGTTAGTTGATATAGAAGGGATGCATAGCATTAAAAAGATCTCAAAGATTCCTGTCAGTAAAATTCGAGTCTTTGATAATGATGTTACTTTTGATTGTGCAATTGATGAAATTAACTTTGTTGGTCGAGTTTACCTAATGATTTCAAGAAACTGACGACCTCTCAATTAGCTTTCAGGTGTATAGTTCTGTACTTTATCAGGAATACCCAGAATACATGGTTTCACACTCAGTTGATTTTGTGCACAGAGTTTTTTTAGCCTTCACCAGTGGCAAACATGCTGGTGATAGCTTTTAACCTTCTGCCTTACAGGCAATAGGGCAGGTTGAAACTGGCCAACAACATTTCTATTTTCAATATAATTTATTGATTTTAATAGTTTTTTAAATTTACCTTAGGGCATTTTGCTATGATCGAAAAATTCTGTCTATTAAATCTACATGGTAAGGAATAACACAAATTGGGAGGATAATTATTATTTTTATAGTAGTTCTAAATCTTGTTTATCGGTTGTTTTACCATTCATTTTACCCTCCAAAATTTGTGCAAAATTCATACTCCAAAATGTATTTCACTGTAAATCACCAATCTGGTCATTTATTGA
>NZ_JBHFKW010000073.1:0-7982 GCF_042879395.1 Photorhabdus sp. RM322S
TCTTAACAAAAGGACGGACGAACTGCGGAGAAATCAGCTTTGCCTCATGGCCTAAATCAGCGCTCCGGCGAGCCATAAAGTGCGCCCCACCGCAGGACTCCATCACTACGGTTGCAGCCTTGCAGGAACCGAGAAAATTAATAAGCTGAGTGCGGGAAAACTTCTTACGCAGCAGGGCGTGACCCTGCCTGTCCTGACAGTGGACATGGAAGGAATGTTTACCGAGATCGATACCAATAAACGTAACGTTTTGCATGATGGTTCCCTCTAAAATAAAATACCCTGCTAGCGTACCTCTCACAGGGTGGGGGTGACCATCTCATTAACCGACCGGCGTGCCACACAAGTTCAACGCGGAACAGCAGCGGGCCTTTATAGAAACCTATGGGAAACTGAAACAGGAAGCCGGAGACCATGAGCCCATCCTGTTCATTGATGGCGTTCATCCCACGCAGGGGGACGAAACTCGCTGATGGCTGGATGCGCAAAGGCCAGAAAACTGCGGTGAAAACCACGGGCAGCCGTACCCGCCTGAACCTGATGGGTGCCCTGAATCTGGCCGATATCAGTAAAACGGTAGTACGCGAATATGACCGTATCGACAGTTATCACATCGCAGAGTTCTTCATTGCCCTGCGTGAAACCTATCCGGTCAGTCAGAAGGTTCATATTATCCTTGATGGAGCCGGTTACCACCGGAGTAAGTTGGTGAAAGACAGGGCTTATGTGATGAATATTGAGCTTCATTACTTACCGCCATATAGCCCGAATCTGAACCCGATAGAAAGGTTGTGGAAGGTGATGAATGAAAAGGTCAGAAATAACCATTACTTCACCTCGACGGCCTTGTTCAGGCAGGCGATACATCACTTTTTTACGGAAATATTACCGGAACTTGCCGGGAACCTGTCGTGCCGTATTAATGACAACTTCCAGGTTCTGAATCCTGCATCTTCAAGTTAAGTGGATATATCTATTACCCTCTCTGGTTTTAAACCTGAAGAATAAAATACAGGAAAAGGAAAAACGAGAAAAATTGAATATCAATTTAATGAAGATAGAAAAGTTCAAGGTAAGGTGTTGGCAATCTCTATACAGGTTTGAATTGGAAGCCACATTTCAAGGCAAAAATGATCGCTGGGATCAGCCGGTAAAAAATCATACTGTTGATAAAAAGGAACGACTTGTGGAGACATAGGATCGACAAATAGCCCAATGGCCGAAATTTGTTGTGCAACCAATGCTGTTCGATATATAGCATCAATCAATAACCGCTCACCTAAACCTTGTCCTTGTTGTGAGTGATCCACCGCAAGACGGGCTAGTTTTACAGCACTGAGTGGGTGGGGATAGTTTTTGTAATCTTTGTGAGCAGGTGGCGTTGTCACAGAATATCCGGTGAGGGTGTGATAACCCATGATTGTCGCAGGCGCAGAATCCCGGCAGGCCACATAAGTTTTTGATATGTGCTTTACGGTTTTTTGCCGGGCTTGTTGTTGTAGAAACTGATTCAATTCAGCTACGCCGCAATCAAAAGTTTTGCGGTTATGTTGCTGAGTTACCTCTTCAAGGATTATTGACATTCACCGTTTCCTTGTAGTGCTGCGCTGCTTTGAGCAATTTGTTATTTGCTTTTGGCGGATTTTCCAAAGCGGCAAACAATGCATCAGCCCCTGCCATTGAGAGGTGTAATGTTTCGGTCCGTTCAATCACATTACGCGCTTTCTCCATCGCTGATTCGATAAGGAACTGTGAAATGGTTGTACCGGAGTAATCAGCTGCCCTTTGTATGATTTCTTGAATCTCTGTAGAGATTCGTGCAACCAAACGGGCTTCTTTACGTTCTGCATGAGAAGTCATTATTTCACCTACGTTTTCAGGTCTTATAGATAGAAAGAACGGAAGCGGTGTGCTTCACCTTCTTTGATAAAGATCGCTGTTATTGCGATCAGGGGCCATTATGGCATATAAGAAATTAACGTCAATATGTGTGCCTATATGGCATACATATTAGATTCAAGCTACTGTTATTTGACTCTAGTCTATACATGACAAATGGAAGTGCTGGACCTCATCGGCCGTCTTGAGCACGGGATATTTCCATGATTTTTTACAGATTAACTAAATCTGTTTTATGTTAATGACGCATGGTCAGGAAATGGTGCCAAGTTTTATGGTGGGCGCTGGAATGACAAGGGCTACTCCGCCATAGCGATCCCTGACGAGCATGTGGACTATCTCGAACACAAATTAACGCGATAATCAATCCACATCACCCGGCGTTTGGCGTCAGTAAAGGGAATCGACTTCGCATTTGATTCGCGGCAGGCACTGTAGGAATAATTAATTCTCATTGCGCGTAAAGCGAA
Source organism: Photorhabdus sp. RM322S (assembly GCF_042879395.1). Lineage (NCBI taxonomy): Bacteria > Pseudomonadati > Pseudomonadota > Gammaproteobacteria > Enterobacterales > Morganellaceae > Photorhabdus > Photorhabdus sp. RM322S. Next base: position 2,370 of record NZ_JBHFKW010000073.1, read on the forward strand.
CTGTTAGGATTAGGGAGGATAAAAATATGCCATCTGCTGATAATACGGTAAAAAGAAGAGTAATGGATAAGTTAATTGCCAATTAATCCCGACATCATTTTATCTCATTGCCATTCAATTAAAGGTGATCGTTAAGACAGTTACCGAATTCAAATAGAAATGCTCAAAGCATATATCATCAGCCCAAATACATCTGATTAATATCTTGACGCTTCTGGGATTTTAGATTTCCCTCGTATTAGGCAAAAACTTACGAAGATTTTTATTAATTCCACGCATTAATAGCAATTAATTAGCGATTTTATATGATATGCATCACATTTACATCATGATCATATGATAAATATCGTGATCTTATGGTCATAAAGTTCAGAGGGCGAAATGCTCTGTTTATTCATTTCCACTCGACTCAACGGGAAGTTGTTTATTGTTCTCTCAAATGCCACGTATTAAGTGACTTGTGTTTTCCGCTTGCATTTTTTACTACGGAACAGGCTGGCATTGTCTTTGTATTCAGCGCCATCAGGTTGAAACACCGGCTCGGTAATATGAAGAAGCGTTTTGCTGCGTGATTAAAAAAACAAAACGTGATTATTGATGACATGAACGGCCTGACGGCCTGATAAAAACCTAAGCATAAAAATGGCTCATTGAAGCCGAACGTTTTTTTAGGCGCATCAGGTGCGGAACTCATTAGGGCGCGGGCATTTTTGCTCATATGACGCTGAATAGATTTAAGCAAGCCCATCATTAATCAAAATTAGTGTTGTAAAAACGGGGGGACCATAAATTTTATGCTCTCCAAATAGTGGGAATGGATAGCAATCGCCTGTGTACAAATCCGTACCGCCCGTAGAACGTTCAGGATCTTTCGTTCATGGCATGAACCATGATGGCCTTAATACCAACAATTAGTTCTGTTTGCCTAATGGAAGCATCAGCGTATATGGCTCCAACGGTGACTGGGCGAAGCCAAGACGCGTATAGAACGTTCGGGCGCTCTCATCAAGTGCGTGGACGATGATAGCTGAAATGCCCACCTGTTCCGCCGTGCTGGCGACACGCTTCCAGGCATCCTGGAGAAGCAATGCTCCGAGCTTCTTCCCCTGATATTCCACATCGACAGCCAGACGGCCGAGAAGCACTACAGGGATAGGATCTGGCATATTGCGTTTAAGCGATGGCGTAGATTCAATATGATTAATTGAACCGGCGCTTAGACAATAATAACCGATAACGTCTTTTGTGCCTTCCTTGCAAATAACAAATGTGCGGCTCGCGCCGAGCTTATTATTTTTTAAAGCCCGGCGTGAAAGCCATTCGTTTAATGTTTCATGCTGGCAATAAAAATCATTTATATTATGTTCAGCCGTTAATATTTCAGGTGCGCTTATTCCCATGGTGCTTTATATCCCATGAGTTTTTTAAAACCTGCATTATCAAAAAGCGGTTGCTCCAGCATCTGCATGAACGCATGATATTTTTCGTCGTTAACGAAAAAGTGGCGCTGATCGAGTATGGCCTCTTCAGCTGCGCGGCAGGCAGCATCCAAGATGAAATCAGTTCGGGTCTTTGAGTGCAGGTTTGCTGCATGGTCAATAAGCTCCCGCTGGAAGGTTTTCGCCCGGATGTTGATCGGGGTTTCTTTAGGTTGTGTTCTCATAAATCACCTGTGTAGCAAATTGGTAGACAGTCATCATAGCAGTCGTATAACTAATAGCTATACATTTAGCGTCTCCATTTGAAATCTCATGAAACATTGCGTAGGGAAGATTAACGAAGGACTGAACGTAGTCGAACAATGGAATGGTGCAACTGATTTTGTATTCTTTGCGCGCCGTGGGGATAAATATTACTTGAAACCCACTATAATCAGCCCACTGGCAGACAATAAGTTAAGTAGGAAAAATGAAAAAGGTTTATGCTAAGGCTTTCTCCGAACAACTGGCGCGAGAATTCCTGAATTTACGGCCAGCAATGGAAAGAATGGATAAGTTAATTGCCAATTAATCCCGACACCCTTTTATCTCATTGTCACTCAATTAAAGGTGATCGTTAAGACAGTCACCGAATTTAAATAGAAATGCTCAAAGCATATATCGTCAGCCTAAATACACCGGATTAATATCTTGACGCTTCTGGGGTTTTATATTTCCCCCGTATTCGGCAAAAACTTACGAAGATTTTTATTAATTCCACGCATTGAGAGCGATTAATTAGCGATTTTATGTGATATTCATCACATTTTTGTCATGATCATATGATAAATATCGTGATCTTATGGTCATAAAGTTCAGAGGGCGAAATGCTCTGTTATTCATTTCCTCTCGACTCAACGGGAAGTTGTTTATTGTTCTCTCAAATGCCACGTATTAAGTGACTGGGTTTTCCGCTTGCATTTTTTACTACGGAACAGGCTGGCACTGTCTTTGTATTCAGCGCCATCAGATTGAAACACCGGCTCGGTAATATGAAGAAGCGTTTTGCTGCGCGATTAAAAAAACAAAACGTGATTATTCGCTTAATGGCCGCTGTCGTCATTATCCCGTTTCAGAATTATGTAAGGGTTCAAATATGGATGGATTAGTCTTTACCTGCCGGATTGGCTCACTATCCCAAACAACCTTTCAGTGTTATGGAGTTTAAGGAGAAATAAGTATGGCAATATCCAACAGCGGCAAGATGTGCCCGGCCGTCACCTCAATTAACTGTACGATGGAAATCGGCGTCTTCCCCGCCGATGAAGACCCCTGTTATCTGGCGGAAAAAGCTGAATATGCCCTGCGTCTGCCGGCAATGATTATCACTAAGCAAGGTGCCATTCGCTTTCTTAATCAAATCATTATGAGTGGGTTGATTAAGGTTGAAGAGCTTAAGCATGACTTCCTGTGGCCTTATAAAGCAGAAGTGGTGTTTGCTATCCGAGGGAAGAAAGATGTTCCTCTGCCCATGCTGGCGACCAGTCAAGTCTCTAAGCAGCGTTATGGCGATAATTTACCGCAATCCAGTAATCCGTTTGCCCGGCCTTCTGCCGACGATATGGAGAAATTTGGGGTTGTTGGTATTCGGCGCCCCGATATTATTCTGGTTAAAGAGGAGGCTCTCCGCTGGCCGGGCAGAAATGCCACCTATTTTGATGGTTCTGTGCACCCTGATAATCTGAAAATGTTGATTGAAGTGAAGTTTCCGGGGGATAAACTTGCCGAAGATCAAGAAATAGATTATATCCAGATTGCGACCGAAGATTGCTTTGGTGTAATGCGTGTCAGCGATAACCGCACAGAAGAACAAAAACAGTATGATGAAGCGTGGCGAAAACATTATCAACCCGATTCCCAACACTATAAAAATCCCATACCATTGGCCCCGTTGCCACCCGGTTCACCTCCTGATGATGACGCCTTACCCGTTCCTCCCGAAGAGGGCGTGCCGGGGACCATTCCACAACCCCTGACAAAAAATCCCCCGCTTGTCAGTACCTCTCCGTGGTCTTTCTTACCCAGCTATGAAGACTGGGTTATTCTTGGACAGGAAGTGGCTGGTCTGACAGAGCAGGGGTTAGATTACATCCGCGACAGTACCCGTGAACTCCTTGCTCAATTTGGGGTCTGGTTCAGTGAAACCGGCAAGTGGGTGTGTAAAGAGATAATCGACCCGATAACCCATCAGGCCAGTTACGCTTTTTCCTGGGTCAGTGAACAAACGGGAAAAATCGTGACCTGGACTGAGAGTGAGATAAAAGCCCGGTGGCAAACTGTGCAACAGGGCTCAGATATCACCCTGGAAGAGCTCAAAAACATGAGCTGGCTGCAAATATTGAAAAAGGTGGGTGAAGAGATTCTGGAAGTGGTTGTGATTATTGCCGAAGTTGCTTTGGTTATCCTCGTCACCCTTGCCGTCGCCACCGCGCTGATCGTACTGTTGGACATTTTAGCTGCTGCCGCTGAAGTCAGCGCCGTAGCGTTAGCTGCTGTCCTGGCAATATTGGCGAGTGTGAAATTGGCTACCGCCTCATAATTCACGGAGAAAGTTATGGAAACTGTAGATTATTTTGCTCGGTTGAGATCACAACTGACCTCTTTTCTTTTTATCAATGGTGATGGACTGACTGTTTCCCGCTTGGGGCTCTCGATTACCCTGTTTTTTAAACAGGGTTACACGCAGGAGAAAAAACAGCGCATTCTGGCTTGTTATCGCCGTTTTCGTGAAGAGTTTGGCGCTCACCTGCGTTTTCATAGTCATTCACTGAATGGGTTAAGCAAATATTCACCGGAAAATATTATTAAAATAGAGGAAGGTATTCTCGCCAGGAAAAAAAATCAGCTTTGTGGTTGGGTCGTCAGTGATGCTAAAAATGAAGATGAAGCGCCTCATTATCTGATGCGTTACCTGGATTCTCGAGAAATTGATGGTGACGATGATAGCTCGTACCTGAGTCTGGTACTGCCCTGGGATTATCTGAAAGAACCAGAGGGCATGACTAAATTTATGGCCTGGCTGGACTTTTTGTGTGACCAACTTGAACCCGACAGTGGGGACTGTGGTTACTGTCTGGTCTTACCCAAAGACTACTATGACTATTTTCCCTTAGAGTACCAGTTAGCGCAACGTTACCCTGCCTTGCAAGTGAACTCAGCAGTGCATACAGCCAAATTACAGTATGAACATTCCATCCGTGGCATTAACTGGATCACCCTGCTGTCCAAACGCTTTGTAGGGAAATTGGGTGGGGAATACTGGATACGCGCAATGCTGGCCCGCTACACCGATGTGGTCATTAGCTCTTACCGCGATGGTCTGATGATCCGCGCAGGGAAATATCCGGATCTGACCCCGCTGCCGGGCAGTGTCCCGGAGAGTTATTTTGCCATTAACCAGCTGATACGCCCGATACGGGTGAGTCCCCGTGAAGGGCATTCTCTGCATTTTTATGGTGCCGGTCATTTTACTACCGCGTCCACACAAGCCTGGTATGCCCGCTATGATCGTGGCCCTCTGCATGTGACCCCTTTGAAGGGAGGCTATCCGGCTCTTGTCAGCGGATTCTGGCGAACCGACAGCATCCCGGGCAAGCAATATTTCTTTGCTCAGGGCGCGATGACTTTTGATGTTCAGGGTGCGGAGTCAGGCACAACGATCTGGCACTTGATACGGGAAGGGAAAAATATGTGGGAATAACAGATTATCCACTGCCTCATTATGAACGGAGAGAATATGGCAACTTCAGATTATTTTTCCCGGCTAAAATCACAACGGGTCGATTTTACTTTTACCAATAGTGATGGGCTGACCGTTTCCCGCCTGGGTATCTCAATTACCCTGTTTTTTAAACAGGGTTACACGCTGGAGAAAAAGCACCGCATTCTGGCCTGTTATCGCCGCTTTCGCGAAGAGTTTAGCACTCACCTGCGTTTTCACCGCCATGCTCTGAAAGGGTTAAAAAAATATTCGCCGGAAAATATTGCTAAAGTGGAAGAAAGCATTCTTAATCAGAAAAAGAATCAGCCTTCTACCTGGGATATTAGGGGCTGTTTACCTTTCGGGTACATAATTTACTCAACCCACATAGGCAACCAGATGATGATAAAACCCAGAGCCAGCATACTGGCGTAA
>NZ_JBHFKW010000074.1:0-7607 GCF_042879395.1 Photorhabdus sp. RM322S
TCTGTCAGCCGAGCTTCAATCTCCCCCGGTTCAATGCGGAAGCCACGAATTTTCACCTGCTCGTCGTTACGGCCCAGGAATTCCAGATCACCGTCCGGCAGATAACGGGCCAAATCCCCGGTACGATACATCCGCGCACCCGCTATCGGGCTAAAGGGATCCGGGATAAAACGCTCCGCGCTCAGTTCCGGTCGGTTAAGATAACCGCGCGCCACCCCGACGCCACCAATATACATTTCGCCAGTGCAGCCCAATGGTACCGGTTGACCATAGGGGTCCAGCAGGTAAACACCGGTATTTTTCACTGGCCGACCGATAGAACGCGTATCTTCCGGCGATAATATCGCCTTACAGGTAGCAATCACGGTATTTTCAGTCGGACCATAGGTATTTAACAGTTGTGGACGATAGGCTTTCTGGGCAAACCACGCCTGAACAGCACTCTTCTGTACCGCCTCACCCCCAATAATGATTAACCTGAGGCACTCCGGTAGCGGTAATGCCGCCAGTTCAGACCAAAACAGCGTCGGCAGAGACATCACCGTAATACGATGTTGTCGGATCAAAGAGATAAATTCTTGTACCGAAACCAGCCAGCGATCATCACGCATCACCAACGTCGCGCCATGAGATAATGACGAGAAAAATTCTTCGATCGACGCATCAAAAGCAAAAGAGGAGAATTGCAACACCCGGTCTTGCGCTGTCACCGCATAAGTTTCATTAAAACCTAAATTGCGCTGATAAATCGCCTGATGTTCTATCGTCACCCCTTTTGGCTGTCCGGTTGAACCGGAGGTGTAAATCACATACGCCAGATGCTGTGGCGTCAACGCCAGTACCAGAGGATTACTGTCCGGCTGGTCTGGCCGGGTATTCGGGTCAAGCACTGTCAGCCCCGCCAGCGTGGCTTCACCCAACGCCACCCTCCCGGCCGCATCAGCCAGGACCACTGCTGGGGCGGTATCATTCAGGATATACGCCAGACGTTCCCCAGGATAGGTTAAATCCAGCGGCACATAAGCGCCACCGGCTTTCAGTACCGCCAGCAAAGCCACCACCATCGCCGGAGAGCGTTCCACGCAAATCGCCACCCGCTGGTCCGGTGTGACACCCTGAGCAATCAATTGATGGGCCAGGCGGTTGGCGCAGGCATTTAATTCGGCATAACTGAAGGTCTGCTCTTGATGCGCTAGTGCCGTCGCCTCCGGAGCCCGCTCCACCTGTTGCTCAAACAACTGATGAATACATAACGGGTCAGGATACTGGGTTTCTGTGGCGTTCCGGGTTTCCACTAATAACGCGCGTTCAGCCTCAGGCAGAATGCTTAGCGTCCGTACCGGTGTTTCCGGGGCCAACTCAAGCGCCTCCACCAGATTTTCCAGCGCCTGCCGCATATATCCGCATACCCGTTCCGGCTCATATGGCTGGACAACCTCAGCCGTCAACCCCAGTGCATTACCAAAATCTTCCACTGACAAGGAAAACGGATAGTTACTACTCTCCTGCCCACCAAGGAATTCGATACCACTCATGGTTTCATCCGAAACCACTTGTAATGTGTTATGCCGATAGTTCAACAAAGCACTAAAGAGTGGCATTTCACCCTGTACCCTACTGCAACGCTGAGCTAACGCTAATGAGGCATGCTCATAATCTAACAATTCGGCTAATCGGGCATGTGCTGCCCGTACACTGTCCTGTACCGGCGTATCATCGATATCCAGCCGCAACGGCAAGGTATTGATAAATAGCCCCATCCCACTGTCAGCGCCTTCCCCCGCCGCCATGCGCCCAAACAGGACGGTGCCGAACACCACTTTCTCCTGACCACTGGTACGCGACAATACCTGTGCCCAGGCCAAATGACACAACGTTGCCAAACTGACACCCAGACGTCTTGCCTGACTGCGAAGACGATCATTCAACACCTGAGATAACATTTGGTGTGATTCCATCATCTGCAAATCATTACGACGCACCTCCGTCAGTCCGAAGGGTAACGTTGGTTCATCCACTTCAGTCAGCATATCGGTAAAGAAGCGGATATACTCTGCCTGATTAACCCCCAACCGTGCCTGAGCAATCAAATTACGGAAAGGAGCAGGAACGGGCAGGTTATTCCCTTGCCCGATAAGATACGCTTGAATTTCCTGGTTCATGACTTCCATCGTCGTATGGTCGCCAATCAGGTGATGCTGCAATTGCAATACTCGCCAGCGACCATCGGTTTCCTGCGCCACCACAAACCGCAATAATGGTGCTTGATTCAGATCAAGACGATAATGACGCGGACTAAAACGTTGAGTCAACTGATCACAAATCGCCCCATCAGCCGGGTCGAGTGCCAATTCAGTGACCGATAAAGGCGCCTGACACCAGACCACCTGAACCGGCACAGATAATCCCTGCCAGAGAAAAGCGGTACGTAGGATATCGTGACGTTCAACCACCTGTTGTACCGCCGCAAAATAACGGTCTAATAAAGCGCGATCAGCAAAGAGCATCTGACTGACTATCAGATACGGATCACCTTCGTTTGCCAGTAAGTGGTGGAACAAAATACCGTCCTGCAACGGTGACAGGGCATAGATATCCTGAATATTGGCCATTCCACCCGGCACTTGCTCGACGAGGCAGTCAATGTCAGCCTGAGTCAGATCTATCAGCGGTAACATCTCCGGCGTGAGTGCCGTCGTCGCTGGCGTAATAACATTCGGTGGCACCACCACGGCCCGGTGCTGCCTCAATGTCTGCGACAGCTCAGACAATACTGGAGACTGGAACAAGTCACGTACCGCCAGTGCCAGCCCCTGGTGACGCAGGCGTTCAATCATCCGTACCGCCAGCAGAGAGTGACCACCCAGTGCGAAGAAGCTATCGTGTCGGCTAATCTGTTCAATACCTAACAACTCACGCCAAATGGTCGCCAATGCGATTTCCGTTTTCCCTTGTGGTGCTGCATAAATCTGACGGGCAAACGCTTCATTGTCCGGAGCTGGCAAGGCCCGACGATCCAATTTACCGTTCGGCGTTAGCGGAAATGCATCCAGCCGCACAAAGGCCGTTGGCACCATATAATCCGGTAAAATAGCGCTTAGGTAGGTACGCAGGCTATTCGCCAGCCCCTCATCCGCTGGTGCCACGACATAAGCAACCAGACGCTTATCTTGCCCTTGCCCCAATGCCAATACTACAGATTCACTCACCGCCGGGTGTTCTACCAATCGAGCCTCAATTTCCCCCGGTTCAATACGGAAACCGCGGATTTTAACCTGCTGGTCGTTGCGACCCACAAACACCAAATTCCCCTCAGGCAGGTAACGGGCTAAATCCCCGGTACGGTACATACGGGCATCCGGTTGATCACTAAACGGATCTATCAGGAAACGTTCCGCCGTCAGCTCTGGGCGATTCAGATAACCCCGCGCTACACCGGCTCCCCCAACATACAATTCGCCTGTTACCCCTAACGGCACCGGCTGACCATATTTATCCAACAGATAAAGGGTTAAATCCGGAATACGTGCACCAATAGGACTGGTTATCTGTTCCACATCATGCGGATTCAGTTCCCGATAAGTCACATGAACCGTTGTCTCCGTGATACCGTACATATTCACCAACCGTGGTGATGTCTCTTCACGCAGGTGATACCACGGCCGTAACATCCCCGGATCGAGGGCTTCTCCCCCAAAGATGATATAACGCAACTGGTCCGGTAATGGATTAGCAACATAACTGGCAATCAAGGCCTTGAACGCGCTCGGCGTCTGATTCAACACCGTGATGCCATGCTGACATACGAATTGATGCAGCTCTTGAGGGGAACGGGCAATTGCATGCGGCACCAGAACCAGTTTAGCGCCATAGCGTAACGCTCCCCATAATTCCCATACCGAGAAATCAAACGCAATGGAATGGAACAGGCACCAAACATCTTGCCGGGTAAAGTGATACCAGGATTCAGTCGCATCGAACAAACGCTGGATATTACGGTGCTCGACCATCACCCCCTTCGGCGTCCCCGTCGAACCGGAGGTGTAAATCACATACGCCAGATGCTGTGCGGTTAATGCCGGTACCTGTGGGTTATCCTCCGGCTGATCAGGCAAGATATTAGGGTCGAGCACCGTCAGCTCAGTCAGCATTTTCTCGCCCAGCGCATTACGTCCGGTATCATCCGCCAGCACGATAGCCGGCGCGGCATCGGTCAGGATATGGGCCAGACGCTCCCCGGTATAAACCGAGTCCAGCGGCACATAGGCGCCACCGGCTTTCAGTATTGCCAATACCCCCACTATCATTGCCGGTGAACGTGACACACAAATCGCCACTCGCTGATCGGGCACGACACCCAGTGCGATAAGCTGATGGGCCAAACGGTTGGCGCGGGTATTTAATTCAGCATAACTGAGAGCCTGCTCTTGATACACCAGTGCCGTGGTCTGTGGGGTTTTCTCCACCTGTTGTTCAAACAACTGATGAATACATAACGCCTCAGGATACACGCTTTCCGTCGTGTTCCAGGTTTCCAGCAATAGCTTGCGCTCCGCTGGGGCCAAAATATCAATTTCTCCGATCGGCTGTTGAGGGTTAACCACCATCGCTTGCAGCACCGCGTACAAATATCCCACCTGCCGCTCCATTGTCGCTGAATCAAACAGGGCAGTGGCATAACTCAACGCCCCCACGATCCGGCCCTCCTCCTCTGACAAACCCAGTTCAAGATCAAACTTGACAACATCAACGGCTTGATCGACCGGTGAGACTGCCAGCTTCGGCAGTTTCCAGTCCGTGCTCTCATTATTCTGCCAGGCAAACATCACCTGGAATAACGGGGTATGCGCCAGTCGGCGCGGCGGTTGCACGATTTCCACCACCTGTTCAAACGGTAAATCCTGATGCTCCTGTGCCGCCAATGCGGTTTGCCGGACTCGCGCCAGCAACTCAGTCACATTCAGCTCATCCGATAAGTCCATGCGCAATGCCAGCGTATTGACAAAGAAGCCAATCAATGGCTCTACTTCCTGACGACTACGGCCTGCACTCGGGGTGCCAATCACCACATTTTCCTGACCTGATAAACGTGACAGAACCACCGACCAGGCTGACAACAACGTCATGAATAAGGTGACACCGTGCTGTTCACTCAGGCGTTTCAGGGCCGCCGTTAACTCCACATCCAGGGTAATCGGCACGGCCTGCCCGGCAAACGACTGCTCCGGCGGACGGGGTCGATCTGTCGGCAAATCCAGCAAGACTGGCGCGTCAGCCAACATTGCACGCCAATAGTCAGACTGAGCCTGAATACGTTCAGCCGACAGCCACTGACGCTGCCAGGCGGCGTAATCCGGGTATTGGATCGCCAACGGCGGCAATGGATCGGATTGCCCATCCATAAATACCGTATAGAGCGTGTTCAGTTCCTGTATCAGCACATTGGCAGACCAGCCATCGGAAATAATGTGATGCAAAGTCAGCAAAAACTGATATTCGTCATTGGTGAGCCGGATGAGAGCCGCCCGGATAAGCGGACCACTTTTGAGGTCAAATGACGCGTGGGCCTCCTCTGTACTCAGACGCTCAAGGACCTCATCAGCATCCGGAACTCCACGCAGGTCATATTGAGATAACAGTAAGCCACTATCCGGCTCCAACAGCCGCACTTGCGGCTGACCATCTACAAAGACAAAGACAGAACGTAACGCTTCATGACGGGCAAATAAGGTATCCAGCGCTTTTTGCCAGGCCACGATATCCAGTTGACCAGACAATCGCAGGGCCATCGGGATATGATAAGTTTCACTGACGCCCTCAAGCTGCGTCAGAAACCACAGGCGCTGTTGAGCAAATGATAACGGTAATTCCCCTTCACGGGATATCGGCAGGATGGACGACAGGATAATGTCCGACTGCCCCATCCGGGCCTGCATGACCTCAGCAAAAGCCCCTAATGATGGGGATTTAAACAGGGTAGTCAGCGGCAGTTCAATACCTAAAGCAGTTACCCGATTCATCACTCGCATCGCCAGTAACGAGTGACCGCCCAAAGCAAAGAAATTGTCATGCCGGCTAATCTGTTCAACCCCCAGCAATTCACGCCAAATAGACGCCAGGGCAGTTTCCATCTCGCCTTGCGGCGCTTGGTAAATCTGACGGGCAAAAGCGTCCTCGCCCGGTGCCGGCAACGCCCGGCGATCCAATTTACTATTCGGCGTTAACGGAAAGGCATCCAAGCGCACAAAAGCAGACGGTACCATGTACTCAGGCAACGACGCGCTCAGATGTTCACGCAGACGGTTAACCAACCCGTCATCCGCTTGCGCCACTACATAGGCAACCAAACGCTTATCCTGCCCTTCTCCCAAAGCCAGCACAACGGATTCACTCACCGCAGGGTGTTCCAATAACCGGGTTTCAATTTCACCCAGTTCAATGCGAAAACCTCGGATCTTCACCTGATGGTCATTACGGCCCAAGAATTCCAGATTACCGTCCGGCAGGTAACGGGCTAAATCTCCCGTTTTATACATCCGTGCACCCGGTTTATCGTTAAACGGATCGACCAAGAAACGTTCAGCGGTCAATTCTGGCCGGTTCAGATAACCCCGCGCGACACCCGCACCACCAATATACAATTCCCCCACCACGCCCAACGGCACAGGACAACCAAACTTATCCAGTAAATAAAGCCGGGTATTGGCAAGCGGGCGACCAATCGTCGGAGAAGGATGCGCTGGCTCTATGCAGGCCAGCGTCGCATCCACGGTACATTCGGTTGGGCCGTATACGTTATAAGCTGTCAGTTGCGGTATACCGGCTACCGTCTGCCAGGTTTGTACTGATATGGGTTCACCGCCAATCAACAGCGTCAACGCTTTTTGATGCTGATGCAAACCCGCTGCCAGCAACATCTCTAATTGCATTGGCGTACAATCCAATACATCAAGATTTGTCCTGGCTAAAAATTGCAATAAGGCCGCACTATCAGCCCGCACATCTTGTGGAACAATCACCAGCGTATAGCCATTCAACAGACCCAGTAAGTTCTGCAATGCCGCATCAAAGGAAATACTGGCATTCAGGCTAACCCGGTAAGGTGCCGGTGAATACGCAAATGCACGCTCCGTCAGCGTTCCATGTAAATTTAACAGAGAGCCATGCTCAACCATGACCCCCTTCGGTGTGCCAGTAGAGCCGGAAGTGTAAATCACATAGGCCAAATGACGGGAAGTCAGCGCAGGTATCTGCGGATTACGGTCTGCCTGATCAGGCAAAAGATTGGGGTCCAATACCGTCAGTCCGGCCAGCGCTTCCCTGCCCAGTACTACACATCCGGCCTCATCAGCCAGTATCACTGACGGCGCAACATCATTCAGGATACGCACCAGACGTTCACCCGGATAAGCCGGGTCTAACGGCACATAGGCGCCACCCGCTTTCAACACCGCCAACAATCCCACCACCATGGCCGGTGAACGTGCCACGCAAATCGCCACCGGCTGGTCCGGTGTGACACCCAGTGCAATCAACTGATGAGCCAACCGGTTAGCACGGATGTTCAATTCGGTATAACTGAGCGTCTGCCCTTGATACACTAATGC
>NZ_JBHFKW010000075.1:0-7320 GCF_042879395.1 Photorhabdus sp. RM322S
ATAAGGCGAAGAATGCAGTATCAGCAACAGGTGGAGATTACCCAGCATCTTTTAGATTTAAGCAAGTAGAAACAATACCGAATGAACGAAATGCTGTAATGCTCGCCTCGACACAGGGAGGAATGGGTAGTGGAACACAAGTCTCGTTTACACGTTACGCATGGTATGGCAATGAAGTCAAAACAGGTATTGTTCGTGGTGGTGGCTCGGATACGCTTGGATACGCAGTAGACATCAATAATGTTCGGGCGTTAACAGTGTCACCGGACGGAAGAGTAAACGCCTCACAATTTATTGCTGGAAGCGGAGGTATGCAAGAAGGCACAAAAGATGCGGCTAGTTTTGATGGAAATAACGTTGAACTTATATCGTGGTTCGGTATAGGACTAAAAGCAACGATAGATAATAAGACACGAATTTTTTTCAATACACGAAACGGCGATATTTTCACGAAAGGGGCAATTTATATTGGTGATGCAATACACTATGGCGATGGGAACACTACGGGATCAATATGGGGTGGTGATTTACATAGCTATATAAATAATAATTTTAGCAGAAAGAACGATAGCATTCCTGTCGGCTCACCCATCCCGTGGCCGCAACCCAATCCCCCATCAGGTTACCTTGCGTGCAACGGCCAGGCATTTAATAAATCTCAATATCCCCAGTTAGCCATAGCTTATCCTAGTGGCGTATTACCCGATTTACGGGGTGAGTTTATTCGTGGCTGGGATGATGGGCGCGGTGTTGATCCGGGTAGGGTGTGTGGGTCGTGGCAAGCTGATGCATTGCAAAATATCACGGGTAGTATGATGTTCACAGAAATGATACGCGGAGTACCGTCAGCTGGGGTATTCTATGTTGAATCAAATCCGCCGGCATGGCGAACGTTTCACGTATCGGGTGATGGATATTCGCCGACAGTGACATTTGACGCATCCCGAGTCGCACGTACAGCAAACGAAACTCGCCCCCGCAACATCGCATTTAACTACATAGTGAGAGCAGCATAATGACAGAACAAAAATACTCTTTAGAACATGAAACAGCCGTATTGGGTAAAGATGGTTTGGCTACTCAGGCCGGCTGGATAAAGGTTTATCACTCGAATCAAATCACACGAGAATTCACAGTTTCAGACATTGAATATGTGATGCTCGGTGTCAGTCTATCAGCCGGTGCTTATCCCGATGCGCCAGAGCTCCCAAAATCTCATGATGTGGCCGTTTGTCGTAGTGTCGATAGTAAGAGTTGGGAAACTGTTCCTGACTATCGCGGAAACATCGCTTACGACACGCTAACACGAGCGTCGACAGAGATAACTGAAATCGGTGAATTACCCGACACCCTGACCTTCAAAAAACCGCCGACTGATTTCGACACATGGAACGGTAAAGAATGGGTGGTTGATAAGGACCTCTTGAAATCTCATCAAATCAATGAAGCCAAACAACAACAAGCAGCACGGTTACAGCAAGCAAATGAAACACTCTCATTGCTACAAGACTCTGTTGACTTAGAAGTCGCAACAGACTCAGAAAAAGCCGCTTTGCTTGAGTGGAAGAAATATCGCGTTCTGCTCACTCGTGTAGATACTTCACAAGCGCCTGATGTTGAGTGGCCTCAATCACCAAAATAGTGGGATTAGGGCCACATGGCCCTTTTTTACTTTGGTTCTTCCGGCCAGCTGATTTTCGGTGCCAATGAGGTATCTATCCGATTTAGCATCACTCTGTAATTTTTTAATGCCAGCAAATCAGACTTTTCCGCTTCCGTAGCAATGTTTAAATCAAACGCATCTTGCAAAGGAAATATTTTCTTACTTACTTCGGATATTAGTTGTTGTTTTGCATATTCAAATTATTGTCGTAATTCGTCCTTTGTTGGCAAAGGAATATCCGTCCAGGAAGGTAATCCATCTTTACCCGCGATACGATATTTGCCTTCTGGAGCATGATTGGCTGAAAATTTCTGGTAAATATCGTTACTGACTTCCGTAATATTATCTGGCAACGAACCCGCATCAATATAATCCAGCTTGATTTCTACAGAATAGCTTGAGTGTAGCGCACCACGTAAATTAGAATGACACGTTTTTTCAATTTACGCGGCGTGCTACAATCTATTAATAGCAATAAGAGCTAAACGGCCCTACTCTTACTTTGGTTGTTCCCGCCACCCAATATCGGTACCATAGATATTCGGCGAATATTTAAGGCTTTCATGAATAGAGATCAGCTCTGAAATGGAAGAAGAGTGTTGGGGTTGTAGAAAAGTGAAGTTAATACCCATAATTGGATTGTTTAGGTGAAGTTGATAGTGGGATTACCTAGCTGTATACTAACAGCAATAGAGACTACATTCACATTTTGAGATAGTAAAAGCAAATGATACCTAAGAAAATCCACTATGTATGGGTTGGTGATAAACCTAAGCCACAGTTTGTTTTAGATTGTATAGATACATGGAATAAATTCTTACCTGATTATGAACTGATTGAATGGAACAATGAAAGTTTAAAAAAAATTAGAAATAATTATATGGAAGAGGCGTTTCTCAACAAGAAATGGGCCTTTGTTTCTGATTATTTACGGCTATATGCACTATATCATGAAGGTGGTGTATATTTAGACACTGATGTTGAAATTACCAGAAACATAGACAAATTCTTGCGATTGAGTTTTTTTAGTTGCTATGAAAAAGGCGATGAATACTATCCTATTACCTCGGCAGTCATGGGTGCAGAAAGAAGAAACAGCATTATCGGTAGTTTATTAAAACAATATAATGATATACATTTTGAGACACCTAATGGGTTGGATTTAGAAACCAATATAATAAAGATAACTCGTTATTTTTCAAAACAATTTAATTTATTGCCACCTTATGATGGAACAAAAGAAACCCGCTTAAATAACAATTCGATTATCTATCCATCTAACTATTTTTGTACCCCAGAATCGGGAATGATAAACTTCTCAATACATCATTTCAATGGCTCTTGGTTGCCTTCTCATTCTCGAAAAGATAAATTAAATATTTTTAATAAATTTATTATCTCTCGATTTATTAAGATAAGAGATAAAGGAGAGCCACAGATTTCTTCAAAAGAAAAAATATTACTTAGTGTACCTATGCTAAAGAACAAGAAGTATGTATTAATAATGAAAAAATAAAAAAACTTGCAGGGTCATAGCAACTCTGCAAGTTAACTAGACTGGTAATCAGTTTGACACATAAATCCCACGCATCTTAAAGCCTGCACCATCAAATGTTGGGACTAAACAGTTTGCCGGATCTGCGTTTTCATGGTTACCGTGGTTAATATATTTTCCCGCTCTTTCTCAACTGCGATTACATGGTATTTATTAGATGAAAACATGGCACAATCGCCATTTTAGATTTTAAATTTATAATTACAAATCTAATCAAAACTGCCATCGAATTCAATACAGTAAAAATCCCCTCTAATTTCTGACTCGGAGAATGTTTGAAAATGGCCTAAATTAATTTTATTGACAAAAATTTCCATTTTTATTACTCAAAAATATAAACTTTGACTGGCTGAACACCGTCCGTCCAAAATTCAATTTTACTGCCATTCCCTGATACCCTCATCTCTGTTGAGTTATCTCCTCCAATGGCATAAATACCATCCCATTTTGAGGTCCTTAGCTAATTCGGCAGCGAGAGCCTTAAGTTTCTTTTCGTCCATAATTTGCCTGTCTCCGTTGTCGGAAGGAATATATTAAAAACAAGTAATTACACAATTTAAATTCCAAGCTCCGTAAATCTAAAGATTTAGGATTTATAAACTAAACTATAAATATTTATCGTTTCTGAAACCATTTTTCTCACATCAAACTCATTAATCGCTTTTTCTCTGGCCTTTTCAGACAGCCTTTCTAACTCTTGGGATGATAAACCAGCAATTAGTTTTAAAATTTCATGTACTGATGCTTCATTTCCTGCTTTTGTGATCCAGCCATTAACACCATGATCAATGTTTTCTGGTAATCCCCCGAAATCACTGACAATAACAGGCAGACTACAAGCCATCATTTCTCTGCAAGCAAAACTGATAGTTTCACAATCAGTAGATAAAACAAATCCTACAGAAGCACTTTTCATGTAATTAATGATCCTTTTGTTATCATTGATATAACCAGTGAATTCAATATCAACATGAGAGAAAGGAACACCGACCAACTTATCGATATCTTTTTGGTAAGGAATACGTCCAATGATTTTTATACGAAATTTATCAGACAGTACTTTATTTTTTGCCAGGCATCTTATCAACAAATACCAACCCTTATGCCCAGCTGTCCCAGCAGAAGAAATAAGCGTTATCTTTCCTTTTTCTGTAATTATACGTTCAACCTTCCATTTGTCAGTATTAATACCATTTTTTATAGTAATAGCCTGTTTGTCAGAAATAAAAGAGGAACATTGATTTCTGGTGGCATCACTAACGAAGATGATTTTTTCATTGAGTTTTTTCAGCCTGATTCTGGATAACCAGGACACAAGATAATGATTATGTTTTGTATAGATTATCTTACTTTTCACTCCAAAAAGAACCTTTGCTAGGATAGCGATCTTATTATCAGAAGTTCCATTAGTATGAATAACGTCAATTTTTTGTTCTTTTACAACACGTGACAAGATTTTACAGGTTGTTACGAGTTGTTTAACTTTATTGAGTTTGCAGAAAAAATAAAGTGGAACAACATTGTTGAATCCAGAACTGATAAGTTCTTTGTACAATCTACTTTCTGGTGGGCAAGCAACAAATAGTTTCCCTTTGTTATAATCAAAATACTTAACTATGTTCATTATGTATGTGGTATGACCACCACCATTCCCTGTATGGAAATTTGTAATCATAATATTCATGATTCCTTCTTACTCTTACCTTTATTATCTGTTAATAAGCTATGTCTCATGAGCTTACTTACTAAAATTCTTATTTCGATCTGTTGTGTATTCAGCACCTACCATCAGGCTATTTATTTTCAGTAAAGCCTCTTAGGAATATTATCAGACTCAATATGCTGTTTGATCAACTGCTGAAAATCTGGGACAGATGAATCGATAAACTTCTTGTTTACTACACCATGTAATTTTAGCATGTTTTGCGTAATCGATAGTTAAGTTACTAAAGGGTTCTCAGAGCTTACCTGTTTACAATACTCTGCTTTACCGAGATATCAGCTTATTCTAAATTATGTAACGTAAAAGTATATAATAAGCTCTAGGGAAGAATTTGGCTAGATAAAAATTGAATCCTGGCTTTATTAGATAGCTTAATGGAATTCTTCTTATTTCTCTCGGCATAGTCATTCTTATATACCCCTATTGGGCTGACATATGGCCCGTTGGACCTTAATTCTATTATTCCCTGTTTTACACAAACAAGAAAGAAACTAATGAGTTTATAACTGCTATCCCTGATAATTACTACCTATTTCGCTGATCCTCATATTCATCTTGTTAGTATTAAAATTAAATAGAACGGTTAACCGATAAAAAGTTCTGTCTATACTTCTACTGTAGAATGGGATAAACATCTTAAAATCCGGTTTGATTGAGAATACAAACTCAGATGGTGTAATCTATAACCAATCGACAGAATACTGAACCTGTGAAGTTAAAATGATCTTCCTCGGTGGATGACGAAATGGCAGCATATAGCACAATAGGTGGGAATAATCTCAGAGGAGACAGACTAAATAGGATGTTTTATCATTGTCATCGGGCTGCATAAGCAGCCCTTATCATCATTCTGGCATCTTAGGCCATTCAATATCAGGCGCTAGTGAAGTATCAACACGGTTCAGCAATACCAGATACTTTTTCCAGTTCAGTAGCTGCGCTTTTTCCTCTTCTGAGGCCAGTTCAGTATCGACAGCATATTGTAATAAAATAGCGGCCTCATTAGCTTGTTGGCAAAGTGTAGCACGTTGCTGTTCTGCCTGCTTAATCCGACTCACTTTCAGAGCGTCTTTGTCAGTGACCCACTCTTTACCGGTCCACTGGTCAAAATGAGTTGCGGGTTGTTTGAATGTAAGCGTTTCCGGTAACTCACCCAGTTCAGTGATTTCTTGCGGCAAGCTAGTTTGCGTGTTGTAAGTGGTCTTCCCTCGATAATCAGGGACAATTTCCCAACACTGACCGTCGTCACTGCGACAAACGGCCAAATCATCAGACTTCGGCAGCTCTGGCGCATCGGGATAAGCGCCTGCTGATACACTGACACCCAACATTAAGTATTCAATATCAGCACCTGTAAATTCCCTTGTCATCTGATTAGTATGGTAAACATTTATCCAACCGGCTTTCTCGGCTAAACCATCTTTACCCAATACTGCCATTTCTGGTTCTAAAGAGTACTTTTGTTCTGTCATTATGCTGCTCTCACTATGTAATTAAAGGCGATGTTGCGGGGACGGGTTTCATTGCCGCCAGTCGGCGATGTTGTGCTGTCGATATATAAAAAACCATTATTATCGCTGTCTGTACCCGCAGATCCGACGTTGCCGTTATACCCAGCAGGAGTTGTTTCTTTCTTGTTAGCACCGTAGAGACTGTTCATATTTTCGATATAATATCTGTCGCGATAGCCATGCCCATGCTTTTCGAGTGCCCCCCCCTGCCACGACAAAATCACACGCCCCCTGTCCACACCACGCCCATCATCCCAACCTCGGATAAACTCACCGCGCAAATCAGGTAATCTTCCTGATGGGTATGCCACCGCTAATTGTGGATATGTGGATTTATTAAATGCCTGGCCGTTGCACGCAAGGTAACCTGATGGGGGATTGGGTTGCGGCCACGGGATGGGTGAGCCGACAGGGACAATCAAACTATCTACTTCATCTTTTGTATAGTCCCTACGCCAACCGGGTCGGTAATCTTTACCGTGATTAATATAAGTAAATTGTGAATTCGGGATGCCGTTACCATTTGTTGTTGTCGGTGTTGTAACACGGATAGTCATTGCAGATTCTACGCCCATGACTTCGATAACGGCCCCCGCAAGACAGATATTACCGCAGCCTGTATCGTTAATTATACGATTGGAGGCATATGACCATGAGCCTTTACACATCCAGTATGGAACATCAAAGGCCCCGTTTTGCTTAAGCCATACGATGAACTCGTCTGTTGTCCATGTACCCTCACCGCCAATCGAAATGCTGCCACTATACGCCCGGCATGCCCCCACATCCCCCGCACTCAAACTGATATCCCCAGTCAATGCCTTCCCGTTCACTTTCCGGCTACTCGGTACCGCACTTTTCGCCTTAT
>NZ_JBHFKW010000076.1:0-6706 GCF_042879395.1 Photorhabdus sp. RM322S
TGTCCGGGGAATAAAGGAGAACCTCCGCACCCATATCAAGGAGTTAGAGATGCATCTGAATATTTGCAATTTATGGGAGTCGGCAGAAGTCAAAGAAAGCAGATCATTGACTCATTTGAACTTTCAGGAATGTCTGTACATAAAGCAGGTGATAGCCTTTATGGTGCACGCTTCCATGATTTTGGAAAAAGAGCCAGACCTGAAGGGCAGTATGTATTTGAAACGTTCACTCCACAAACAAATAGAAGTGGGTTGGCATTACCGCCTGATTGGAATGGAATGACAGGGATTCAACAGTTTCAAATAAAACCGGGAACGACAATCATAAAAGGTAAAGCAGCACCACAATATGATTTCGGCCCTCAATATACTGGCGGTGCAGAGCAAATATTTGTACTTGAGCCGTGGAAATATGGATCTCTAATGAAATGAAAACTTCTGGCAAAACATTTTTGATTGATGCTCTTCAATTAGTTCAGGATACAATTGAACTACATCAAAGTGGAAAGAATGCACCATTATCTATTAGTGCATTAACTCAAGTAAAAAAAGAGTTAGAGGAAATGATAAGGGTTATGAATCCCCAAGTTTACAAGCCATCATATCCAAGATTTATTATGGATTGGCCTGATGAAAATGGGGTGATATCAACCTTAATTGATGTTGCTTATTTTTACCAAAAAATAAGAAAAGTCTAATACAACTCAAAGCCGGAAAGATCTTTCGAGATCTTCCGGCCTTCTTATGATCTACCGTGGCGCATACCCACGGTAAGCCAGCGCCGACTGGAGCTTAGCAATCGCATCCTTAATCTGATACGCTTCCTCGTCATTCACCGCACAGGCCCGTATCTCCGCCCAGCACAGCCGCTTAACCAGTTGGGCTAAGGCCAGCGCTTCAATGTGAGTTAACTGAATGTCCTGTAAATGTTCAATCGCTATCGTCATCTCATGCTCTCCCCTTAACCCACAAAACCGGTTATCAACGCCCGCATCTGCTGCTTAATCTCCCGCAGTTGGGCCTGTTGTCGCTGGTATTGCTGATGCTGTTGTTGCGTGGCCTCACTGTCAGGAATCAGCACCAGACAACCATCCATCACCTTCACCGTAATCTGACCCCCGGTATTAAACCCCGCCTGTCTCAGCCACTGCCCCTTCAGATGTATCGCCGGTGTGGCCTTGTTTACCCGGTTACCGTTCGGCACATAACCCACCGTGTAATAACGTTCTGTTCTTGCAGCTTTATTTACTGCCACTTCTGCCTTAGAATGCGCCTTAGCCATAGTCACTACTCCTATTAGTTGCCTGTGGTGAGCGGCTGTGACAGGGTGCAACCTGTCTCAGTCGCGCTATCTCTCTTTACTCTCTGTTATGACCAATCACCGTATCCAGCATCTCCGACACAAACTTCTGTCTGGCTTTCGGCAACTGACTGATAATCTCAATCTGTTGTTCCAGTCGGGAACTGGGCCCCCGTTTACTATTACGCCTGACCGAGGGCAATCCAAGCAGTTCATCCAGCGATAAGTTCAGTATCTGCGCCAGTAACGGCAGGAGTGCCGCTGAAACTTTTAGCCGCCCGCCTTCATAATGCGCCATTGTCTGCTGAGCAATCCCCAACTGTTCCGCCAGTTGCTGCTGGGTAAGTTGTTGCTCCTTGCGAGCCAGCGCAATCCGCGCGCCTAACTCTTTAAAGAATGTTTCATCCTTCGTCTTCATGGCCTGTATCTGCCTGTGAGTTAACGGTGCCATGAGGATACTCCCTGTTTTTAATCTTGCAGTTGACAATACTCTATTTTAGAGTACTCTGCAACAGAGTTATTTTTACTCTTTTCATCTTGACAGGTTTTTGGAGGAACAGCGATATGGCACGGATACCCGAAGCAGAATTACAGCACCTGAAAACTGCCGTCTCCTTAGTGGCCGTGGCGGAACAACAGGGACGCAAGCTGATTAAACGCGGCAAAGATTACGTGCTGCTGTGCCCGTTCCATCAGGAAAAAACCCCGTCAATGGTGTTGAGTCCTGAAAAGAACCTCTATCACTGCTTCGGCTGTAATGAAGGCGGTTCGGTGCTGGACTGGGTGATGAAAACCGAAAGCTTAAGCCTGCGCCATGCGGCGGAGCGGTTGCGTGCCTTGCTGGGCGAAAATCCGGCGGTCAAGCCGCTGGTTGCGCCGTCTGAACCGGCGTTGCTGGCCGAAGATGAAGCGGGCCGGCAGGCGCTGCTGCATCGGGTGGTGGAGTTCTATCACCATACGTTGCTGAACGCGCCGGAGATGCAGGCGTACCTGACACAACGGCGGCTCAATCACCCGGAGTTAGTCGCTCACTTCCGCCTGGGCTTTGCCAACCGCACGCTGGGGTATCGGCTGCCGTCAAAGAAGCTCAAACCGGGCGCGGAAATCCGGGCGCGACTGCGGGCAGTTGGCCTGATGCGGGAATCAGGTCATGAACACTTTACCGGCTCGCTGGTTGTGCCGGTTATCAATCCTCAAGGGCAAATACAGGAAATCTACGGACGTAAAATCGGTGACCACCTGCGGGCAGGTACGCCATCGCACCTTTATCTGCCGGGCGTGCATGGCGGCGTCTGGAATGAAACGGCGCTGATGGCCGCGAAAAGCCTTATCGTGTGTGAATCGCTGATTGATGCGATGTCGTTCTGGGTCGCAGGGTATCGGAACGTGACCGCCGCTTACGGGGTCAATGGCGTGACGGCCGACCACTGGCAGGCGTTCGAACGGCATGGCATCAAACAGGTGCTTATCGCGTTCGACAATGACAGCGCGGGCAATGAAGCCGCGGTGAAACTGGCGGAGGCGCTGCTTGTGCGGGGTATCACACCGCTGCGCGTGATGTTCCCCCCTGAAATGGATGCCAACGACTATCTGTGTCAGATGGCTGAGCCGGAAGCCGCCTTCGCCCTGCTGCTTGAAAGCGCGACGCCAATATCCACCGCCGTAGCAGCACGCACGGCGGCGGAGGTGTCAGCAGAAGCCGCCCCGCCTCCGGCTTTAGCCGCTGCTGTAACGGCGGTGCAGAACCCGACGCCCGGCATCATCTGGGAAACAGGGGCAGACGGGGAGCTTAAGGTCTCGCTGGGCAGCCTGCGCTGGTGTATCCGGGGGTTAGCGTCCGTTAAATCAGGCGCGGTTGCCATGAAGCTCAATGCGCAGGTCATTGATACCCAAAGCGGCGTGATGTTCCTGGATGGCGTTGACCTGATGAGCGCACGCAGCCGTCAGGGCTATGCGCGGATGGCTGCGGCTGAGCTGGGACTGGCTGAGGGGGACCTTCGCCGCGCGCTGGGACAGGTGTTACTGGCAGTCGAGCAGTGGCAGCAACGGGCGGAAAGGGGGACTGAGCAGAAAACGCTGGAGATGAACGACGCCGAGCGGGCCGCGGCACTGGCGTTGCTGCAAGACCCGAACCTGACGGCGCGTATCACCACGGATTTAGCCGCCTGCGGGGTGGTTGGCGAATCAACCAACCTGCTGGCCGGGTATCTGGCCGCCGTCAGCCGCAAGCTCGCCAAACCGCTGGCCGTGCTGATACAGAGCAGCAGCGCAGCAGGCAAATCGTCCTTAATGGACGCGGTCCTCAATCTGATACCCCAGGAAGAACGGGTGCAGTACAGCGCCATGACCGGGCAGAGCCTGTTTTATCTGGGGGAAACCAACCTGCAACACAAGATACTGGCAATCGCCGAAGAGGAAGGGGTACGGCAGGCCGCCTATGCGCTCAAGCTGCTGCAAAGTGACGGCGAGCTGACCATTGCCAGCACCGGCAAGGACGAAGCGACCGGCAATCTGGTCACCAAAAGCTACACGGTCAAAGGCCCGGTGATGCTGATGCTGACCACCACCGCCATTGATGTAGACGAAGAGCTGCTGAACCGCTGTCTGGTGCTGACCATCAACGAATCGCGGGAACAAACCGAAGCCATCCATGCGTTGCAGCGCCACCAACAGACCCTCGAAGGGCTGCTGGCTGAAAACGAGCGCGACTATCTCACCGCCCTGCACCAGAACGCCCAGCGGCTGCTAAAGCCCCTGAATGTGGTCAATCCTTACGCCTCACAACTGACGTTCATGTCCGACAAGACCCGCACGCGCCGCGACCACATGAAATACCTGACGCTCATCCAGAGTATCGCCCTGCTTCATCAACATCAGCGGGCAGTCAAAACCACCGAGCACCGTGGCAAGGCCATTGAATACATCGAAGTCACCAAAGACGATATCCAGCTTGCCAACCGCCTCGCGCATGACATCTTAGGCCGGACGCTCGACGAGATGCCACCGCAGACGCGCAGGCTGTTGCTGCTGATACAAGGCTGGGTCAGGGAAAGCGGGCAGCCGCGCCATGACATGTTGTTTACCCGCAAAATGCTGCGGGATGCGGTGCAGTGGGGCGATACCCAGCTGAAAATCCATCTCTCGCGGCTGGTTGAAATGGAGTACCTGCTGCTGCACCGGCGCGGGCTGACGTTCATCTACGAACTGTTGTTCGACGGGGAAGACAGCGAAGCTGCACACCTGAGCGGGCTGATAGTGCCCTGAATGGGGCAGTATGAAATCGTCCGGTCGGGGTAAGGCGTTAAATGGTCGCCTTCCGGTCGGTATCAGGTCGGCGAGAGGTCGGGTTAACCGTATCAGCACAAAGGCAGGCACAACAAGGCTTCACAACAAAACGGTCAGGTTCAGCGAAAAATCACTGTTCCGACAGGACAGAATAAAAAACCGTAGCATACCGACAGAACTCCCATAAGAGGCAGACGATGGAAACACAACCGACTTTTACCCTTGCAACCTTACGCCAGCAGCTTGAGGCATATCTGGAAATCCAGACCGCCAGCGGGCACAGCACCCGGACACCGGAAACCTACCGGGAATGGTTAACGCCGTTCGTGGACTGGTGCGAGATGCGGGCGGTCTACCATGCGCCGCAGGTCTCTCTGCCGTTGCTGGAGAGCTGGCAGCGGTATCTGCGCCGTTACCGCAAGGCAGACGGACAGCATTACGGCAACAACAGCCAATTACAGCGACTTCGTTGCCTGCGGGGTTGGTTCCGCTGGTTATTGCAACGCCACCATATCCTGTATAACCCGGCTGACATGCTGATACTGCCGAAAGAAGAGCAGCGGCTGCCCGCGCAGGTACTGAGTGACGTCGAGACGGAGCAGGTACTGAACAGTCTCGACACCCAGACGCCGCTGGGTCTGCGTAACCGCGCCGTGCTGGAAGCGCTCTGGAGTACGGGTATCCGGCGCACAGAACTGATTAATCTGAGACTCGGCGACATAGACCGCCATCGCGGAGTGGTCGTTGTGCGACAGGGAAAGAACGGACACGACCGGGTGGTGCCGATAGGGGAACGGGCGCTGGCGTGGCTGGAACGGTATCTGGCTGACGTGCGCCCGCAACTGGCTTACCGATATGACAGCGGATATGTGTTTATCACAGTCAGAGGTAACCCATTATCACGCAACACCTTAACGCAGATGGCAGGGCACACCATCCGTGAGGAAGCCAAACTCGACAAAGCCGGGTCATGTCACGTGTTCCGGCACTCAATGGCCACGCAGATGCTGGAGAACGGCGCTGATACCCGGCATATCCAGGCCATACTGGGGCATAAAAAGCTGGAGACGACACAAATCTATACGCGGGTGGCTATCGGTCACTTAAAAGAAGTCCATGAGCAGACGCACCCGGCAGAGCGGAAACCGAAAAAGCAGAAAACGCCGCCAGACAACAGGCAGACGGAGAGCGCTAAGCCGGACAGCCCGAAGCCGACCTGAACGCCCGCAGTTGCCGGACAGTCTTTAAGGTTAGCCGGTTCCCTGTGAGCGTGTGGGGTGCAGTGAAAGGCAGACCGCGCGCGTCCCTGCGCACGGACTGCCCCCTACCTTCTGAGTGCCGGCGGTAAATGCCGGCCGCCCGGCCCTAAGCTCCGGTGTTCTCTGTCACAACCGTTGCCGGTCAGCCGCCATTCAACATAATGTGGCATTAAGCGCAATGGGCCTGCACGGCCCGCCACGCTTAACGAAACATTATGTCGGCGCCGCCCACCCAAGGGCGCTGCGCGGTCACCTCAACAACAGCGTGCGGCTGGCCGCCGGGTTCAGCCGCTTAGCCCCAGCGGCGCGCAAGGCTGGCGCCTTCCGCTGTCAGCGTCAGTGCCAAAACCTGCCGCCGCAATCGCCGCCGTCCGTGGCGGCTCCGGTGCCCAAATCCGCCTGAAACCATTGTCGGTCAGTCCGTCAAGGTCAACAGCCCTGAAGGCAGGCCAGCAAGCTGGCGCAGTTTATGGCCCCCGCCCCAACCCCGCTGCACTGGCTGCGCCCGGCTCGCAGTCGCAGGCTCCTTGCTCGTTGCCGTGCTCGCCATCTCCGCCCCGTCCGCCCCCGCGGGCGGGGGCTCCCCGCTTAACGGCTTCACCTGCGGGCCTCGCCAGCCCGCACCCGGCCAACCCGCGTCAGCGGCGCAGGCAAGCTGCCCCGCCGTCGCGGGTTCCCGATAAAACCCGGTTCCGGCAGGAAAAGCGGGCCGAAACCCGATTATGACATTGGGGGAAAAGTGAGCTACAATCGGCAAAGTGCACATCGGGGTTTTGGGTTCGCGGGGGTGAGTGAAGTGGGGAGGCGTGGCTCTTTAACAGGCTGTTATTAAAGAAAAAAATCCTAAGAAAACAGTATGATC
>NZ_JBHFKW010000077.1:0-6693 GCF_042879395.1 Photorhabdus sp. RM322S
CTGGGGCTAGCAGCTTGTCCAACACAAAAATATGAAGTGAGTACATTTGATGATTTACAGAGACGTTCTAAAGTAGGTGATAAATTAGATATCCATCATGCGGCTCAAAAACATCCGGCGGGGCAGATCATTACTGGTTATGATCCTAAAACAGCTCCATCAATAGCTCTTCCTAGAGGAGAACACAAACTCATTCCTACAATGAAAGGACCGTATACGGGATCGGCTAGAGATTTATTGACAAAAGATGTTAGGGATTTGCGCAACTATACTAATGCCCCTCCTTCTGCAATAAAAGATTTGCTCAAATTGAATAAAGAAATGTATTCAAAAGCCTTCACTAAAATAAGGTAAAAAGATGAATTCTCAACTATTTGTAGATATATTAAAACTTGTAGTAAGAGATGCTGCTATCGAAGATACTATCTCAATACTTGAATCTCCTCCTGGCAGAAAACCACAAAGAGAATTGGTTGAACTGTCTGATTTTTATCATGAAAAATCAGAGAAAGAGAAAGAACTAATCAATAAAATAATAAGAATAGTGGCTGATAATACATTATTCGGTATTCTTTGTGTTATTGATGGTGTACGTGCAATAGAAAATGATGAAAATAAAGGTGAATTAATATTAACTTATAAAAAGGAAAGTATAATTAACTTGAATAAAAATAGTAATCTACACGATATATATAATGCTAGTTAATTAAAAAAACCGGAAGATCACCCAAGATCTTCCGGCCTTTCTATGATCTACCGGGGCGCATACCCACGGTAAGCCAGCGCCGACTGGAGCTTAGCGATCGCATCCTTAATCTGATACGCTTCCTCGTCATTCACGGCACAGGCGCGTATCTCCACCCAGTTCAGACGCTTAACCAGTTGAGCCAAGGCCAGTGCTTCAATATGGGTTAACTGAATGTCCTGTAAATGTTCAATCACCACGTTCATTTTATCCCCTCCCTTAGCCCGCGTTGTACTCAGCCAGCATCTCACGCATCCGCAGCTTAATCTCATTAAGCTGGCTCTGCTGGCGCTGGTATTGTTGCTGATAGTGTTGCGTGGTGTCACTGTCAGGAATGAGCACCAGACAACCGTCCATCACCTTCACCGTAATCTGGCCCCCGGTATTAAACCCCGCCTGTCTAAGCCACTGCCCCTTAAGGTGTATCGCCGGGGTGGTCTTGTTGACCCGGTTCCCATTCGGCACATAACCCACCGTGTAATAACGTTCTGTTTTCTCAGCTTTATTTACAACCGTTTCTGCTTTAGAATGCGTCTTAGCCATAGTTAACTCTCTCGTAGTTAGTTGTGGTGAGCGGGTTGTCAGTGTTAGCGCACTGGCAACCCGCGTTAGCTTTATTCGTTACTCTTCTTTCTTTTTCGCTGCCTGTCTGGCTGAATCCCAACGTCGCGACTGATACTTGATTATTAAACTCTCCAGCACTTCACGAACAATACTCTGTTCATCATCAGGAAGCTGGCTGATGGCTTCAAACTGCAAGGAAAGTTCATCAACCGGTACACGTTCATGTTCATCAAATAACAAAAAGTCCGTGCTGACATTCAGCGAAGTCGCGATCTTCTTCAATACATCAAGGGAAGGCTGAGCCTGCCCTGTCTCGTACTTCTTCCAGCTATTAGCATGAATCCCAATAGCATCAGCCATCGCCTGCTGAGATAGGCTGCGTTGCTTACGTAAAGCAATGAGTCGTTCAGATAAGGGCATAGATAAGCACCAGTAAACCGAGTGACTCATGATTTTACCCCCTTGATTAATATCCACTTGACGATAGTACATATATATGTGCCATAATAAAACACATACATGGTCTTGACAAGGTTTTAAAGGAACAAACTTATGGCCCGCATTCCCGAAACCGAATTACAGCACCTGAAAGCCGCCGTCTCCTTAGTCGCCGTGGTGGAACAGCAGGGGCGGCAGCTCTTTAAACGCGGCAAAGATTACGTGCTGCTATGCCCGTTCCATCAGGAGAAAACCCCGTCAATGGTGCTCAGCCCTGAAAAGAACCTCTATCACTGCTTCGGCTGCAACTCAGGCGGCTCCGTGCTCGACTGGGTCATGAAAACCGAAAGTTTAAGTCTGCGCCATGCCGTGGAACGCCTGCGTGGGGAACTGGGCAATAACCCCGCAATGGCCCCGCTGGTCCAGCCGGATGAACCCGCCGTATTGGCCGAAGACGAGGCCGGACGGCAGGCGCTGCTCAACCGGGTGGTGGAGTTCTATCACCACACGTTGCTGAACGCCCCCGAAGCGCTGGCTTATCTGGAAAAACGCCGGTTAAATCACCCGGAATTAGTTGCCTGTTTTAAACCGGGCCTGGCTAACCGCACCCTGGGTTACCGGCTGCCCGCCAGTAAATACAAAGCCGGATCGGCTATCCGTACCCGGTTAATGGCGGCGGGTATCCTGCGGGACAACGGGCATGAACACTTCCGAGGTTCACTGGTGATACCGGTTATCGATATGCACGGCCAGATACGCGAAATCTACGGGCGTAAAATCGGTGATGACCTGCGCAAAAATACCCTGAAACATCTGTATCTGCCCGGCGCACATGGCGGCGTCTGGAATGAACCGGCAATGAGGGCGTCAGCCTCGCTTATCCTGTGTGAATCGTTAATCGATGCGATGTCGTTCTGGGTAGCCGGTTACCGTAATGTCACCGCCGCCTACGGGGTGAACGGTTTTACTCCCGACCACTGGCAGGCACTGAAACAGCATCAGGTTAAACAAGTGCTGATTGCCTTCGATAATGACAACGCCGGGAATGAGGCCGCAGTGAAACTGGCGGCAGAACTGACCGCCCTCAGCATTACCGTCTTCCGTGTGGTGTTCCCCGAGGGCATGGATGCCAACGGCTATCTGTGTCAGGTGGCAGAACCGGAACGGGCCTTCGGGTTGTTGCTCGACAGTGCCGTCCCCATGCAGGCGGCGGCAGAGATACAGACAACCACCGCAACAGAGCGGGCCGCACTGGCTGAACATCAGCCGGTTCCGGTGCCGGAAACGGTCAGCACATTAGCCGCCGGTATAGCCGCGTTGCCATCGATGCCGAATGTGGTCTGGGAAACCGGCGCTAATGGTGAGATATCCCTCACCCTCGGCACACAACAGTGGGGTATCCGGGGCCTGTTACAGGTGAAAACCGGGGCGGCCGTGATGAAAGTGAATGTCCAGGTCGTTGATACCGACAGCGGCGTGATGTTCGCAGACAGCGTGGACATGATGAGCGCCCGCAGCCGGGGCGGGTATGCGCGGCTGGCCGCCACCGAACTGGGGCTGGCCGAAGGTGACTTGCGCCGGGCGCTGGGGCAGGTGTTGCTGGTACTGGAACAGTGTCAACAGGCCGGTGTCGGTGAACAAACCGAAACCCAACCGGTTCCCGAACTGAGCGAAGCCCAGCGGACAGCGGCGCTGGCGCTGCTGCAAGACCCGAAACTGAGCGAACGCATCACCGCTGACTTAGCCGCCTGTGGCGTCGTGGGGGAAAGCACCAACCTGCTGGCCGGTTACTTAGCTGCCGTCAGTCGCAAGCTGGAACGTCCGCTGGCCGTGCTGATACAGAGCAGTAGCGCCGCCGGGAAAAGTTCACTGATGGATGCGGTACTCAATCTGATACCGGAAGAAGAACGGCTGCAATACAGCGCCATGACCGGCCAGAGTCTGTTCTATCTGGGGGAAACCAATCTCCAGCACAAGATACTGGCGATAGCCGAAGAAGAAGGGGTACGGCAGGCCGCCTATGCGCTTAAGCTGTTGCAAAGCGACGGCGAACTGACCATTGCCAGTACCGGTAAAGATGACGCCAGCGGGAATCTGGTGACCAAACAGTACACGGTGAAAGGGCCGGTGATGCTGATGCTCACCACCACGGCGATAGATGTCGATGAAGAGCTGTTAAACCGCTGTCTGGTGCTGACCGTGAACGAATCGCGGGAACAGACCGAAGCTATCCACGCGTTGCAGCGCCATAAGCAGACCCTCAAAGGCTTACTGGCGGAGAATGAAAAGACCTATATCACTGACCTGCATCAGAACGCCCAGCGGCTGTTACGCCCGCTGAATGTGGTGAATCCGTTCGCCAGTCAATTAACGTTCATGAGCGATAAAACCCGCACCCGACGCGACCACATGAAATATCTCACCCTGATACAAAGTATCGCCCTGCTGCATCAGTATCAGCGGGCAGTGAAAACCGTCGAGCACCGGGGAAAACGGCTGGACTATATCGAGGTGACCAAAGACGATATTAGCTTAGCCAACCGGCTGGCCCACGAGATATTAGGCCGCACGCTGGATGAAATGTCGCCACAGACAAGGAAACTGTTGCTGCTGATACAGGCGATGGTGAAAGAGACGGCGACAGCGCAGCAACGCCCGGTGAACGCTGTCCGCTTTACCCGCCGGGATATCCGCAGTTATACCCAGTGGAGCGACAACCAGTTAAAAGTCCATTGTCAGCGACTGGCCGACATGGAATACCTGTTAGTCCACGGCGGCAGTCGCGGCCATCTGTTGCAGTATGAACTGCTCTGGAACGGGGACAGTGCTGAGGATGCTCATCTGTGCGGCCTGATTGACCTGACAGAACCGGAAAAACCGGTAAAGCCCTGAATATGACTCACGTAAGTTGGGCTGAACAAACCGCAAGTTGCCCCCAAGTTGGGGTCAAGTTGGGGTCAAGTTGGACCCAAGTTGGATACTGGGAAACCGGCTTCAAGCCGCAGCAATACCGGGCGGAACGGCTCGCAAGTTGGGGCAGGCTGAAAAACACTGTTCCGGCAATAATAAGAAAAAGCCATCGTACCGTACTGCCAGCTCATCATCGAACCCAAAAACCAGAATAAGAAAACCCTGAATACGACCGACGCAAGTTGGACTGACTGAACCGCAAGTTGCCCTCAAGTTGGGGTCAAGTTGGGCCCAAGTTGGCGGCCGGGAAAGGGACGCCAGGCCGCCACAATACCGGGCGGAACGGTCCGCAAGTTGAGGCAGACAGAAAAGGACTGTTCCGGGCACTTAAAAATCAAGCCATCGTACCGGAGTGACGTATCACACACCGATAACCATTAACCGCTGTTCCCTACAGGAAATCACACCATGTCATCACCCGTTAAACGTCAATCCGAACCTATCCAGCTCACTCTGCGCCAGCATCTTGAGGCGTATCTGGATAACCTGCTGTTGCAGGGCCTGAGTCAAAAGAGTCAGGCTGCCAGTCATGAACGGCTGTCACCGTTCGTTAACTGGTGTGAGGAACAGGGCATCCTGTCAGCTTCACAGGTCACCGGGCCGTTACTGGAAAACTGGCAGCATTATCTGGCCCGGTACCGCAAAGCCAACGGCCAGCCCTACCCGCAGGAAAGTCAGCGCCGACGCCTGCGGGCCTTACGCCAGTGGTTCGACTGGTTGCAGCAACAGCAATCTGTCCCGACCAGCCCGGCGGAAACACTGGCCTTACCGGCCAGAAAAAAACGCTCCTCGGTGACGGAGATCCACAGTCACCCCGACGCGATACCGGCCCGCTTCGCCACCTTACGCCAGCATCTGGCCGCCTGGCTGGAAGCCGTGCGGGGACAGGGGTTAAGCGAACGGACACAGGGATCTTATGAAGAGCGGCTGTTGCCGTTCATCAGCTGGTGCGAAGCGCGCGGGGTAATGACCGCACCGCAGGTCAGCCTGCCGTTGCTGGAAAGTTACCAGCGCTGGCTGAGAAGTCAGCGTAAAGCGGACGGCCAGCCCTACACCCCGGGCAGTCAGTTAGACCGCCTGAGTGCCCTGCGTCTGTGGTTCCGCTGGCTGCTGCTGCATCACCATATCCTGTATAACCCGGCGGATAACATGGTGTTGCCAAGAGAAGAAAAACGGCTGCCTGCTCAAGTGCTCAATGAAGACGAAACCCACACGGTATTAGCCGCCGCCAATATCGACACACTCACGGGCCTGAGAAACCGGGCTATCCTTGAAGTGCTGTGGAGTACCGGTATCCGGCGCATGGAAATAGCGAACCTGCTGTTAAGCGAGGTGGACTTCGGGCGCGGGGTAGTGCTGGTCAGACAGGGTAAAGGCGGTAAAGACCGGGTGGTGCCCATCGGCGAACAGGCGCTGCACTGGTTAACCCGCTGGCTCAGTATCCGGCCTCAGTTAACCCGCCGGGGAGACAGCGGTCACCTGTTTATCACCAGGAAAGGCCGGGGGCTGGCCAGAGGCACGTTAACCCAGATAGCCGCTGACAGCATCCGTAAACAGGCGCAGCTGACTAAACCGGGAGCCTGTCACCTGTTCCGGCACTCCATGGCGACCCAGATGTTAGAGAACGGCGCAGACACCCGACACATCCAGGCCATACTGGGGCATGAGAAGCTGGAAACCACCCAAATCTATACGCGCGTGGCTATCGGTCACTTAAAGGAAGTACACGAACAGACGCACCCGGCAGAACGGAGGTCAAAGCAGAAAATGCCGCCAGATGACAAACAGACGGATAGCGCTAAGCCGGACAGCCCGAAGTCGGACTGAAACCTCAGTGCGGTTGGACAGTTCGAAGGTTAGCCGGTTCCCTGTGAGTGTGTGGGTGCAGTGAAAGGCAGACCGCGCGCGTCCCTGCGCACGGACTGCCTGCCCACCTTCTGAGTGCCGGCGGTAAATGCCGGCCGCCCGGCACTGAA
>NZ_JBHFKW010000078.1:0-6693 GCF_042879395.1 Photorhabdus sp. RM322S
AATAGAACTTCTATAAATATAGTCGGAAAAGGCGCAACATTACCTACTGGTTATACTCCAAAAGGGAATTCAGTTATCGGGCCAAAAGGTAGTGTTTATGGCAATACAGGAAAAGCAGATGCCTCAGGAAACACGATTTATAGTAACAACGGTGGGTACTATACGTTTGAAAATGGCGTGAAAACAAAAGTTCAATCACCTAACTCTGATTCACAAATATGGCAGAATTATGAGAAAGGTAAGGAATTCGAACAATCTGTTTATGATAAGTTAAAACAAGACCCTAAATTAAAAACCCCGGTTAGGGAAGTTACCATAGAGACAAATAAAGGGACCAAAGTTAGGGTTGATATTATGGCTAAAGATAGAGATGGATCTATCAAGTGCATAGAATGTAAAAGTTCTCAAACTGCACCATTAACAAAGAATCAAAAGACAGGTTTTCCAGAACTGAAAGAGAGCGGAGGTACAGTTGTTGGGAAAGGTAGGCCGGGATTTGAAAGTGGAACTAAGATACCACCGACAGAAGTTGAAATAGTAAGGCCAAAAGCAAAGGATGATTAAGGAGGCTATATGTCTGTAGAAGATATAAATAAAATTGATTTAATTACAATGACCCAAGAGGATATAGTTTCCCAGCAGGTAATCTTGGTTATAACTGATCATTTGCAATGGTCATCTTGTATTAATGAACACCTCTTTAAATTGCAAGAAAAAATTAATAGATATATTGCATTTGTTGAAAGCGGAGAAATATACGAAAAACTCCCAGATGCTCAGGGTAGGAATATAACGTTTAAAGTGTTTTTCCAGTACAAGATTCCTCAGGAATGTATTGATTTTATGGAGAGAGTAAACGAAATATTATCTTCCATTAACATAGAATTAACTTATGAGGAAAGTGAGGTCATTTAGAAAATTAATTATGTGATCTCAATGACCAAATTAGCGCAGAAAGCTTGCTCACTGCGCTAATTTCGATCTTTTTTAACTTTCCAGCTGCAAACTCAATCCTCCGTAACAACTTGAATAATCAATTGTCCCCGTTCAACTCTCACCTGCACCGCCTGTCCGGTGGCAAAGCCTGCTTCTTGCAGCCAGTTGCCCTTGAGGTGCAAACTGGGATGCTGGCTGTAATAGCGAGTCATGCCAGTGTGGCGATCGGCGTGACATCGGCTGATATAGCCGACCTTATAGCGGCGCTGGACTTTCGAACTGTCTGAGTTTGCATTACAATCGCGTTCAGCCATAAATCAACTCCTACATAGTTGGTTGTGTGGTCAGCGGCCATCATGAGGTCCGAACTCATGGTAGCCGCGTCATCTCAGCGCTTGGCGCTCTTCATAACAACTTTTTCCATCATTGACTTGGTAACAAAACTGTCAATCACCATAATCAACGCCTTCTGCTCCTCATCGGATAACGAATCAGCCTGTTGCCAGAGTTCATGCAATATGTGGTTACGTATCTTCACATCTTTGCTGGTCTCGCGGCGGCCAACCAGTTCATCAAGAGAAACCTGTAAAACATCAGCTAGCTTAATCAAGGACTCCAGTTGAGGGACGATGTGTCCCCGCTCCCAGCGGTTATACACTCTGGGCAGTACCTCAATCATCTCGGCAAGCCGTGATTGGGTTAATCCCCGAGCTTCTCTGAGCATCTTAAGCCGTTCAGAAAATACGGACATATCAATACCTGTTTGCAAAACACAAATGTCCGCCATTGTACCCCTTCCTTTTTAGCTGGCTGTTGTAAAATCTCTTTTATGCGATTATTATATATCGCAAACATGTCTATTGACAAGGTTCAAAAGGAAAGACTTATGACCCGCATTCCCGATACCGATTTAGCCCGCTTAAAGCAAACCGTCTCGTTGCTGGGGCTGGTGCGTAAGCAAGGCCGTGCGATGAAAAAACGCGGTGAGGATTATGTGCTGCGCTGTCCGTTCCATCACGAGAAAACGCCCTCAATGGTGATATCGCCTGCCAAGAACCTGTATCACTGCTTTGGCTGTGGCGCGGCGGGGTCGGTGCTGGACTGGGTGATACAAACGGAAGGCGTGACGCTGAAAATCGCTATCCGCCGGCTGCGGGAGCTGGCCGGGCTGCCGGACATGGACAATACGGTTGTGGCCGCTTCTTCGTTAGCCGCCCCGCCGGGATCACAGTCTGCCCCCCTGCCGCGCCCGAAACTGGCCGACCTGGACGATGACGGGCAGGCGCTGTTGCATCAGGTAATTGATTTTTATCATCAGAACTTACTGGCGTCACCGGAAGCCAAAGCCTGGCTGGAAAAACGCGGGCTGCATCATCCTGAACTGGTCAGCCACTTTAAGCTGGGGTATGCGGGTCATCACGGTATCAGTGGTTCGGCGGGATTGTTGCCGTCCAAAGACAGTCAGGAAGGTCAGCAGTTGCGCGGCAAGCTATCGGGGCTGGGCGTGTTGCGTACGACCACCCGGCAGGACCACTTCCGGGGCTGCGTCGTGGTGCCGATAATCGGCTGGGCCGAATCGGCCAGTGTGGCCAGCCGCGGGCGGGTGCTGCAACTGTATGGCCGCCGAACCCAGCCGGATTACAAAGTCCTGAAAGACAGCCCAAAGCATCTGTACCTGTCCTCACCCCTGGCCGGGGTCTGGAATGAGGCAGCGATGAAAGCCGCTGCGGAAATTATCCTGTGCGAAGCGCTGATCGATGCCATGACCTTCTGGTGTGCCGGGTTCCGTAACGTGATCGCCGCGTTCGGGGTGAACGGTTTTAACCGTGAGCACCTCGAAGCCTTGCAGTATCACGGCGTGAAACGGGTGCTGATTGCCTTTGACCGGGACGAGGCCGGAGACCGTGGCGCGGCCAGTGTGGCGGCTGACTTACTGGAATCCGGCATTGAGGCGTGGCGGGTGCAGTTCCCGCCGGGCATGGATGTCAATGACTATGCCGTCAAAAGTGGCAACGCCGAACATGCGCTGGGGCTGGCCCTGCAACAGGCGGTCTGGTTGGGACAGGGAACGGCACCAGGTGCGGTGTTCAGTCATGAGCGGCCCGTCTCGTCAGATATGACGGAAAAGCCTCACAATGCAGATGTGGCTAAACCGGCTGCCTTAGCCGCCCCACCAGAGCTGACTGTTGCCCCCGTGCCTTGTGAGCGCACGGCCTGCGGTGAACTGCTGATGAAAAGCGGGCCCCGGGTCTGGCGGATACGGGGGATGAAAAAATCGCCGGTGCCCGATGTGATGAAAGTCAATGTGCAGGTGCGGGATGAAACGTCCGGCCTGTTCCATGTGGATACACTGGACATGTATCACGCGCGGCATCGTCAGAACTACATCAGCACGGCGGCGCAAGAGCTGGAATGCGAGCTGTCGGTCATCAAACGCGAAGCCGGGCGGGTCTTGCTGATGCTGGAGCAGCAACAGGACGCGCAACAGCAGGCCGACGCCGAAGCCTCAGGGACAACCGCAGTCACGGTCAGCGCAGAAGATGAAGCCGCCGCGCTGGCGTTGCTGACATCGCCAAACCTGACAGAACAGATTATCAACGACATGGCCGCCTGTGGCGTGGTCGGCGAATCGACCAATCTGCTGACCGGGTATCTGGCGGCAGTCTCGCGCAAACTGGATAAACCGCTGGCCGTGTTAATCCAGAGCAGCAGCGCGGCAGGCAAGAGCAGCCTGATGGAGGCGGTGCTGAACCTGATGCCGGAAGAGGAGCGTATCCAGTACTCGGCGATGACCGGGCAGAGCCTCTACTATCTGGGAGAAACCAGCCTGCAACACAAAATACTGGCGATAGCGGAAGAGGAAGGCGTGCGGCAGGCGGCCTATGCCCTGAAACTGTTACAGTCCGACGGCGAGCTGAAAATCGCCAGCACCGGCAAAAACGAACAGAGCGGCGAACTGGTGACGCGGGAATACAAGGTGCAGGGACCGGTCATGCTGATGTTAACGACGACGGCCATTGATGTGGATGAAGAGCTGCTGAACCGCTGTCTGGTGCTGACGGTCAACGAATCGCGCGAACAGACGCAAGCCATCCACGCGATGCAACGGCACCGTCAGACACTGGCAGGGTTGCTGGCTGACTCAGAGAAAGGTTATCTGACGCAGTTACACCAGAACGCCCAGCGCTTGTTAAGGCCGCTGAAAGTGGTGAATCCCTACGCCCATCAACTGACGTTCCTGTCAGACAAAACCCGGATGCGGCGCGACCATATGAAATACCTGACGCTGATACAGGCCATTGCCTTGCTGCACCAGTATCAACGTGAAGTGAAGAAAACGACCCACCGCGGACAGGTCATCGAATATATCGAAATCACCCAAGACGACATTACCCTCGCCAACCGGCTGGCGCATGAGGTGCTGGGGCGCACGCTGGATGAAATGCCGCCGCAGACGCGTAAGCTGTTACTGCTGATACAAGAGATGGTGAACGCACAAGCGCAAATCCAGCACTGCCAGCCAAACGAAGTGCGCTTTACCCGGCGGGATATCCGCGCCTTTACCCACTGGAGCGACAGCCAGCTCAAGAACCACTGTCAACGGCTGACGGAAATGGAATACCTGTTGTTGCATGGCGGCAGCCGGGGACACCTGCTGCATTATGAACTGCTGTGGGACGGGGAAGACAACGGCGCAGCCCACCTGTGCGGCCTGCTGGATGTCGGAGAACCGGACTCAGAAACCGCCGGCAGTGAACGCAAGTCTGACCCGGAAGGTCGCAAGTCTTCCCCAAGTCCGGGGCAAGTCTGGCCTGAGTCTGGGGAAGAAAAACCCGCATCAGCCCGGACAGCACAAGAGTCAGCGGGGGCACAAGTCCGGGCAGATGAAAACGCTATTATTAAGGAAAATAATCACAGAGACGCATTGCCCGTGCCCGACAGGGATAAAACATCGGAAGCCATCCCGACAGGTCATGAGAGCAAGTCTGACTTAAATGAACGCAAGTCTGCCTCAAGTCTGGGTCAAGTTAGGGTCAAGTCTGGGGTGAAAAAATCCCCATCAGGGCAGACAGAACAAGGGTTCAGCGTGCCGCAAGTCGGGGTAACGGAAGACACAGTGATAAAAGGAAAAAAGAAAACGCGCCCCTTGTCTGCGCCCGCCACTCAATCTCAACCGGAGGTCAATCATGGCAAACCGTAAACCGCGCAAAGGAAGTCTCCTGACCGTCGATGACGTCTACCGTCAGCCGGTGGGTCCGGCGCATGACCCAAAAAGCCTGTATGCGCTGCTGCTGCGCTTCGTGGCATGGCGGCAGGAGAGGAACTGGTCGGAAACCACGCTGAAAGTACAGACCCATCACACCTATCGCTTTATCCTGTGGGCCACGGAACGGGGCCTGTACTATGCCGCGGATATCACCCGGCCGATACTGGAACGTTACCAGCGTTATCTGTATCAGTACCGTAAGACCAACGGAGAGCCGCTAAGCATCCGCACCCAGCGCACGCAGTTGCAGCCGTTACAGGTGTGGTTCAAATGGCTGACGAAACAGAACCTGATACTGGCGAACCCGGCAGCGGACATTGAATTGCCGCGGGAAGAAAAACGGCTGCCAAAATATATCCTGAGCATTGATGAAATCGAGCATATCCTGTCGCTGCCTGACCCGCATACGTTGCAGGGCGCACGCGACCGGGCCCTGATGGAACTGCTCTGGTCAACGGGGATACGGCGCAGTGAAGCGGCCCGGCTCGATATCTACAGCATTGACGGGGCACGCAAAACCGTGACCATCCGGCAGGGCAAGGGGAATAAAGACCGGGTATTGCCCCTCGGCGAACGGGCCTTAAGCTGGCTCCAGTTCTATCAGCAACAGGTTCGCCCGCAACTGCTGGTCACCCCGGACCTTCAATCGCTGTTCGTGGCGATGGACGGTCTGGACGGGTTGCAACCGAACGGTATCACCCATGCCGTGAGCGGCTATATCCGGGCCGCCGGCATTGAGAAAAAAGGCGCCTGCCACCTGTTCCGGCACGCGATGGCAACCCAGATGCTGGAGAACGGGGCGGACCTGCGCTGGATACAGGCGATGTTAGGCCATGCCAGCGTGGAATCCACCCAGGTGTATACGCAGGTCTCTATCCGGGCCTTGCAGGCGGTACATGCCAGCACCCACCCGGCGGAGCAAATGGCCGACGAAAAAGTCAGCGACGCCGATGAGGTGGGTTTACTGGCCGACCTGTACGCCGAAGACAACGCCGACGCTGACACGCCGCCGGACAGCCCGACGCCGACTTGACACCCCGATATCCGCTGACTGTCCGCCCGCCCCCGTTAAGCTGGGCGGGTTCGGTGTGGGGGCAGACCGTGGCCGGACTGCCCGTCAGCCCCGGCGCACGCGGGGGTAAATAGTCGTCAGGCGGCTCAAGCCCCGGCGTCCCCGTAGAGCCGGTCCAGGCCGCCCAACGCCTATTCAACATAATGCGGGGGAATTATACGCACTGCGCCGGTGAGCCCGGGCAATCGCCTGAGCATTGATGAGCGGCTTAATGCGTATAATTGGCATTATGTCTTGCGCCCCCGCGGGTTAGCATCGGAGGGTGCGGCGCACAAGGCTGACGCCTTCTGCTGTCAGCGTCTGAGCCGGCCATCGGCAACCCCGAGTTCTTCTTTAGCTGCCGCGTTATCTTCCAGTCACCCCCCCGAAGGCAGGTCGGCCTGGCGGCCTCCGCTAATTTATCGCCCCCCGCCCCAAC
>NZ_JBHFKW010000079.1:0-6242 GCF_042879395.1 Photorhabdus sp. RM322S
CCCGCCCAGCGCCTCTTCCCCCAGCGCCGCCCGGCCAGCCGCGTCAACCAGAACCACGGACGGGGCCGTATCATTCAGGATATACACCAACCGCTCTCTGGGATAAGCCGGATCCAACGGCACATAAGCCCCACCCGCTTTCAGCACCGCCAGCAGCGCCACCACCATCGCCGGGGAACGGGCCACGCCAATCACCACCCGCTGGTCCGGTGTCACGCCCAGCGCCATCAGTTGATGGGCTAACCGGTTGGCACAGGCATTCAATTCAGCATAACTGAGGGTTTGCTCTTGATACATCAGCGCGGTGGCATTCGGGGTTATCTCCACCTGTTGTTCAAACAATTGATGGAGACATAATGGATCAGGATAAGGGGTTTCCGTCGCGTTCCAGGTCTCCAGCAACAATGTGCGTTCCGTCGCAGGCAGGATGTTCAGCACCCGCACCGGCGTCTCCGGGGCTTGCTCAAGCGCCACTGCCAGACTCTCCAGCGCCTGCTGCATATAACCGCATATCCTGTCCGGATCAAACGGCTGCACTACATAAGCGGTCAGCCCTAAAGAAGCGCCGTCATCCTCCACCGACAACCCAAATGGATAGTTAGTACGCTCCTGTCCGCCCAGGAATTCAATCCCAGCCATCGTTTCATCCAGCAGATCCGGCTGCTCATTATGCCGGTAGTTCAACAAGGCGCTAAAGAGAGGCGTACCGCTGGCAACCCCACTGCACCGCTGGGCCAGCGCCAGTGACGCATGCTCATGCGTCAGCAAGCCGGCCAACCGTAAATGTGCTATCCGCACGCTGTCCCGTACCGGGGTCTCATCAATATCCAACCGCAACGGCAACGTATTAATAAACAGCCCCATGCCACTATCAGCGCCTTCTCCCGCCGCCATGCGCCCAAATAAGACGGTGCCAAACACCACTTTCTCCTGCCCACTGGTACGTGACAACACCTGTGCCCAGGCCAGATGACACAGCGCCGCCAGACTGACACCCAAACGCCGGGCCTGACTACGCAAACGATCATTCAACCCGGCCGTCAGCATCCAGTACGATTCCGTTACCTGTGAGCCATCACGGTGCACCTCCGCCAACCCGAACGGCAGTGTCGGTTCATCGACCTCCGCCAACATATCGGTAAAGAAACGGGTATGCACTTCCTGACTGGTGCCCAACCGGGCCTGAGCCACCAGATTACGGAATGGCACAGGCGCAGGCAGGCTGTCCCCTTGTCCGGAAAAATAGGCCTGCACTTCACGGTGCATCACTTCCATCGTTTCATGGTCACCAATCAGGTGATGCAGCAATTGCAGTACCATCCAGCGGCCATCAGTCTCCTGCGCCACCACAAAACGCAGCAGAGGCGCCTGGCCCAAATCGAGATGATAATGACGGGGATTAAAACGTTGAGCCAGTTGATCACTAACCGGTCCATCAACCGGATCCAGCGTCAATTCAGTCACTAATAAAGGAGCTTGACGCCAGACGACCTGAGCCGGCACGGATAATCCTTGCCAGACAAAAGCGGTACGCAGAATATCATGGCGATCAACCACCTGTTGCACCGCATCCAGATAACAATCCAGCAGAGAACGGTCAGCAAAGGCCATCTGACTGGTTAACAGATAGGGATCACCTTCGTTCGCTAGCAGATGGTGAAATAGAATGCCATCCTGCAACGGCGACAGGGCATAGATATCCTGAATATTGGCAATCCCGCCCGGAACCTGACCGACGATACGGTCAATCTCAGCCTGAGTCAGGTCAATCAACGGCAGCAGGTCTGGCGTCAACGCCACAATGTCCGGTGTAATGCGGTTGTCAGGCACCGAGATTTCACGATGTTGAGCCAGCGATTGAGCTAAAACCCGGAGTGTTGGATGCTGGAATAGCGTTTGCACCGATATCCCCAGACCGATACGCCGCAATTGTTCAATCATTCGTACAACGAGCAGCGAATGACCGCCAAGCGCAAAGAAATTGTCATGCCGGCTAATCCGCTCAATCCCCAGCAGCTCACACCAGACCGCCACCAACATCGTTTCCATCTCCCCTTGCGGCGCTTCATAACGCTGACGGGCAAAAGCGTCCTCGCCCGGTGCCGGTAATGCCTGACGGTCCAACTTACCGTTAGGCGTTAGCGGAAAGGCATCCAGATACACAAAGGCCGCTGGCACCATGTAATCAGGCAAAATGGCACTCAGATGGGTACGCAAGCTGTTAACCTGCCTATCCTTCGCCTGAGCCACCACATAGGCAACCAGGCGTTTATCTTCCCCATCACCCTGTACCAACACAACAGCCTCACGTACTGCTGGGTGTTCTGTCAAACGAACTTCAATTTCACCCGGTTCAATACGAAAGCCCCGGATTTTAACCTGCTGATCATTACGGCCAAGGAATGCCAAATTGCCATCCGGCAGATAGCAACCTAAATCTCCCGTTTTGTACATACGGGCATCAGGCTCATCACTAAAGGGATCAGTGACGAAACCTTCGGCAGTCAGATCAGGCCGATTGAGATAACCGCGGGCAATGCTCG
Organism: Photorhabdus sp. RM322S; assembly: GCF_042879395.1. NCBI lineage: Bacteria > Pseudomonadati > Pseudomonadota > Gammaproteobacteria > Enterobacterales > Morganellaceae > Photorhabdus > Photorhabdus sp. RM322S. The sequence goes on from NZ_JBHFKW010000079.1 coordinate 2,544, forward strand.
CCCCGCCAATATAGATTTCGCCTGTCACCCCCAGCGGCACCGGCTGGCGGTAAACATCCAGCAAGTAAACTCGCGTATTTGGCAGTGGCCGGCCAATGATATTGGCTTGTCCTGCCACTTCATTCAGACAGGATATCGTTGTGGTAATCGTGGCTTCTGTAGGACCATAGCAATTCGCCAGAACAGGATATTCACGGTGAACCGATAACCAACGTTCTAACTCATGATCAGATATCGCTTCCCCACCAATACAAATTATTCTTAGGCCCTGATAGATATCGCCTTCATTCACTTCAGAGATTATTCGCCAAAATTGGGCAGGTATCGCAATGTACGTAATTTTGTAAGACTCACACAAACGCCAGAATTCCTGCGCACTGAACGTCCACTGGTTTGTCCTCAAGACGACGGCTGAACCCTGCGTTATCGCGCAAAATATTTCAGAGGCACAAACGTCAAAAGCAGGGTTGCAAAACTGCAATAAACGGTCAGATGCGTTAAAAAACCACTTGGTATTCAACGCAGTAATTTGATTAACCAGCTGTCTATGTTCAACCATCACCCCCTTCGGTGTGCCGGTCGAGCCAGAGGTGTAAATCACATACGCCAGATGCCGTGAGGTCAATTCAGCTATCTGCGGATTGCTATCCGGCTGGTCAGGCAATTCATTCGGATCAAGCACCGTCAACCCGGTAAACACGTTTTCGCCCAGCGCTGCATGCCCGGCTACATCGGCCAGTAAAATAGCCGGTGAAGCATCAGACAAAATATGCCCCAAGCGTTCCCCAGGGTAATCCGGGTCCAGCGGCACATAAGCCCCGCCCGCTTTCAGCACCGCCAGCAATCCCACCACCATTGCCGGTGAACGCGCCACGCAAATCGCCACCCGCTGATCCGGTTCTACGCCCAACGCAATCAGTTGATGCGCCAGCCGGTTGGCACGGGCATTCAATTGGGCATAGCTGAACGTCTGGTCTTCATATACCAGTGCCGTCGCATCCGGCGTTTTCCCGGCCTGTTGTTCAAATAACTGATGAATGCACAACGGGTCAGGATAGGGGATTTCCGTGGCGTTCCAGGTTGCCAGCAATAGCCTGCGCTCTGCCGGCGCCAAAATATCAATTTCCCCAACGGGCTGTTGAGGATGAGCCACCATCGCTTGCAGTACCGTGTGCAGATACCCTACATAGCGTTCGATCGTTTGTTGATCAAACAGGGCCGTGGCATAACTCAAAGCCCCCACAATCCTGCCATTCTCCTCAGACAGTGCCAGTTCCAGATCAAACTTGACGGTGTCCAGAACAAGATCAACAGGTGAGACGGCCAATTCGGGCAGTCCCCATTCCAGGCTCTCATTGTTCTGCCAGGTAAACATCACCTGGAACAGCGGGGTATGCGCCAGTCTGCGCGGTGGCTGCACAATTTCCACCACCTGTTCAAACGGTAGATCCTGATACGTCTGTGCCGCCAGTGCGGTTTGCCGCACACGAGCCAGCAACTCAATCACACTCGGCGCACCCGATAAATCGATACGTAAGGCCAGCGTATTGACAAAGAAACCGATCAAGGATTCTATTTCCTGGTGGCTGCGGCCTGCGCTCGGTGTGCCGATAACCACATCCTCCTGACCTGACAGACGCGACAAGACCGTGGCCCAGGCGGACAACAGGGTCATGAATAACGTGACGCCTTGCTGTTCGCTCAGGTGCTTAAGGGATTGCGTCAATTCCGCATCCAGATCGATGAGCATCACATCCCCGGCAAACGACTGCTGAAGAGGGCGTGGTCGATCGGTTGGCAAATCCAGCAGTACCGGCGCATCAGCCAGCAGGGTACGCCAATAGTCCGATTGAGACTGGATCCGTTCAGCCGACAGCCACTGGCGTTGCCAGGCGGCGTAATCAGGATATTGGATTATCAACGGTGGCAAAGGATCACATTGCCCCGCCAGAAAAGCCGTATAGAGCATGCTCAGTTCACGTATCAGCACACCTACAGACCAGCCGTCCGACACAATGTGATGCTGGGTAAGCAAAAACTGGTATTTATCATCGGTGAGCCGAATAAGCGAAGCACGGATAAGCGGGCCATGACTGAGATCAAATGACGTGTGGGCTTCCCCGATGCTCAGGTGTTCAAGTATAGTTTCGGCATCCGGTATCCCACGCAGGTCATGCTGAGATAAAGGCAAGCCGTTGTCCGCACTCAACAGTTGCACTTGTAGCTGACCGTCAACGGAGACGAAGACAGAACGTAACGCTTCATGACGGGCAAACAACGTGTCAAGCGCCTGCTGCCAGGCAGCGATATCCAGCCGACCACACAAGCGCAGTACCATCGGGATATGATAGGTATCACTGACCCCCTCAAACTGGGCCAGGAACCACAGACGCTGCTGTGCGAATGACAGCGGCAACACCCCCTCACGGGATATTGGCATGATGACGGGCAATAGCCCGCGCTGCTCATCAAACTGGGCATGTATTGCCTCAGCAAAGGCCATTAAAGTTGGCGTTTCAAACAACGTGCTCAAGGGCAGTTCGATACCTAACGCCGCTATCCGGTTCATCATCCGCACCGCCAACAACGAATGGCCGCCCAGCGCAAAGAAATTATCATGCCGGCTGACCGGCTCAATGCCCAGTAACTCACGCCAGATAGCGGCCAGAGCAATCTCAACCTCCCCTTGCGGGGCTTCATAGACCTGACGGGCAACATCTTCCTCCCCCGGCACCGGTAACGCCCGGTGATCCAGCTTGCCATTCGGCATCAACGGGAGGGCATCCAGACGTACAAAAGCTGCCGGGACCATATAATCAGGCAACAAGACACTCAGGTGTTCACGCAAACGGGAAACTAACCCGTCATGCGCTTCCGCCGCCACATAGGCGACCAACCGTCTGTCCCGTCCGTCATCCAGCGCCAACACCACCGCTTCCTGCACCGCCGGGTGTTCCATCAACCGGATTTCAATTTCCCCCAGCTCAACCCGGAAGCCGCGGATTTTAACCTGATGGTCGTTACGGCCCAGAAATTCCAGGTCACCATCCGGCAGGTAACGGGCTAAATCCCCGGTGCGATACATGCGCGCCCCAGATACCGGGCTAAAGGGATCCGGCATAAAGCGTTCTGCGCTCAGTTCCGGCCGGTTAAGATAACCCCGCGCCACCCCGACACCGCCAATATACATTTCACCAATGCCACCTAATGGTACCGGTTGACCCTCTGCGTCCAGCAGGTAGACACAGGTATTCTTAAGCGGCCGGCCGATGGAACGAACATCCTCCGCAGACAATATCTCCTTACAGGTCGCCGTCACCGTATTTTCCGTCGGGCCATACGCGTTCAATAGCCGGGGCCGGTGGGTTTGCTGGGTAAACCATGCCTGAATGGCATTCTTTTTGACCGACTGACCACCAAAAACCATTAATCGGAGCGTATTTGGTAGCGACAACCCATTATCTCCGGTCATCAGTTCGGACCAAAACGACGCCGGCAGAAACATCACCGTGATACGGTACTGCCGGGATAAATCAATAAATTCCCGCATAGACGCCAGCCAGCTATCATCCCGCATGACCAGCGTAGCACCACGACATAATGACGAGAAACACTCTTCCACTAAAACATCAAAGGCAAAAGAGGCAAATTGCAACACCCGGTCTTGCGCTGTAATGGCATAGGTCTCATTTAGCCCCA
>NZ_JBHFKW010000080.1:0-6151 GCF_042879395.1 Photorhabdus sp. RM322S
TTCCATATGAAAGGTTAAAACCACCGACTTTAGTCGGTCAGCTTTAGCTGCGATACTCTGTTGCACGAGAGGTGCAATATGGATTACAGATATGGCAGCCACACGGTATTTCAGATTGAGTATCATTTCGTGTGGGTAACGAAATACAGATACAAAGTACTGATAGGTGAAGTTGGCTTACGGGTACGAGAGTGAGTTCGTCAGACATGTGAAGCGTTTGAAATCAGGATAATAGAAGGAGTCGTGAGCAAAGACCCTGTACACATACTAGTGAGTTGTCCTCCGACCTTAGCGCCCTCAGAAATCATGAGGCGAATAAAGGGAAGGACAGCGAACAAGTTGTTTGAAGAGTTTGCCCACCTGAAAAAGCATTACTGGGGTCAGCATTTTTGGGGCAGAGGCTATTTTTGTGCGACGGTAGGCCAATTAACGGAAGAGATGATAAAGGCCTATTTGGAGCATCATTTTGAACCAAACCCGAATGATAATTTCAGGCTGGATAATTGACGCATCGTTGAGCCGATGCGTATCTGGACTTTCAGTCCGTTAATCACTAACCCACCGACTTTAGTCGGTGGTTGTTGAGTAATGCTTGTATTTCCCGTAAAAAAGTCAAATAAAAATATAAAATAGATCAACAAGACAACATATTTAAATTACAGTCTCTTACTATTTCTATTCAACATCGTGATACATCAAATACGCTTATTTAAACTTGTTTTATACTATTTTACTCCATCCAATAGCATTGCTTTTCTACGGTTTGATTTAAATCATGCCTCTTTTTATATCATGAATGTGATTTAACGCTTAAATACCCATTTAATCATTATAACCTTTCTGGCAAATGAATTAGCCAGACTTTTCAATATTGTTGATGTAATAATGCGTTATTAAATGAATTAATCGATTTATTTAAGCATGATTTAAATAGATACGGGTGAATGAGGTTAAGTGAAAATCTAAAATCAGATGGCGAGTCTATTTTAACAAATAAACGATTTTATTCTGATAACCTTAATCATTTTCAAAATGATATTGACTAAATTACATGCCATTTATTATTCTAAAATAAATCTCTTTTTAGAAAGTTAAAAATTTTCTATTTAAACACACCACTAAACAATCAAATCACGTTTGAAAACTGACGCAGGTAAATATCAAATCAATATAAAGATACTACAGATAATGCGGATTTCAGCAGGCCACGATCTGGATCTCGTTGGTACTCAGTTAGCGTTTTGGGTTGTTGACCAACCCATTTAAAAACATCCCCAAAGACATAAGCAGAATGCTACACACCTGCCAGGTTAGGGACGTAACACCATTAATAAACTTAAAGAATTTTTATTGGTGTATAAAATTATCCCCATCCTTATTACCACTTACCGGCATTTAATATATCGCATTCCCCATTGTCAGGATTAAATAACCTGACACTGATCGCATTTCGCACTATCCATTCATACAGATAATTAATCACATATTAGAATAGTTTTATTATATCACTATCAAATTATCAATATTTTCTATGGAAAGATTACCGTTTTATCACCAAAGCCCAATTAGCTTAAGAAAAGAGAGAGTACGATGGATAAGCGCAGCAACCCGTTGGTCAGGGCCACGAGTTATCTTTTAATTTACCTGACCGCAATCCAGCCGCTGCATCCGGCTATCGCCGCCGGAATAACGCCGGATCATCACCGTACGCAGGTACAAAATTAAGGTAATATCCCAATGGTGAATATCGCCACGCCGAATGGCGCGGGAATATCCCATAACACCTATCAAGAGTTTAACGTTGCCACTCAAGGCACTGTGCTCAATAACGCCACTCAAACGGCGCAATTACTGAGAAAAAGCATCGAGTTCCATTAGGGTACTCCCGAAAAAAGGAGTATAAGATCACAACTGAATTCGTGGGTCAAATGGATTAATATTGATTAAATAACGTTCGTGATCTCACCCTGAGGTTACACCCTATCATTATTCTTTTCTTACTCTACAGATTGCTTTGATTTCGGTTTTGATGCAAGATATCATCAAAATATGAATCACATGAGGTAATGTTATGCGAACTACGGTCACGATTGATGATGTGTTGTATGCACAGGCGTTGGAAATGGCCGAGCCCGGCATGGATAAGGCTGATATCTTCCGGGAAGCGATAAAAACGTTCGTTCGGGTTCAGGCAGCAAAAAGACTGGCCTCGCTCGGCGGTTCATCGCCTGAAATGCAGATGATCCCCCGCCGCCATGAGGAGCCATCCGCATAATGACTATTCTGGTTGATACGTCCGTCTGGATTGACCATTTCAAAAACAGGAATGACGGGTTGATCCAGCTGTTGAGTCGGGATCTGATCCTGACTCATCCGATGATACTGGCAGAGATAGCCTGCGGTACCCCTCCGGCACCAAGACTGCGAACGCTTGGAGATCTGGGGCTGTTACCACAAAGTCATCGGGCCACTATCATCGAGGTGATGGCATTCATTGAAAACGAAAAGCTGTACGGCCTCGGATGTGGTCTGGTTGATATTACATTGCTGGCATCGACCCTGATAACACCGGGGGCAAGACTTTGGACACTGGATAAGCGACTTGAGAAGCTGGCTAAACGTCTTAATGCGAGTTATCAGCCGATTCATTGACAGAATTTAAACTGCTCTGTAAACCACCAGAAAACCGGCCGGTTTTCTGGTGGTTTACTCATTCTCAGGGAAGGTGCGCGGAAGAATCAGTAATGTGGTTTCATTCTCACGCAATGTGGTTTGAAAAGGGGCATTTATTGCGCGTCACTACAACTATTGGAAAAAATTTCCAATCCCGGAATATGGTGATCGGATTTATTATGATCGGACACCTTCGGGCTTTACGTCATAATAAGCTACCACTACCCGATACTGCTGACGGTGTTGAAATGGCAGTATGTTTTTCAGACGATGGAGATTAAAAAATTGGGTGACCTTACCCCGCGAACTTTTACAGATTTCACGTAGCGACGCCAGTTTTTTAGCCTTTTCAGGTGGTCTATCGCTAGGTGCTGCTCGCGCTATGCGCGATTATGGGGGTTTGAGGAGCAACGGAACCATAACTGATAAGTGGTTAAATAGAATGGCTAATATTCATAAAATCAAATAATTATGAGTTTTACATTACCTATTATGAATATACGTCCAAGATGAGTTAAAGTTAATTTGGCTATCGTAAATGAGGTGGCTAAAAATGGCAATGTACGATGTAAATTGGCTAGTTTATTTTTGGCTGTTTAAATTGACCGCTTAACCGTGTTTTTGGTTCCGTTGCACCCTAAACCCCATTACCAAGATGATGGGATCTTATGGTTATCGTTCAAAACGGCAATTATTTAAGAAAATGTTGAGCTGTGGTATTTGCATGCTTGATGGTCAAATAACGGTAAGGTCATTTCCGAATTTGACTATGTCGTAATTCAGGCAGACAGCTCCCCTGAGGAAGTTGGGGCAGCATTACGACAGGCTTTTTCACGTTGCAGAAGTTATGTTTAACGATAAAACAACAGTTTGTTTTTCACTGATTGGCTATGAGCTTTGATTTATAGAGTTAATTAAGGTGGACACGTAATCACTATTACGTGTCCGCTGATTATCTCAAAAGGTTTAAAACGTTATTCAATGAGCTTTACTGCTAAAATCACGGTGGTGAAATAAAGATAAATAGAATATGATTAACGTTTATTAAACGTAAAACACAATATACCATGGTGATTAAACTTAATAGCAACAAAAGATTAAAAAATGGCTTTTAATAACAGTTTAAAACCTGCTGATCATAAATCTATCAGTAAAAAATGAGAAAAGAATTGGCTTTATTAAAGCTTATATACCCCGAAAAAAAGGTAAATAAAAATATAAAATAGATCAACAAAATAATATATTTAAAATATCAACCGATTTTAATAACGCTTTCAACTGGAGATTAAACTTTTTTATCAGCCAGTTAAATAATCGATTATAAAAAACCCGAATAAAAAAAGCCGAAAATAAATCATTTAACCGAATGCGAACTGGATTGTTTTTAGCATTATTATATTGTATTTACTATTCAACATCGTGATACATAAAATAAACTTGTTTTATACTATTTCACCTCATCCAATAGCATTGCTTTTATACGGTTTGATTTAAATCATGCCTCTTTTTATACCATTAATGTGATTTAACGCTTAAATACCTGTTTAATCATTATAACCTTTCTGACAAATGAATTAGCCAGACTTTTCAATATTGTTGATATAATAAAATGTTATTAAATGAATTAACCGATTTATTTAACTATAATTTAAATAGATACGGGTGAATGAGGTTAAGTGAAAATCTAAAATCAGATGCCGAGTCTATTTTAACAAATAAATGATTTTATTCTGATAACCCTAATCATTTTCAAAATGATATGGACTAAATTACATGCCATTTATTATGCTAAAATAAATCTCTTTTTAAAAAGTTAAAAACTTTCTATTTAAACACACCACTAAACAATCAAATCACGTTTGAAAACTGACGCAGGTAAATATTAAATAAATATAAAGATAATGCGGATTTCAGCAGGCTGCGATCTGGATCTCGTCGGTACTCAGTTAGCACTTTTGGGTTGTTGACCAACCCATTTAAAAACATCCCCAAAGACATAAGCAGAATGCTACACACCTGCTAGGTTAGGGACGTAACACCATTAATAAACTTAAAGGGTTGTTATTGGTGTATAAAATTATCCCCATCCTTATTACCACTTACCGGCATTTAATATACCTCATTCCCCATTGTCAGGATTAAATAACCAGACATTGATCACATTTCGTACTATCAATCCAGACAAACAAATAATCACACATTAGAATAGTTTTATTATGTCACTATAAAATTATCAATATTTTCTATGGAAAAATGACCGTTTTATCACCAAAGCCCAATTAACTTCAGAAAAGAGAGAGTACGATGGATAAGCGAAGCAACCCGTTGGTCAGGGCCACGAGTTATCTTTTAATTTACCTGACGGCCCTCCAGCCGCTGCATCCGGCTATCGCCGCCGGAATAACGCCGGATAATCACCACACACAGGTACAACATCAGGGCAATGTGCCGGTTGTCAATATCGCCACCCCGAATAGCGCTGGGATATCTCACAACACCTATCAAGAGTTCAATGTTGCCACTCAAGGGGCCGTACTGAATAACGCCACGCAGGAGGCGCAATCACAGCTGGCCGGGCAACTTAACGCCAACCCTAACCTGACAGGCAAAGCGGCAGAACTGATTATTAATGAAGTCACCGGCAACGGGCGCTCTGAGCTGCAAGGTCAGCTGGAAATTGTCGGCAATAAAGCCAATGTGATGATTGCCAACCCCAATGGCATTACCTGTGATGGCTGTGGTTTTATCAATACTTCCAGCGCAACCCTGACCACCGGGAAACCCCAGTTTGACAAACAGGGGGCGCTGGAAGCTCTGGAGGTTAAACAAGGCCAGATCACCATTAGCGGCAAAGGGCTGGAGGGTAAAGCGACAGATTATGTCGATATTATCAGCCGGGCCACGGAGTTAAATGGAAAGATTCAGGCTAACACCCTGTCGCTCACGCAGGGAGCTAACCGCATCAGTTTAAAAGACGGCACAGTTAAATCCATTGCCGGAGAAGGTGCTAAACCGCAATTAGCTATTGATACCAAAGCGCTGGGCGGTATGTATGCCAATAAAATCCGGCTGGTGGCGACAGAGGACGGTGTCGGCGTTAACCTGAAAGAGTTAACCAGCGACCAGCGAGATATCACGTTAAACGTTAATGGCAAAATTGAATTAGGAAATACCAAGGCTAAAACCGACTTAAATATTATTAGCAAAGAAACTTATATTGCGCCGAATATTAACGTGCAAGCGGGCCGGGATATGACCCTGGCAAACACCACCCTGGAGAATAAAGGCAGCGTGACCGCCGGTCGGGATATGCGGGTATTCGGGGACACCGTGCGCAATACCGGTGATAAAGCCTTACTGCAAGCCAACGATAATCTGTGGATACAGAAAGATGCGCAGGGGAATAAAGGTCAGTTAGTCGAAAACAGATCGGCAACGATAAAAACCGTGCAGGGGGATTTGGTTGTCAGAACTAATG
>NZ_JBHFKW010000081.1:0-6015 GCF_042879395.1 Photorhabdus sp. RM322S
TGGGCGTCAGTCTGGCGGCGTTGTGTCATCTGGCCTGGGCCCAGGTGTTGTCACATACCAGTGGTCAGGAGAAAGTGGTGTTCGGCACGGTACTGTTTGGACGTATGCAGGCGGGAGACGGTGCCGACAGTGGTATGGGGCTGTTTATTAATACCTTACCGCTGCGGCTGGATATCAATGATACCCCGGTACGCGACAGCGTACAGACAACACATACCCGGCTGGCTGGATTGCTGGTGCATGAGCATGCGTCGCTGGTGTTGGCACAGTGTTGCAGTAGTGTACAGGGTGATATTCCGCTCTTTAGTACCCTGTTGAACTACCGGCATAATGGGAATCCGATGACCCCGAATGAGGCCGTGGAGGGCATTGAGTTCTTGGGAGGGCAAGAGCGCACTAACTATCCGTTTGTGCTGTCGGTGGAGGATGGTGGCTCTACTTTGGGACTGACTGCTCAGGTGGTGCAGCCGTTTGAACCAGAAAGACTATGCGGTTATATGCAGCAGGCATTGGAAAGTTTGGTAGAGGTGCTTGAACAGGCCCCGGAAACGCCGGTACGGATACTGAATATTCTACCTGAAACGGAGCGGAGGCTGTTGCTGGAAACGTGGAACGCCACGGAAACCGCCTATCCTGAGGCATTGTGTATTCATCAGTTGTTTGAACAGCAAGTGGAGAAAACCCCTAACGCGATAGCATTAGTGCATGAAGAGCAAACCCTCAGTTATGCTGAATTGAATACCCGTGCTAACCGGCTGGCTCGTCAACTGATCGAACAGGAAGTTTGTCCCGGTGATCATATTGCGCTTCTGCTCGCGCGCTCGATGGGGCTGGTGGTAGCCCAATTGGCGATCCTTAAAGTCGGTGCTATTTACGTACCGATTGATCCCGGTGTACCGGATGAGCGGAAAAACTGGCTGATCAGTGATTGTTCCGCCAGATTGCTGCTCACCGATATACAGGCGGATATTCCGGTGAACCTGACTGTGCCGCTGCTTCGTCTTTCGGATGAGACGGACATGGGTTACGAAGAAGATCGCTTTAACCTTGACTTACCGCGTTCCAGCACCGAGTTAGCGTATATCATGTACACCTCCGGTTCTACCGGGACACCTAAAGGGGTGTTGGTGCCGCATCGTGCGGTAGTCCGGCTGGTTATCAATAATAGTTATGCTGAAATTGGACCGGATGATCGGGTGGCTTTTGCCGCTAATCCGGCTTTCGATGCCAGCACGTTTGAAGTCTGGGCACCGTTGCTCAATGGTGGTGCGTTAGTGGTTGTTGATCATGCTACTTTGTTGACGCCGCAGGCGTTTGTACAGGTTTTACAGGTCCAGCGAATCACTGTTCTGTGGTTGAGTGTCGGATTGTTTAACCAGTTGGCAGCGGAGCTTTCTCCGGTTCTTTCACAGATAAAGCTTCTGATTGTCGGCGGAGATGCCCTTGATCCCCATGTTATCGGTCAGGTACTGCGAACCAGACCGCCACAACAGCTATTAAATGGCTATGGGCCGAGTGAAGGCACCACCTTTACAACTACATACCGTGTCACAGCATTAGCATCTGGAGCGGCCCGCATCCCGATCGGCCGGCCGGTAGCTAACACGCGGGTTTATCTGTTGGATACTTGTGGTCAGCCGGTACCGTTAGGCGTGGTTGGAGAGATTTATGTGGGGGGAGATGGCGTGGCCTGTGGTTATCTGAATCGGCCTGAATTGACCGCCGAGCGTTTCCTTGTTGATCCGTTCAGTGATAACCCGGATGCTCGCATGTACCGAACCGGGGATTTGGCCCGCTACCTGCCGGATGGCAATCTGGAATTCCTGGGTCGCAATGATCAGCAAGTTAAGATCCGCGGCTTCCGCATTGAACCGGAAGAAATTGAGGCTCGGTTAGCAGAATATCCAACGGTACGTGAGGTGGCGGTGTTGGCCCGAGGTGAAGGGCAGGAGAAACGGCTGGTGGCCTATGTGGCGGCGGAAGCCCGTGAGGGGCTGGTAAATAGTCTGCATACCTACCTGAGTGCCCTATTGCCGGATTATATGGTGCCGTCAGCTTTTGTGCGTCTGGATGCGTTTCCGTTAACGCCGAACGGTAAATTGGATCGTCAAGCGCTACCGGCGCCGGACAATGAAGCCGTTGCCCGTCAGGTTTACGAAGCGCCCCAGGGAGAAATGGAAATGGCTCTGGCGGCGATTTGGTGTGAATTACTCGGTATTGAGCGGATTAGCCGGTACGACAACTTTTTCGCATTGGGGGGGCATTCGCTGTTGGCGGTGCGAATGATGAACCGGATAGCGGCGTTAGGGATTGAATTACCGCTGTCCGCGCTGTTTACATTCCCGTCTTTGATGGCCTTTGCTGAAGCGATGCGTGCCCGATTTGATGCGTCGGGCGGGGCATTATCTGCTATCGTTCCGCTATCCCGTGAGGGCCAATTGCCGCTGTCATTTGCGCAACAGCGTCTGTGGTTCCTGACCCAGTTTGACGGGGTGAGTGAGACCTATCATATTCCGCTGGCGCTGCGTCTACAGGGGCATCTGGATATTACCGCTTGGCAGCAGGCGCTTGATACCCTATTTGCCCGTCATGACGCATTGCGCTCTGTTTTTGTTGCTGTTGACGGCCAGCCACAGGTGGAGTTGTTGCCGGCGGCATTAGGCTTGCCGATGAAAAAATATGATCTGCGTGACACGCCTGATGGGGATGCACAGCTTGCCTCTCTCTGTGTTCAGGAAGCCAATACGCCGTTTGATCTTGTTCGTGGCCCATTAATGCGTTCCGTTTTGGTACAACGGGCTGACGATGATCACGTTTTCTTGCTGACCCTGCATCATATTATTTTTGATGGCTGGTCTGTCAGCGTGTTGATGCGTGAATTGAGCACCCTTTACACCGCTTTTCTGGTGGGACAGTTAGATCCGTTACCACCGTTGATAATTCAATACTCTGACTACGCTGCGTGGCAGCGTCAGTGGCTGTCGGCTGAACGCATACAGTCCCAATCTGATTATTGGCGCGCGAGACTAGTTGATGCTCCAGCTCTGTTGGATTTGCCCACTGACCGGCCTCGTCCGCCGGAGCAGTCGTTTGCCGGAGATGCCGTGCCGGTTAACTTAGATGTTGAATTAACGACCGCCCTTAAGCGTCTGAGTGAACAGCACGGTGCCACCTTATTCATGACACTGTTGTCAGCGTGGGCGGTGGTTCTGTCACGTCTGTCAGGTCAGGAAGATGTGGTGATTGGTACCCCAAGCGCGGGCCGTGGTCGTCAGGAAGTGGAACCGTTGATTGGCTTCTTTGTTAATACGCTGGCGTTGCGCATGGATTTATCCGGTGAACTGACCGTGCCGGAATTACTGGCGCGAGTCCGGCAAACCGCATTGACAGCTCAGGAGCATCAGGATTTACCGTTTGAACAGGTGGTGGAAATTGTGCAACCGCCACGCCGACTGGCGCATACCCCGTTATTCCAGGTGATGTTTGCCTGGCAGAACAATGAGAACTCGGAATGGGAATTACCGGGACTGGCCGTTTCACCGGTCTATCAAGCCGTTGATATTGTCAAGTTTGATCTTGAACTGGGCTTGTCAGAGGAGGAGGGCCGGATCGTGGGGGCGTTGAATTATGCCACCGCCCTGTTTGATCCGGCGACAATGGAGCGGCAGGTGGGATATTTGCACGCGGTGCTGCAAGCGATGGTGGTTAACCCTCAACAGCCGATTGGAGAAATTGATATTCTGGCCCCGGCGGAGCGCAAGCTATTGCTGGAAACCTGGAATGCGACGGAGACCCCGTATCCTGAGGCGTTATGTATTCATCAGTTGTTTGAACAACAGGTGGAGAAAACCCCACAGACCACGGCACTGGTGTATCAAGAGCAAGCCCTCAGTTATGCCGAATTAAATGCTTGTGCTAACCGCCTTGCTCATCAACTGATTGCGTTCGGTGTAACACCGGATCAGCCGGTGGCGATTTGCGTGGCGCGTTCACCGGCAATGGTGGTGGCGTTGCTGGCGGTGCTGAAAGCTGGCGGGGCTTATGTGCCGCTGGACTCAACTTACCCAGAGGAGCGTCTGGCGTATATCCTGAATGATACCGCTCCGTCCGTAGTATTAGCGGATGCGGCCGGACAGGTGGCATTGGGTGATGAGGCACTGGCCGGGCTGACGGTACTGGATCCACATATCCAGCTTGACCAGCCGGACAGCAACCCACAGGTTCTGGCATTAACGCCGCAGCATCTGGCCTATGTGATTTACACCTCCGGCTCAACCGGGCAGCCGAAAGGGGTGATGGTGGAACATCAGGCGATTTATCAACGTTATCTGGGTTTTAATGACACCTATGCCGTTACCGAGCAAGACCGGGTGTTGCAATTTGCCGCGTTTGCGTTTGATGTTTCAGTAGAAGATTTCTTCTCGTCATTATGTAACGGGGCCACATTGGTTATCCGGGATGATAGCTGGCTGGCTTCGATACCGGAATTTATTGCCTTAACCCGACAATATCGTATTACGGTGATGTCGCTGCCGACTTTATTCTGGTCTGAACTGGCGGCCAGAGACAACGGATCACTGCTGCCGGAGTGTCTCCGGCTCATCATCATTGGCGGTGAGGCGGTGAAAAAGAGTGCCATTCAGGACTGGTTTAGACAGGAAGGCTACCGGCCCCGGTTATTGAATGGTTATGGCCCGACGGAAAACACCGTGACGGTGACCTATAAGGACGTGTTATCGCCGGACGATGCCCATTCTATCGGCAGACCGGCTAAAAATGCCCGTATCTACCTGCTGGACAAATATGGCGAACTGGTACCCGCAGGTTGCGTGGGCGAGATGTATATTGGTGGCGTGGGGGTGGCTCGGGGTTATCTCAACCGGCCAGCGTTGAGCGAAGAGCGTTTTATACCGGACCCCTTTAGCCCGGTGTCCGATGCGCGGATGTATCGTACCGGGGATTTAGCTCGTTATCTGCCGGATGGTGAGTTGGCATTCTTCGGTCGTAACGATCAACAGGTTAAAATTCGTGGCTTCCGGGTTGAGTTAGGGGAAATTGAAACCCGGCTGGTGGAATACCCGGCGGTGCAAGAGGCGGCGGTGCTGGCGCTGGATGATGAACAGGGCAAACGGCTGGTGGCCTATGTGGCGGCGGAAGCGCATGAGCGATTGATTGCTGATTTACGCGAACACCTGTGCGCAGTTTTACCTGACTATATGATCCCGGCGGCCTTTGTGCGGCTGGATAGCTTCCCGCAGACCCCGAATGGCAAGCTGGATCGCCGGGCGTTGCCGGCGCCGGGGGAAGCGGCGTTTGCCCGTCAGGTCTATGAAGCCCCGCAAGGGAAGATAGAAACGATGCTGGCGGCTGTCTGGTGTGAGTTACTGGGTGTTGCGCAGATTAGTCGGCATGACAGCTTCTTTGCGCTTGGTGGTCATTCGTTGCTTGCTGTACGCATGATTGAACGATTACGGCGTATCGGTCTGAGTGTATCGGTAAAAACGTTATTCCAGCATCCAACACTCTGTATTTTGGCACAGTCTCTGGTTCAGCATAATGAAATTCAAGTGCCTGACAATGGTATTACACCGGATACAATGGTGCTGACGCCGGCGATGTTGCCGCTGATTGATTTGACCCAGGCTGACATTGACCACATTGTCGGGCAGGTGCCGGGGGGAATCGCCAATATTCAGGATATCTATGCGCTGTCACCGTTGCAGGATGGCATTTTGTTCCACCATCTGTTGGCAAATGAAGGTGATCCCTATCTGTTAACGGGGCAGATGGCTTTTGCTAATCGGGCACTGTTGGATCGTTATCTGGCGGCGGTTCAACAGATAATTGATCGGCACGATATTCTGCGTACCGCTTTTCTCTGGCAGGGATTGTCAGTGCCGGCGCAGGTGGTCTGGCGTCAGGCTCCATTGTCGGTGACGGAACTGACACTGAATCCGGCTGACGGCACGGTCATTGACCAGTTAACCCGGCGCTTTGATCCGCGTCAGCATCGTC
>NZ_JBHFKW010000082.1:0-5994 GCF_042879395.1 Photorhabdus sp. RM322S
GGTATAATCAATGTTGATTATACTTAATTTTTATCTTTTCTGACGCTGTTTTACTGGCAATCCTGAGCAGTTTTTATAAGTTTTTTATCTTCATAAATCAACCTATAAATAGCCTGATGGTATAAAGATACCCCTTTATGCTTTTAGGATAATATTCTTTTTTTGCTGATTTTTTCAATTTTCTGTTAATGGTTAATAAACTTCTATTAAATTCAACCAATGTCTTTTTAAAAATCTGCCATTTATAATTAAATCCGTCTTTTATATAAAATCTGGTATTAATGGACACCTGTTTTTTACCCTTAGCTCATTAATCACCGAAAAAAGCAGCTTGCCGATCGACATCTATTTAAATGATGTTTAAATAGAACGGTGAATTAATTTAATAACACCTTATCATATCAACAATAGTGAAAAGTCTGGCAAATTAATTAGCCTGAAAGGTTATAATGATTAAATGAATATTTAAGCGTTAACAGATTACGAAAATAGCTTGAAAAAAATAACGACATGAATTTATTTTTGCGTTAAATCACATTTAAGGTATAAAAAGAATCATGATTTAAATAAAACCGCAAGCAATGCTATTAGACAGGCTAAAATAGTGTAAAACAAGTTTAAATGGGAGTATTCAATGTATCACAGAGTTACATAACAAATTCAATACAATAACACTATAAGTAATCCAGCTCGTATTCGGTTAAGTTATTTATTTGTGGATTTTGTTATTCCTGTTTTTTTATGAATGATTATTTAAATAACTTTTCAAAATAGTGATACACCTTGCCAACACCTTACATAACAAGGGTTGTGGTATGCATAGTACAAAGCGGTTCATCAGACGTCAGAGTAGCCCTTTTCAGATATCAATCGAATAGACCAACTGTATCGGTATTATGAAATTCTATTTAACTGGTTTATGAAAGAGTTTATTCACCAGTTGAAAACGTTATTAAAGCCGGTTACTTTTAGAAGGTAGATTGTCTGATTAACCGATTCAGATTTTTATTTATCCTTTTTTACCGGGTATATAGGCATTAATAAAGCCAATTCTTTTTCTCATTTTTCACTGATAGATTTATGATGGGATGGTTTAAAACTGTTATTAAAAGCCATTTTTTTAACTTCTGGTTTTAACTTGTATAATAAGGTTTTAATCGTTTTTTTATCATTTTTAACACCTGATTTTTGTTAAGTTTAATCATCATGGCATATTGTGTTTTTACGTTTAACCAACGTTGATTATACTCATTTCTTATCTGTACTGATGCTGTTTTACCGGCAATCCTGAGCAGTTTTTATAAGTCTTTTATCTTCATAAATCAACCTGTAAATAGCCTGATGGTATAAAGATACCCTTTTATGTTTTTCGGATAATATCTTTTTTTACTGGTTTTCTCAATTTTCTATTAGTGGTTAATAAATTTCTATTAAATTCAATTAATGTCTTTTTAAAAATCTGCACTTATAGTTAAATCCGTCTTTTATATAAAAGATTTAATATCTCTGTTTTCGTGCTTTTAAATGGTCATAGCAGGACAGGTAAATGTAAAATAAGAGAAGGATAACATCGTTGATAAATACATTAAACATGATAGGGAATAAGCCATTTTTAGTGACTCTATGCTTTTTCAAAATCTGAGATTAATAGATACCTGTTTTTTACCCTTAGCTCACTAATCACTGAAAAAAGTAGTTTACCGATCACCTAAAAAGGGAAAACAAGTAAAAAGAAAAAGTTCACCATATTAAAAAGATGACAAATCTGTGAAGCGATTCTCATTCCGAGTATTATAGTGATATTACTCAATCTCGTCTTTTGTCGATTCTATTTCTCAATGGATCACAAATAGGATGCATCCAGTCAATCAGTTATAACGACACCTGTTCTATATCGAATAGTTTTACTGCCTGAGTTTTCATTGAGTTGTTAAATGTTTTATCCGGTGTATTGTGATGCCGTGCGCGATAAATTTCCCTCATTCGCGCAATAAACGAAGCGGTAATTGCGTTTCATCTATTGAAAAGTTTTTACATAACTAACCGTCATAGATATGACTGTAGTTTATCCAATTTACCCATTTTTCCTCTGAATCTGTAGTACAAACCGTTGGGCAACTTGATATCGAGACGCGACTTGCTACCAGTCATCTCAATGTAATGTTTGAAATAGCCAAGTTTGTCAGCGGCCTGAACATACCTATCGTACATTTTCTCCTCGTCAGGCTTCAAACTCCTTCAATTCTGCATTTGCAATTTTTTACGGAATGGTATAAAATTTTATACATCCAAATAAGGAAGGAAACTATGATAAAAATCAGGAGCGGTACTAGGTTGTGTCCCGCAATTCATTTGGACTGGCTGAAGGTGAAGAGAAAACGTCAATTCCGTTCATTTTTTGAACCATTAATCTACATTTTTGCTATCAATCACCGAGAAAACTGCATGGTTTTTCACTGTGCAGACAGTTGAGGGACACAGCCTAGAGAAAGAAATTGTCTGTATTGGTTCTTATTGTGAAGATTTGTTAGCCTTTGCTATAGACCGAACGTAAAGACGCAGGCTATCAGTTTCATAGAATGCAGCATGGAATAGATCTTGAAAGCTGGAAACCCTTTTTTGGCATCGGTTCTGGTGTAAAAGAAATGCGGCTAAGAGACAGTATAGGTATTTATCGTATTATGTATGTTGTTAAATTTGATGAAGTTATTTTACATATTACATAGTTTTCAGAAGAAAACTTAACAAACGAATAAACAGGACAAGGATATCGCTAAAGTGCGATACAACGTAGTTATCCAGCATCGGGGAAATATCAAATGACCACTAAAATTGACACTGAAATTCGTAGGGTAACTCCAGCCGGACATAATATATTTTCTGAATTAGGTTTTACTGAGCAAGAGGCTCAGCAGCTTCATACAACTTCTTTACAAGAAATAGAAAACACACTGCAAATTAAAGAACGGTTAATGGAAGAAATTACTTTATGGATTGTGGATGAAAAAATGAAACAAGCTGAAGTAGCAGAGATGTTACACATTTCTCGTCCAAGAGTGTCTGACGTTGTGAATAAAAAAGTAAATAAATTCACCATTGACGCATTGGTTAATATGTTAATCCGTATAGGGAAACCTGTTCAGATTACGGTGGGTTAAAGCACATATATTAACAATTCAAAATAGGAGGCACTTAGAATAGGTGCCTCTTGGTATTTCAAAATGATTCAACCTTTCGGTTCAATACCACGTGCCAGCAGCTCTTTGCGCAAAATTCGTTTTATCCATGTTGCTAAAGATGTATCACCATCTTTCTTCATTTCTGCTTCAAGCTGGAGACGAAATTCCTCTGTTAACCTCATAGGAAATTGAGGAGATCTTTTATTTTGTATTGACAAGGTATATACCCTATGATTTAATGCTACTGTATATACCAGTGTATATTCAAAGAGTTTCAAAAACAACGGAGCTTGGTAGTGTCTCACCACTAATCGGGTTTCTAACCACAACATTATTGGAGCTAATGCTATGGCTAACGCTAATAGTAACATACGCACGCATTCAAAACGCTATACATTTTATAACGTACCTTTCTTATCGATTGATAATCGAACTTCGCCCATTACACATGATTTCAGCATTGCATACAATTAAATAAGGAAGGAAAACTATGACGAAAATCAGGAGCGGTACAGAGAAAGAAATTGCCTGGATTGGTTCTTCTTATGAAGACTTGTTAGCCTTTCCTATAGACACACGTAAAGACGCAGGCTATCAGCTTCACAGAATACAGCGTGGAATAGATCCTGAAGACTGGAAACCCTTTTCTGACATCGGTTCTGGCGTAAAAGAAATACGGCTAAGAGACAGTACAGGTATTTATCGCATTATGTATGTTGCTAAATTTGATGAAGCTATTTACGTATTACATAGTTTTCAGAAGAAAACTCAACAAACGAATAAACAGGACAAGGATATCGCTAAAGTACGATACAACGCAGTTATCCAGCAACGGAGAAATATCAAATGACTACTAAAATTGACACTGAAATTCGTAGGGCAACTCCAGCCGGACATAATATATTTTCTGAATTAGGTTTTACTGAGCAAGAAGCTCAGCAACTTCATACAACTTCTTTACGAGAAATAGAAAACACACTGCAAATCAAAGAACGGTTAATAGGAGAAATTACCCTATGGATTGTAGATAAAAAAATAAAACAAACTGATGTAGCAACAGTGTTGCACATTTCTCGTCCAAGAGTATCTGATGTTGTGAATAAAAAAGTAAATAAATTCACCATTGACGCATTGGTTAATATGTTAACCCGTATAGGGAAACCTGTTCAGATTACGGTAGGTTAAGACGCGCATATTAAAGTTATTAGGATAATTTAAAATAAGAGGCACTTAGAATGGGTGCCTCTTGGTATTTCAAAATGCTTCAACCTTTCGGTTCAATACCACGCGCCAGCAGCTCTTTACGCAAAATTCGTTTTATCCATGTTGCCAAAGACGTATCACCATCTTTCTTCATTTCCGCTTCAAGCTGGAGACGAAATTCCTCTGTTAATCTCATCGGAAATTGAGGAGATCTTTTATTTGGCATTGACAAGGTATATACCCCATGATTTAATGTATATTGTATATACCAGTGTATATTCAAAGGGTTTCAAAAACAACGGAGCCCGGTAGTGTCTCACCACTAACCGGGCTTCTGACCACAACATTATTGGAGCTAATGCTATGGCTAACGCTAATAGTAACATACGCGCACATTCAAAGCCCTATATATTTATTAACGCCCGTTCTAACCGACTGATAATCAAACTTTCCCCATTACGCATGATTTCAATATTAGCTACTACGGAAATAGAAGCTTGTACTCTGCTAGCAGGCTTTCCTTTGGTATTTGCCTCATGCAAGCCACTGGGGGAACTGAACCATGCTTAATACTAGGCTGTGTCCCTTAATTATTTAATCGTCTGTAAAAGAGCCTCATAAACAGGATCTTTAGCGCCAACCGGTTATTTTAGATAGAAAAAAGGCTTTATTTATGATCTGATAATTGTCGCCAAACAAAATACCGAGAGCAGAGAATAAAGCCGATGACAATTATCTCCACAAAACTTCAGTTAATGCAATTCTTCAGTGACGTTTTTCTTGAAAAAACCGCCCGCCGATGTGGCTTTATGGAACGGCTCAGAAATATTGGGCCACAGTCTCTGGTTCTCAGTCTGATAGCCGCACTGAGCAAAGGAAACTGCACCTCCATCGCTGACCTGCACCGGCAATTTAACGGCATGTGTCTGAGTGAAAAACACACTGTCGCCTATAAGCCCTTCCATAATCAGTTGCGTAAAAGCGCCTTCGCCGATTTTATGAAGACGCTGGCGACGTTTGCTATGGCTCAGTTGATTGAAAAAGCTTTGCCCCCCTTACCCAAAAAATTCGGCCAGTTTGACGATATCCTCTTGCAGGATGGCAGCTCATTCAACGTTCATCCCGAGTTAGCCGGGGTTTTTCCCTGTCGTTTCAGTCCCTTGAAGGCGGCGGTTGAGTGCCATATGACCCTGTCTTTGTTCAGCCAATCGCCCATCGCCATGACGGTGACCGCAGACACGGCATCCGAGCGGGCTTATCTGCCTGCCCCTCACACCTTACGCAATAAATTGCTGCTGGCGGATGCCGGTTACGTGGATTTCGGGTACTTCGAACAACTTTCCCTGTCCGGAGGGTCATTTATCGTTCGGGGAAGCCAATCGCTTAATCCCCTGATTGTCAGTGCCCGAAATGGACAGGGGCGACAATTACCGACACTGGCGGGCAAAAAGCTCCGGGAGATTAGCCGCAAAAAAAACCGTGCTGAAGTACTGGATTTCACCTGTCGGCGTGGCCGATTCGAATTTCGGGTCATCCGGCGTTGGTTTGCGCAGGAAAAACGCTTTTGTTTTTGGCTCACCAATCTGCCGCCATCCCACTTTACCGCCGATGA
>NZ_JBHFKW010000083.1:0-5918 GCF_042879395.1 Photorhabdus sp. RM322S
CCTGTTTTTTATCGGACCACTTAAATACAGATGCAGCAAATCTTGCACATTCTGCAACTATTTTATAACCACGAGCGTTCATATAAGCATCATCGTAGGTTACAGACCAGTATCTGTATAGGGAGTAACAGACATCTGCAGAAATGTGTAATACTTCATCGACACTCCACTCACGCACGATATCAGCATCAGGATAGGAAAGGACATAGTGAGGTCCGTTTTCAGCACCATGATCATTAGAAGCCTCTGGAAAACGCGCCCCAAAAAATCCTGTGGATTTTGCAAATTCAATCGCTTTTTCCATACTATGGTATCGGTAGTCAATGAATGCTTTTGCTACACGTGGGTCATTCCAAGCCCAAAATATACATTTATGAAGTTCAGTATCAAAAAAAGTCGCTCCTGAATGATAAGGGCTGGTCAACCCCCGAGCTGGTGAAACAAAACCTAACTCATGGTTATATGCACCAATACCATGCTGTAAAAGTTGGAAAAGTGCATATTTAATACCGAGTTCAATGGGTTTATAGGACGCATTGATTGTCACATCATGCTCTTCCCATAATTTGTCCCACCTTGCTTGATGCTCATTCTGGGAGGAGATGAAGTTAAATGGCTCCGGGGATATCTCAAGTCCCACACTGCAATCCTCTGAACGTACCTTCCAATGTATAAATAAAGGGTGATGTTCATTCTGGGAAAAATCGAAGGTTACGGATGTTGCACAACTCTGTCCCAGACATGACCATGTGCTTGCGTATCTGGCAGAAAATAATTGAACATCATAGTGCAATTTTTGTTCTGTGGTTGTGACTATAGCGCTAAAACCATTTTTATTGGAATAACATTGAGTAATATCATAATGACGAGCGACTAGCCAAGGAGCCGTACCGAGGTATTCATTACCTGCAGAAATATCAAGCCCGTAATCCAACCGTAATTTCCGTGGACCAATTTCAGTATTTAATTGACGTAATTCAATAACAGTTGAGACTTCAAGCTTATTGGGAACATCAATAAACTGCCTTATGATTAACTCGAATTCTCCTCCTCTTACGCACAAATATTCAGTGCTGGTCACAAATGCTGTATCGAGAGATAAAATAATTTTCGCGGCTCGGCCATTTTTGTGAATTGCTGGTTCACCAGTTTCGACATCATAAAGCCGGAGAATTTTTGGTGCTGGCAATGATACTATTTCACGTAAAACCCCAACACCTGATGTATATACCCTGTCCATAAGTAACTGAACCCGCTGAGCTCGTTCAGATGCTTTTGGTACGTGTGGTCGCAGTCCCATAAAACTATTAGCTAATGTTGTCACACATGAAATAAATGCTGACGAATCAGGGCCGACTTCAGATATATTTTCTTCTTTTCTTCCATAAGTGATGGTCAGCATCAAAGACTCCTTAATACATTGAAAGACCAATCTGTGTATTTCATATTCAGCACATTATGGTAGCAAGGATCTATAAGAACATTTGTGCTGTTAATAAACCAACCCGATTGCCATTTCTCACATATTTCCAAAACAGCATCCCGAATTGTATAAACAAATTGAAAACCCAGTTCATTTTGTACTAAACGAGAATCTAATCGGTAAGATCTTGTGTCATTAGAAGCTGTTGTAGCAATAGGTACATTGGTATTGAAATAACGATCAACAACATCTTTAACCTGCAATGCTATATCGCTCACAGTATGGTTTTCATAACCGACGTTAATGGCACGCCCGCTGACTGAACCAAGAGAATTACGTTGAACAAGTGTTGCATACAGGCGAGTTAAATCGCAAATATGGACATTAGGCCGGTATTGATTCCCGCCCAAAACGGTAATTTTTCCTTGTGAAAGTGCACTAGCAGTCAGAATATTTACGGTCAAATCTAAACGTTGTCTGGGAGACCAACCGCAAACTGTTGCTGCCCTCACTGCAATGGTTTCAAAATTTGGGCTCGTTAGACCGAAAAGAACCTCCTCGCCTGCTGATTTATATCGGTTATAGTCCGTGATAGGAACACAAGGCTGACTTTCGTCGACGATAGGTTGATCATTTATACCATAAACACTCGCTGATGATGCGTAGATAAAACGCCGACACCCCAGATTCTTGGCACTTGTCATGAGATGAGGAAGACAAGCAATATTTATAGATCGACTGACTTCCGGATCTGAGTTAAAACTAGGGTCATTTGCTACTGCAGCAAGGTGTACTACTGTTGTTACTCCCCGTAATGAATCTTCAACAATAGTTTTATCACGAATATCCCCCTTAACGAATTCCAGATGGGGATGTTCAAGAAATAAATTAAGTCCGTTAGGAAAGAATTGGGCATCCAATATTCTAACTTTATAGCCTGCAGCCAATAATTTAGGCACCAGTCGCGAACCTATATATCCTGCTCCACCAGTTACAAGAATTGTTTCATATTTAGTTTGCATATCATTTCCTTATATTGTTTCGATAATCGGAATAGCGATGTCATTGAGGGATGGAATAATAAAAGCGCGTTGGTCGGTAGCCATGGGCAGGAGTTCATTGCGATGTATCTGATAAGCTCGGATTCCAAGATTACAGGCTACGTCAATAGAATGTGGAGAATCATCAATCAGCGTGATCTCTTTTGGGATACGTTCTTCAATGAGAGACAAAAACAGCTCCTCTCGAGTCTGATCTTGTTTTTGCCTTACTATGCTTTGTTGATTGAGTGTTATGCTTTCCTTACGTAGCATATCGTCGAATAGGGAAGATGCATTTTGTGAGGCCGTATAAAATTTAACCTCCTGAGACGACGATTCTACTCGCTTTAAAAGTCGTACTGCGTCATCGAAAAGTCGGGTGTATACAGAAAGCCTAAGAAATTCAGCCTGTTTGATTTCCGCAAGCATACTTATGTTGCCATTGTTTAATCTATCCAGACCCGAAAGCAATCCAGCCTTTTTTAAATCCAAAAGGCTGGAAGCACCTTCTAATCGAGGTCGTCCTGCGATATTGGCAAGATATTCTTCATGAGTAAGCTCCGTTAGCCCGAACTGATGAGCAGCGTTACACCAAGCTTCGTAGTGCGGAGTATCAATGAGTGTCCCGTCGAGATCAATCAATAGAAGTGTTTGCATTTTTGCTCCACTATTTTTAAGAGTTTTACATACTCTTGCTCATAATTATGTTTGCGATCCGAGAAGTTGAATCCATTACCTTTCCATCAGTGAAAGCCATGCGTCCTCCATGGCTTTCAACAAATATTCGTTCTGCATTCAGTCTTAAATCTGTACTAGTACCGTAATCCGCACCTTTAAAAAACACATGAGGACGAAGAGCGGAGAGGATATGTTCGGCAGTAGGTGAATCGCTCACTATTACATGATGGCAGTAGCGAATCGATGCCATAAATTTGGCACGATGATAATCGGAAAAAATGGGACGCTCAGAACCTTTGTTGACATACTTATCAGCGGTAATTGACACAAAAAGACGATCAATCAGTAAATTGGCTTGTCGTAAATGGTGTATGTGACCAATATGGACGATATCAAAACATCCGTGACACAATCCAATTGTCAGGCCATCTTTTCGATAGCTCTCAGCAAGAGCTTTTAACTCGGTGACGCTGTTCAAAACGGTCATGTCAATGCCTCCTATGAAATAAGATATTTTGCCATTATGTTTAGGTGTTCAGATTTCCCCCAATAATCTGGTACTTGCCCGACTATTTGGAATCCATTACGAAGATGAAAGAGATATGCAGCACGCTCTTTGTCAATGTTACCAATATCTAGACACAGGTATTTTTTCCTGAGACTTAATGCAAATGCCTCAATTTCGCTATAGAGCAACGAAGCAACACCGTATCGACGATAACTTTGATCAACAACCAACCAGTCAGCCCAAAGAACATACTTTGATGGTATTGCTCCCAAACTACACCCCATTGTCCCGATAACCTCCTCACCCTCAGTTGCAACAAACCGAATCTCCTCTTGATGCGGGTTTTCCAATTCACGTATGAATTGAATACTCGCAGATTGGGTTAGATCATCCTCTGAACCAATTTGTGCTATGAGTTTAAGAACCGCTTCCATATCAGAGATATTAAAACGTCGAATAAGAATTGCGCGCGCGCTTTTAATTGTCATGGTATT
This sequence comes from Photorhabdus sp. RM322S, assembly GCF_042879395.1. Classification (NCBI taxonomy): domain Bacteria; kingdom Pseudomonadati; phylum Pseudomonadota; class Gammaproteobacteria; order Enterobacterales; family Morganellaceae; genus Photorhabdus; species Photorhabdus sp. RM322S. The sequence goes on from NZ_JBHFKW010000083.1 coordinate 4,144, forward strand.
CCAGCCTAATCAGAGCAGAATCCAACCGATCACATGCGCTATCGATCATTTCGGTAGTATGCAAAGCAGATAACGTCACGGGCTCTGGGCAATATGTTAGAGGTAATAGAAATCCGTATAACTTATATTCTGTTGACAACAAGCGGAATAATTTATGTGCGAATTTCACAGGGTAGGTATTTTCTATATCTTTCATTGTTTTTGGGCGCACTGAAGACCCAATATGAACCCCAACTCTTCCGCCATAACCATCAATATGACAAGGAATATTGTGTTGCTTAAAAATTTCTCTCATATTTTTTATGAGTTGGCTTTCTAAATTTGCAACATGTTGATAGAGGATGCCATCTTCTAAGTGCTCGAGAACTGCCAAAGCAGCAGAAACCGACAGATATCTTCCCGTATTTGTGCCACTTATCTGTACAGGCCCACGCGGAGCGATCATGTCCATATATTCAGCTTTACCAGCAATTCCAGCTATCGACATTCCAGCACCAAATGCCTTACCATAAGTCGCTATATCCGGAATGACACCATAGTCTTTTTGAGCACCACCAATATTTGCCCTAAATCCTGTTAACACCTCGTCAAATATAAGTAACGCTTTATGTTTTGTCGCAAGTGCACGCAGGTTTTGCAGAAATCCCTCATCTGGTTTGATACAACCGATATTCAGAGCCACCGGTTCCAGAATGATGCCAGCCACATCACCAGAATATGTTTCAAATGCTTTCTGCACTGCATTTAGGTCATTCCATGGCAATGGCACAGTTAATTGACCTAATTCGGCAGGAATACCGGTAGTACCTTCAAGACGTTCTAGCTCACCATTTGCAAAAACAACGCCACTTCGTGGAGAGGAATCTATATTCCATGTAAGAGTGTCATTTAAGCCATGAAAGTGGCCTTCAAATTTAAAAATAATGCGTTTACCTGTTGCGGCTCGAGCTATTCGAGTTGCATACATAGTGGCTTCTAGCCCTGAATTTACAAGACGTAATTTTTCTGCGCACGGTACCACAGCGCAGAAGCGTTCACTCAACAATTGATGTTTTTCAGTTTCATATTGTTGAAGAAAACCACGTGATAGTGCATGAGTAATAGCCTTTCGTATAACAGAGCTATCATGACCAAGAAAACATGAACCCCATCCCATGATATAATCATCGCACCATTCACCCGATAATAGCTGTATCCTAGGACCAGAAGCATTGCGAATTTGTATTGGTCCGATAACAGACAAATGGTTCCAACCAGCCAATACGTTACCTACACGTGTTTCGTTAATTCTTGTCATCATAATTCCTCATAAATACTCCTGAATAAACTATTCAAAATAGAGATCTCATGTAATTAAATAAGGCTTCATAATTATGAAGCTCTTCTTTCCAACGCTAATGGAAGTAAATTAATTAGCTACTATTTCAGTATGCTATTTAATAATTCTAATTTAACCTGAGGTTTGCTTAAGAAGGGAACTAAGTGCCTGAGGCACGATCAAAGTTTTTGTCAAATAAAACAAAATCGTGGAGATCCTCAGGCATGCCTAATTTAGAAGAACTTTACTGCTGCGTCGATGACTTTTGCCAAAAATTTATCCCTCTCTGGCATCAACAGTTAATTGAAAATGGCTTGCTCAAACGTCGCCGCGACGCTTCCCTTTCTCTCAGTGAAGTGATGACGATACTCATTTTATTCCACATGAGCCATTATCGTGATTTTAAAACGTTTTATATTCAGCATGTTAAACACTATCTTCAGGCCGATTTTCCCCG
>NZ_JBHFKW010000084.1:0-5575 GCF_042879395.1 Photorhabdus sp. RM322S
AGTGATAAAATGCAGGCGAAGCCATCATCTGTACCGTCAATAAAAGGTTCGACTGATAACAAAGGCAGTAGCTCGGAACAACATACTAATGAGCATAAAGTTATTGTTGTAGATAAAACAAAATATCCAGAATCAGCGAAGCATATTGAAGATGCTCAGAAAGCAGGGCATCCTAATGTGTTGACGATTGATCGTGGAGGCGCTGCTCAGAGGAGAGGAGAATCCTTGAAAAATACTCCTCCGGTGAAAGGTGCAGATCGTGATGAATATCCTCCTGCCATGTTTAAAGAAGGTGGCTCAGGCGCTTCGGTTCGACCAATTACCCCTTCTGATAATAGAGGAGCTGGATCATGTATTGGTCAACAATGTCGCGGATTACCTAATGGTGCAACTGTAATTATAAAGACAGAAAAGACAGACAAATCAGGCAAAATAGAAACGGAGAAATAGAAAAATGCGGCCTTTAACTGACAAATTACTCTCAATTTGTAGTCATGATATTTCTTCGGTTAGATCAGAAAAATATATTGCTTCTAATTATGGAAAATCATTGGTAGATGAATTGAGCTGTTTATTGACTAAAAAAAATGGATTTTATGGCTTTGAGTCTGCATTACGCGTTTTTCCATATGAAACGATAGATGAAGAGATCGGCTTAATTGATTGGAACAACAATAGGTTATGGATTAACTCGTACGAAGATATGGCTAAGGATGCTCTTTTCTTTGCAGAAGATATCTTTGGAAATCAGTTTTGTTTAAAAGATGATTGTATTCATACATTCGATCCTGAAACGGGATTATTTGATAAATTAGCCGAGAGTATAAATGAATGGAGTGGGATTATCTTGGAAGATTATGAAGTCCTAACTGGATATTCTTTGGCTCATAATTGGCAAAATATTTACGGTCCTATTCAATCTGGCTATCGTTTAGTCCCTAGAATTCCTTTTGTTTTAGGGGGAGAATATGAATTGGAAAATCTTTACTTAGCTCGAACAGGCGAATCAATGAGAGCCAGAGCTGATTTAGCTCTACAAATACGAAATATTCCCGATGGGGCAAGTATTAAAATGGACATAAAAGATTAAAAATCAGTTAGCAAAAAGATCCCAATCCAAGCGCTGGGATCTTTTTTGAGCCGTCAGCTGTTCTCAACAAGCCGGATAATCAACTGCCCGTGCTCAATGCTGACCTGCACCGGCTGCCCGGTGGTAAATGAACTGACCCCAAAATGTTGGACAACCATTTAGTTCTAAAGGTGAAGTTCATCACGCCGGGACAAAGTGGCTTATCGGGCTGAGAAGTCACGTTAGGGCATTGTTGGTCAGGTATCAAACTACATGGGGAAAGCTGGTGATAACTGACTGAGTATACAGGGAAAACTGGCGTTCGGCGGTCAACTTCGCAATGAAATGCGTTGTTACTGATAATAACTTCCTGGGAAAACTGGTAACAGAAGTTTGTGCAATAGCTGCTCCGTGTCGAGCCAAAGTACACTTCAGAATAAATACACTCAAGTTGCTAATCCAACTGATCTGCCAACACATACTGGCGGTGATCAGTTCGATGATATCAGGAAATACCCTAATCATACCGGTGGAAACCAACAGTTAGAGCCGGGTAGTATACCGAACCATACAGGCAATGGGGAAAATCAGTCTGGTGTTACGCCAAATCATACCGGCAATACGGAAGGTAAGCCGGATACTGGCGGAAATACTACAATTACGCCGATCCCGGAAAAGCCGAATAAAGACGACTTAGCTTATCTGGCTCTGAAAGGAAAAGAAGCTCAAGAGGCAGCAGGGAAATTAGGCTTTGATCGGAGAGTAGCTCCTCCTAAAGCACCATTTAATTCACATGGGCAACCTGTGTTTTTTGATGGTAAAACCTATATTACTCCCGATGTTGATAGCCATAATGTTACTAATGGCTGGAAGATGTTTGACCGTAGAGGCAAGCGAATGGGGACTTACGATAGTGACCTGAACAGAGTTAAGGACTGATTGATGTTTGGTATATTTCCCGGTGATGCACCCATCAGAGAAAACAATGAACTAGTTCTGCCTGCAACAATTATTATTGATACATTTACAGAAGCAGTTCACATACCTTTATCTTATTGGAGCTTTGAGGATTACAAGCGGAGTTGGCGAACTTCTCTTGAAGAAGGTATACACAGTAAAAAGCCTGTGGCGCTAGCTGTATCAATGTATGAGCCTGATTACACAAATTTTATATTTATTTGGGTCATATATTTCGCAGGTGAGGAAGTTTTCTTGCAAAATAGCATCCTCTTTTTAGATGAGTGTCCAGGTTTTACTCCTGAGAAGATAAATAACTTCATAGAGTCGCGTACTACGCACAATGAAGATGGGATGAAAATATCTGAATGGAATACTGATCTAAATAGCATTATAGATTTTTATAACAGTCTTAAAATTAATACAGAATCCCAATCTTGAATTGGGATTTTTACTTTATTCTCCACTAAATTATAGTGGACAATAATGCCCTAGGTGCAGCAGCTGGTTCAGACCTTGGATTCTGGTTGGCTAAAACACCGGACTGCGACACGACCTGTAAGGCTAATATTGCTAAAGGTATAGCTGATGGCAATCTGATTGTCTCCGCAGGAGGAATCGCGTTAGCCGGTGGCGCCCAGATTGTGGCCGCTACGCCTGAAATCGCTGTGATGGCACGAGCAGCTCTGGAAGGGTGTAAAGCCGCACCGACAATCTGTCTGAATAATGCAGGTATTCAGGTCGCTGAAGCATTAACTCCGGGTGGTGTAGGTGCAGCTGGTGTGATTGGTGTGGGTAAAACTGCGGCAGAAGCAGTGGCAGCAAAATCCGAAGCTGTAGAGGCTAATGTGGTGAAGAATGCCTCGAAAAACTTAGAACAAGGAGTATCAAAAACTATAAAATCTTATGGCCCACATGAAATTGGCCCATTAGGAAACCCTAATGATTTGCGTGCTCCTGCTTCAACATTCAGAAGCGGAAGTTATACTGAAAAAGTGGCAGAAACAGATATGTATTTTTTCAGAGATTATGGCGGCTCTGCTAAAGTTGATGGCCGTTTTTGGACTCCACGACCATCAAAAGGACCGCTACAGTCTCAAATGGATAGCGCTGTTTTACCTGAATGGGGTAATACTTTTAAAAACCAAGCCATTATAAAGATCCCCAAAGGTACTAAGTATTATGAAGGACCAGCAGCAGCACAAATTGGAACTAAAGGAACTCAACCAACGTTACATGGTGGTGGTACGCAAATATTTTTACCATCATTAGACAATAACTGGATAATTAAGAAATGAACACAAAAGAAATAGTTGAAAATTGGGTAAAAGAGAAAAAATCACTTTACTTTTTTCTCCCTGATGGTCCTTATGGCAGACCCTTTGATAATCAATATATTATTGAAAAAATTGAGGAAACTAGTGAGGGTTTTAACATAATATTTTCTGATGAAATAGCATTGCGTTTTCTGGGAGAAATTAATATCACAGATGAAGGATATAATTTAACAATAAGCGATTTTACTAAGTGTATATTTGAAATAAGAAGTAGGATTTTTAAAAGTTATACAGAAGGGCAAGTAGTATTAAGTGGCTTTTAAATAACAACCCAGCCTTCACAAAGCTGGGGTTGTCAGCTAAGTCCACTGGGATAATAGTTAATTCAGCTCCGTGTTGGAAGCGGGACTGGCAGGCGGCATTGTCGGTGACTCTACCGGGGCCCAGGCCGGGAAGAATGCGGTGGACAATAATCATTTAAGCGTTGACCAGAATCGTTCAAGGAGTGAGGAACTGGTCAATTGTCAGGGAGATAGCAGTTGTCGTGCGACTGTCAGGGATAAGTATCGCCAAGAATATGATAAGGTTCAGGCACGAATAACAAGCTGTACCGGTGCAGAGCAATGTGTTGCCATTGCCAAAGAGCTGCGGGCATTACAAGGTGATTACAGTGCCCGGATGAGTGAAATTCAGGAAAAAGCCAGAATGCAGGGGCTGGATTCCCTCACACCGGCAGAAGTGCGGGAATGGGCTGATCTACGGGGTGCGATGTCAAATATTGATGCATCCCGCAATTTAGTGCTTCATCGCGCCCAAGTCACTGGAGGCTCAGAAGAGACGACTCAGGAAATCGTGAAGATTATGGGGCAGACGGGGATTGCTGCGTCTGCGGGAGTTGCCGGGGAGATCAGTAAGGCTGGAGCAAAAGGCGGTATAGATGCTGGAAAAGACAAGTAATCGTATCAACCGAATCAGGGGGTTGTTGGGAATATGAAAGAATTTCTTACTCAACCCGGTTTTGGTGCTCAAATAAAAAATAGTACACAAAAAACCAGCCAAATATATCAGGGGCAGAGTGTTTACAAAGCCAATAACAATATTGGACAAGTGATTAAAAAAGGTGATCAGCTATATCTTGATGGTCAACATAAAAACCATCTTGAGGTTTTTGATAACAAAGGGAAATTTAAGGCTGTCTTAAACTTAGATGGTACGGTAAACCAGCCAAAAACTGATGCGGCTAAAGGAAGGAAATTATAAATGTCTACGCGCAGAATAGCGTTGAGCAATAAAAAACTGCGGGGTATACCACGTAGACTACGCTCATTGAAAATATGGTCCGAGTCATATAGAACCTATTTTCCTGTTATCACTGAAAATGATTATTCTTACGGTTACTGGAATGTAAAAATCCCAGTGCACTCAGCATTGGTACAAGGAAAACAGACTAATAAAAATATTCAATCTATCTGTGCACAAGATTTGATAGATGCAGCTTATAACATTTATAAGGCGAAGCCAGACAATGAAAATAATATAAGAATTACTTGTTGCATTGTATTGCCTGATATGTTTTCAAGTGAATTATGTATATTCACATCTGAGGAATATTTCAATGAACATACGCATAATGGATATAGTCGGTTTGGTAAAATAACTTTATTGAGTGAACGAAGTTTATGCAAAGAATGGAACTTACGATTACCTGATGGTTTTTCAGAGCTAGGTGTTCTTAGAATAAGTGAAGATGATGAAGGAAAGCCTTATTATTCTGAATACTGGTATATTGGTGAAGTTGACTAAATCTAAGAATTTATGTTTTAAATATAAATTTTGGCCAACAACGCCGAGATTTTACTTTATATACCAGCTAATTATCCTTCATTAGCCAGCCGGATAATCAACTGTCCGGCTTCCCTTAATAGTGAGCTGCGGGTACTGATTGGGCTTGCCCCGGTTAGGTCGGTAGCCCATGGTGTAATGCCGTGGCTTTACAGCCTGCCCTTTAGTTGTAACTGGCCGACTAAATATACAGAAGTCAAAGGAGATTTTGTTTTTACTCAAGAAGACTTCTTGCTTTGTTTAAAAGTAGGAACAATGGGAGTGACTATTGGGGGTATAGAATTTTGGTTTATATACTACCGCCAGTACAACTCACGTAAATGAAATTAATATCCGGCCTTTGGATTACTATTTGGAGAAATTTTATGAAATGTATTCAGTGTGAAAACCCGTCATTACATGAATCAGATTTTTGTGCCACATGTGAAGA
>NZ_JBHFKW010000085.1:0-5486 GCF_042879395.1 Photorhabdus sp. RM322S
GCGGACGAATTTAAATCGCACACTCATACAAATTCTTTGTATGACGCCGGTTCAGCCGCAGAATATTTTGGCCGTAGCAACTGGAAACGCAATGGCAGCATTGAAACTGGAGCCACAGGCGGTAACGAAACCCGTCCCCGAAACATCGCATTTAACTACATAGTGAGAGCAGCATAATGACAACGCAAAAATATTCTTTAGAACCGGAAACAGCAATATTGAGTAAAGATGGATTGGCAGAAAAAGCGGGCTGGCTGACAATCTACCATGCAGCACCTCATTCAAGGGAGTTTATCGGCGCGGCACCAGAATATCTAATGAAGGGGATAGGAATACCGGCCAGTTCCTATACAGATGCTCCAACACTTCCTGAATCCGATTCTATGGCTGTTAGGCGCACAGCAGATGGAGAACACTGGGAAACTGTACTCGATTATCGTGGAAAAACAGCTTACAACACACAAACTCGATTACCGCAAGAAATTACCAATCTGGGTGAACTATCTGAAACCCTAACATTCGAACAACCTGCTACTCATTTTGATAGATGGGATGGCTCAAAGTGGGTGACTGACAAAGCAGCAATAAAGGACAGTGAGATTGAGCAGGCAGAACAACTACGCGACACACTGTGCACACAAGCTAATGAAACCATTACGTGGCTCCAATATGCCGTTGATGTTGAATTGGCTTCGGAAGAGGAACAGTCACTGTTACTTGAATGGAAAAAGTATCTGGTATTGCTGAACCATGTTGATTCTTCACTAGCGCCTGATATTGAATGGCCTAAGATGCCAGAATGATGATAAGGGCTGCTTATGCAGCCCGATGACAATAATAAAACATCTGTATTTCGTAATGAGTTAAAAAGTAAAGGGATTAAAGCTGTTGTTCGCCATAAGTCTAACGAAAAAAAGAGAACAGATAAGAGCTATAAATTTGACGTTAGGTTATATTAAAGAAATGTTGTGGAAAGGTGCTTTGGAGGGATGAAGAGGTACCGGCATATAGCCACCCGCTACGAAAAAACAGCTAGAAATTACCTGTCGATGTTGAAACTCAGCTGTATCTGCCTATTGCTAAAATTGACGCCGGTTAATTAAAGGATATAGCCTAATACTACAGCCGTAAGAACCCAAGATCCGTGTTTTTTCTGATGTTCACGACGCAAAAAAACCACATGGTTTGAATCTTTCCTATAAGTGTCCTTCTGTTGAAAAAAGGAAATACGGCTGTAATGTTAGCCCAATCCCTTACTTGGCAAGTGATAAAGTAAAGTGACCTACTACTTGGGGAAGCTATTCAGTTCTTCTATATTTAAAGTATTCAGGTTTCAAAAATTACCATATTATTTTAATTCACATGGTGAAAAATATATAGTATGGTACTAATTAAGGATTTAGCTGGATGTAGAGATAGAGTCCCAGCTTCCTTTTTTCAAAAGTGGAATTATTTTTTACCATTATATGAATATGTTATCGATACATAGATATGAAACTCATAAAAAACAATCTAATCAGACTATTACCAGTTGTTGCTCTCTTTAATTTCTTGCTTTTTAGCCCATATAACTTTAGGCTTTTGTTTAAGAATAGGGGATGTATTCACTATGCTTTTTATTTTCCTATAGAGCTATCCTTCTCACGTTTGGTATAACCCTCATTTATGATCTATTCTTTATGTAGGTGGAAATTATCATGAAAAAAATAATTATTGTAGGCTATGAGCTTAGTGGTTCTGGTGGCACAGAAACTGTTTGTAAGAAATGTACTTCTTTACTCTCTCAAGACAATGCAGATGTAGATGTTAGTTTTGTCTTTTTCAAAGAAAATAAGAATGTTTCTAATGACATCTGGCTAAAAGGAATGAAATATAAACGTATCTTTTCGCAAATAAGGAACCCAACAATTCGCCGAATTCATTTTGCATTTCAATTTTCAAGGTGCATCAAACAAGAAAATCCTGATTTGATTATTGCTATTTCCACACGAGGTTGTTACATATCTAACTTAGCCAGGAAAATCTCATTCACAAAAATACCTGTATTCTCTTGGATCCACCGTTCCCTGTATTCTGCATATAAAGCAATATTTACACTCAAAGCAGATTACCACCTATCCATTAGTACCGGCAATTCTAACTATTTAAGCAATATTGGAGTTCCCAATAATAAAATACATACAATTTTTAACCCAATATCAAGAACATCAATAGTTATTACTCGTCCTAAAAATATATCGAGATTTATCTATGTAGGAAGAGTCATTGCAGGAGAAGGGAAAAATTTGCAAAGTATGTTCCATGCTCTTTCACAAATTAAAGGAAGATGGGAATTAAATATCTTGGGATCAGGAGATGATGTGGGTATTCTACAATCGTTAGCAACTGATTTAAATATAGAACAAAAAATTTTATGGCACGGCTGGCAAGTAAATCCTTGGGACTACATTGTTAATAATATAAAAGAAGTAACCGCATTATTACTTACATCAACACATGAAGGCTTACCAATGGTACTTGGTGAAGCTAATTCCTATGGCATTTACTGTGTCAGTTCTGACTGTAAAACAGGTCCATCAGACATTATTCAAAACTTTATGAATGGAGTCCTATATCCTGTTGATAGGCCTGATGTGTTGGTAAACCTCCTACAAGATATTGTTGGCGGGAAGCCACTACCTGACAGTATTGATATCAAAAATGCAATAGAAAAATTCTATGATAATAATTATTTGAGTAGAATTAAATCCGCACTGAACATTTCTTAAACATTAATGCTCAGCTAATATTTTTTCAGTTTCTTATATTTAAAATTTTTGTATTAGAATACAACGAAAAATTAAGATAATTTTGGAGTAACACGGTATTTTTTCACTAACTTAACTGTTTCCCTTTTCCATAATAATAATATTTAAATCAATAGCATCTTGCAATGGTAAGAAAATGATACACTATTAATATAACTATAACCAGACCTATAGAAGCTTCATACACTGAACCTTAAGTATTAAGCCTCTCGAAAATACCCTCCAACCCATTATTTTTATTGGATTTTCCTTGGGGCAACTTCAACGCATTTTTGGAAAGATATTTCAGGGCCCAATCCAGAGGGTGTTCTATTTCCGACCCGGCATGATGAATAATCGCGCCCAATATCGGCAATAACCAGACATCAACATTTTTGGCGGCCTTGAGAAAGGAAACTGAAGGCAAAAACCGCCTCGCCAGACTGCGCCGGACTATCAACGCCAGCAAACTTGCCCAGATGAGCCCTTCCGCTATCGCTTTCTGGCCGGTTGCAAAGCCTGTCCAATTGGTGTGGGATTTTAGTTCCTTAAACAGCAGTTCGACCTGCCAGCGACAGCGATAGACCGCCATGATGTCATCGGCGGTAAAGTGGGATGGCGGCAGATTGGTGAGCCAAAAACAGAAGCGTTTTTCCTGCGCAAACCAACGCCGGATGACTCGAAATTCGAATCGGCCACGCCGACAGGTGAAATCCAGCACTTCAGCACGGTTGTTTTTGCGACTAACCTCCCGGAGTTTTTTGCCCGCCAGTGTCGGTAATTGTCGTCCCTGTCCATTTCGGGCGCTGACAATCAGGGGATTAAGCGATTGGCTTCCCCGAACGATAAATGACCCCCCGGACAGGGAAAGTTGTTCGAAGTACCCGAAATCCACGTAACCGGCATCCGCCAGCAGCAATTTATTGCGTAAGGTGTGAGGGGCAGGCAGATAAGCCCGCTCGGAGGCCGTGTCTGCGGTCACCGTCATGGCGATGGGCGATTGGCTGAAAAAAGACAGGGTCATATGGCACTCAACCGCCGCCTTCAAGGGACTGAAACGACAGGGAAAAACCCCGGCTAACTCGGGATGAACGTTGAATGAGCTGCCATCCTGCAAGAGGATATCGTCAAACTGGCTGAATTTTTTGGGTAAGGGTGGCAAAGCTTTTTCAATCAACTGAGCCATAGCAAACGTCGCCAGCGTCTTCATAAAATCGGCGAAAGCGCTTTTACGCAACTGATTATGGAAGGGCTTATAGACGACAGTGTGTTTTTCACTCAGACACATGCCGTTAAATTGCCGGTGCAGGTCAGCGATGGAGGTGCAGTTTCCTTTGCTCAGTGCGGCAATCAGACTGAGAACCAGAGACTGTGGCCCAATATTTCTGAGTCGTTCCATAAAGCCACATTGGCGGGCGGTTTTTTCAAGAAAAACGTCACTGAAGAATTGCATTAACTGAAGTTTTGTGGGGATAATTGTCATCGGCTTTATTCTCTGCTCTCGGTATTTTGTTTGGCGACAATTATCAGATCATAAATAAAGCCTTTTTTCTATCTAAAATAACCGGTTGGCGCTAAAGATCCTGTTTATGATAGAAGCTTAAAGATCTCTGACTGTTGACAAGAACCTGTTTAAGAAAGCAGGTTTTTTAGTAATACTAATAAGGTAATTCAGATGGTGTAATCTACAACTAATCGGCAGAATACTGAGCCTGTAAGGTTAAAATGATCTTCCTCGGTGAATAACGAAATAGCATCATAAAGCACAATAGGTGGGAATAATCTCGAAGAAGGCAGATAAATTATTATTGTCATTGGGCTGCATAGGCAGCCCTTATTTTTATCATTCTGGTATCTTAGGCCATTCAACATCAGGAGCCAGTGAGATATCAACACGACTCAGTAATACCAGATACTTTTTCCAGCTCAGTAGCTGTGCTTTTTCTTCTTCTGAGGCCAGTTCAGTATCGACAGCATATTGTAATAAAGTAGCGGCCTCATTAGCTTGTTGGCAAAGTGTGGCACGTTGCTGCTCTGCCTGCTCAATCTGACTCACTTTCAGAGCGTTTTTGTCGGTAATCCATTCTTTACCGGTCCACTTGTCGAAATGAGTTGTGGGTTGTTTGAAAGTCAGGGTTTCTGGTAATTCACCCAGTTTAGTAACTTCTTGCTGTGCGCAGGTTTGCTTGTTGTAAGCAATTTTTCCGCGATAGTCTGGGATGGTTTCCCAACACTTTCCATTCACACTACGACAAACAGCCAAATCATCAGACTTCGGCAGCTCCGGCGCATCGGGATAAGCACCCACTGATACACTGACACCCAACATTAAGTATTCAATATCAGCGCCGGTAAATTCCCTTGTCATCTGATCAGTGTGGTAGACATTCACCCAACCAGCTTTCTCGGCTAATCCGTCCTTACCTAATACTGCCATTTCGGGCTCTAAAGAATATTTTTGCGTTGTCATTATGCTGCTCTCACTATGTAATTAAAGGCGATGTTGCGGGGGCGGGTTTCTGCACCGACAGCACCGTTGTTTGTAAATCCATCAAAATCACTACCGTTGTTTGTGAACGGCAAGGGTTGTTTTGAATCGTTATGATATGAACCCAAGTGGTTTCTCCCAGTTGTAGCGCCGAAATCACCGCCATAGCCGCCGTGACCATTCACATGCGAGTGGTATTGAACTTGCTGCAT
>NZ_JBHFKW010000086.1:0-5439 GCF_042879395.1 Photorhabdus sp. RM322S
GCCGGAACCCGTAGGCGTTTGGGTCTGCCAGCATTTCTGCTACGGGCTCCAGTGCCAGCAAATGAAGTGCTTGCTGGGCTCGGTCAGCCATAACGGGAATGCCGAGCGGACGACGTTTGCCATTCTTTTTGGGGATATAGATGCGCCTCAACGGTTGGGGTCGATACCCCCTCCGTTGTAATGACTGCACACCCTTGAGTTTCTGCGTGGGTGTTTTCCAGATTTGGCCATCCACACCGGGGGTGTTACGGCCAGTATTGCGCGTTACGCGTTGCACTGCCAGTAATTTGGCCGAGTACGCGTGGGTCAGGAGCCATTGCAGGGCTTTCACCTTGCCCCAGCGCCTTTCCCGAGTTGCCTTCGCGATACGCATTTGCAATCGCCGCACCTGCTGTTCAATGGCCCGCCAGTTGATGACATCCCAGTGAATAGCCTCGAAGGATGCACCAGTCACCGGTTTACCCGCTGCTGTCATTTGCTTTTCCTCCTCATAACGATTCTGCGAACTCTCTCGCGAAGTAAGACCTGTCGGACGTGGGCACACTTTCGTGTCGGGTAACGTTAAAACCCGTATCCGGACCATTACAGCCCGGCCTTCGCTTTTTCCGACCTCCCAAACCCGCACCGCCATAGGCGACCTTTACAGGCAACTGTCCCTGGAGTGGGGAGCGATACGGGGTTTCCACGTTCCGTCTGTGAAGTCCGCGGGGTTAGGTGTCTGTTGTTGACCGGGAGAGAGGTGGATCACGAGAGCGCAGCAAATAGTCACTCTTCCCCTCTCCATTACCTTTTGGTCAAGCGTGGTAGCCACTTCCGCTTGTCAATAATCACGATCTTTATCACAGATTCAAATATCTTCACCGTACCCGCTATCTAGCACTCATCCGGGGTGTGTGGCTCCCAGAAGGGCATGCCTCTCACGATGTATGCCCCGCGCCGTACGGCGCTTCGTTTCATTGTCAGGGTCGCTCTTTATTCAGACCCCTAGATTCACCCGGTGATACGGGCGGTTCCCTCCGTCTTCGCCGTGGGAACAACTTCTACAGACAACTTCGTGTCGCAAATTTGCAGTTAATGTGAGCCGGAATCTGAGCTGATTGCGAGTCGGAGGAATTTTGATTGCGAGCCGCTACAGCTAGCATTCAGAAATTTAGCGACATTTTCTTAATACGATTTGGGAAAGCCTGCGCAATCTGCTCAAATACTGCCCTTCTTGAATTTATGCCTGCTGCCATGCGTTGCTCCGCGACTTCTCGGATAGCCGTCGGTGCCGTTTCTGGGCGGCCGGCATTGAATGGCGGTGATGGCGCATATTCCAGACTCAGTTGAATGTCCTGAGCCGTTTCTTCTCCGTAAACCTCGGCAATCACCGTAAGGGCAAAATCGATACCTGCTGTCACGCCACCCCCGGTAATAATATTGCCATCTTTAACGACTCGGCTACTGTCTGGAATGGCACCGAATAGTGACAGCAACGGTCGCCAGCTCCAGTGGCAGGCGGCACGTTTATCAACCAGTAATCCAGCTGCGCCCAGAATCAGTGAGCCTGAGCACACCGAAGTGATGTATTGTGCTGACTGCGCCAGTGTTTTCACGGCGCGAATGTAACGGGGTGCCTGCATGGCTTCGACACACCCGATGCCGCCGGGAACGCAGAGGATGTCGCAGTGTTCCAGCTGCATTAAATCTGCCAGTGACGCGAAGTGTAATCCGTCAGCGGTAACTGACTGTCCATCAACGGAAGCAACAATGACTTCCACATCCGGTAATTGGGAGAAAAACTGATGGGGCCCGGTAAAATCCAACTGAGTTACACCGTTATAAACTGGCATCACAATAGTCATTTTATTGCTCATAATTCTGTTCCTGCTCCTGTGCTTTCAAAATTATGATAAAAAGCGTAACGTAATTGTGCGTGACATTTATGACATTAACCCCACCTTTGAGGACATCATGAACGTTGCTTTTTATGTCTTTCCCGATTTTCAGTTGCTTGACCTGAGTGGACCATTGGCGGCTTTTCAGGCTGTGGGGTTGGGTATAACTCCATGTCCTTACCGACTGTATGTGCTCTCAGAGCAGGGAGGAGAAATCCGCAGCTCCTCGGGAGTTGCCATAACCACACAGTCGGTTGATGCCGTGGAACCGGATACACTGCTGATTGTGGGCGGTCGTGGTGTTATGCATATCAGGCGTGCAAGCTCGGAGGCTGAAAGACTTCGCAGCCTTTGCCTGTCGGCATCGCGTTTCGGCAGCATCTGTACCGGCGCATTTGTGCTTGCAGAAACCGGACTGTTGAAGGGAAAAAAAGCGACCACGCACTGGAGGGCAGTGGAGCGGTTCAGAAAAGCATGGCCGGATGTGCTGATGGATGGCGAACCTCTCTTTGTGCGGGATGGTAATATCTGGACCTCTGCTGGGACAACCAGTGGCATTGATCTGGCGCTGGCGATGATTGAAGCAGACCTGGGCAGGGATATTTCGCGTCAGGTAGCACAGGAACTGGTCGTTTATCAGCGCCGCCCCGGTGGACAATCACAGTTTTCACCCATGCTGCAACTGGAGCCGGCATCTTCACGCATCAGCAGTGTTTTGAGCTATATCCAGGCGCACCTGAGTGAAGACCTTGACGTAACCCGGCTGGCTGAGGTGGCCTGCCTGAGCGTAAGGCAGTTCAGCCGGCAGTTTAAAAATGAAACCGGTAAAACGCCGGGTAGGGCAGTGGAACACCTCCGTATTGATGCTGCACGCGCATTGCTTGAAAGCGGAGCCGACAGCGTTGCACAGATTGCGCGGCGAACCGGCTTTGGACATCCTGAACGCATGCGGCGCGCATTTCTGCGTTATCTGGGACGTCCTCCACAAGCGTACAGGATGTATCACAGAGAATGACCGGCATAAAGCCGGTCAGCGAAACGGACAGTACGGTAATCATCAAGTTAATTTTTTATAACAAGGAGTATTTATGAAAATATTGAATATTATAATCTTATCTATATCGACAATGATATCCTCTAATGCTTTAGCCAATGAGATTAGAGCAAGGGATTTAGGCATTCCTTTCTCTGGAGTCACGGGGAAATATAATGCGATTACAGATGTTAGTGGTGTAGAAGTTGGCTATTCAACCATAATAGAAGGTGATGGAAAGCTAGAGATTGGGAAAGGTCCAATAAGAACAGGCGTAACAGCTATATTACCAAGAGGAAAGAGATTTAGCCCTGTATTTTCGAGTACATTCTCTTTAAATGGCAATGGAGATATGACAGGCAATCAATGGGTCAAAGAAAGTGGTTTCTTGGAAACACCAATATTAATAACCAACACTCATAGTGTTGGTGTTGTTAGAGACTCAACAATTAGTTGGATGATTGATAATAATCTAACATCACCACTAAAAGATGATTTATTTTGGTTATTACCTGTGGTTGCAGAAACGTGGGATGGAATATTAAATGATATAAACGGTATGCATGTAAAAAAAGAACATGTCTATCATGCGTTGAATAGTGCTGAATCAGGAGCGATAGAAGAAGGTAATGTCGGCGGGGGAACGGGAATGAACCTGTTTAAGTTTAAGGGAGGCACAGGTACTTCATCAAGAATTCTAGATAAAAAAGATGGAGGATATACTATTGGTGTTCTTGTTCAAGGCAACTTTGGTGATAGGGATGACTTGATTATTTCGGGGGTTCCGGTTGGTAAAGAAATAAAGGATTTCAAGCCGATATATCATGGAGACAAGAAAAAAATAAAGGATGCGGGTTCTATAATAGCAGTGGTAGCCACAGATGCGCCATTAGCGCCTCATCAATTAGAAAAAATAGCTAAAAGAGTATCTCTTGGGCTTGCAAAAGTAGGTGGTGTAGCCAGGAATACTAGCGGTGAAATATTTATTGCATTTTCAACCGCAAATAATGATGCATTCTCCAGAAAGGATGTAAGAACAATAAAAATACTGCCAAACGACAAATTGGATCCTTTGTATGAGGCAACAATCAATGCAACAGAAGAAGCAATAATTAATGCTATGATAGCCGCCAAAAAAATGGTTGGGAGAAATGGTAACACTTCGTATTCTATCCCTAAAGATAGAGTTAAAGAAATATTAAAAAAATATAATGTACTCAATACCTAAAATGTATTAGTAGGTGACTCACTAACAAGCAGTAAACTTAAAATCTGCTACTCAGACAGAATTGTTATGCTATTTTGCAAGAGTAGCAGAAATAAAGGAGATTGTTACCAAGGTTTTGGCGACAATCTCATGCAACATTATAGTCCTAAAAATTCAATATGCTGAATTAACCCTCTACCGGATAGGTATCTATCCAGTTTTGCGTCCAATTGCTAACTGATTACTTATAGTATATAAATAAGTTTTCATAATTATGCTCTACTTTCAGTCAACCCTTGTGTACCAAGACATACAGCCTTTTCGTCTAAGCGGTCTGTAGAATCAGTGAGATAGGCTACAGAACCAATGTTGTTCAAAAAGAAAACAAAAGGCATAGGTGTATCGGTATTATGGAAAGCTATTTATTCAATGTTATACATAAAGGAGGTATACCCATGAAGCATAGAGTTAGCGTAACCGTAGACAGAGAACACTATCAGGTGCTTAGTTCTTCCGGGATAAATATTTCTGGCCTGGTAAATGACGCCATAGTAAAAGAAGCCCGTAGGATAAAGGCCGAAAAGTGGAAAGCAGATAATCGCGAAGGAATGGCAGAAGTTGCAAACTTTATAGCGCAACATGGTTCGTTCGCTGAGGAAAACAGGAACTGGTGATATGCAATTCATTGTTTATGAATACAAGCGGGCAAGCCATTACAAAATGTTTGTCGATGTACAAAGCGACATCATCGAGACACAAGGGCGGCGTATGGCCATCCCTCTGATTGAATCCTGCCACCTTTCTGAAAAAGTGAATAGTTCACTGTTTCCTCTGGTTCAATTATTATCCAATGCGGAAATCGAAGAGTTATATGCTCGCCCGGAATTTAACATACATGAGTAAGATCTGTATTTTTCATTAACACAAACAGAACGGGCTGCTCTCAAGCAGTTCCGCAATACCCATTTCCATTTCATTATGGAACTTTTAAAAATTATGGCATAACCTGACAAAAATAACAGCTATATTTAATCATCATAATCTAAAATATATTTTTATAATGGAGAATTACAATGGCAGCCGCTTTTTTTAAAGACTATCCGATTGATCCAAAACCTATAATGTATAAAAATGGTCCAAGTAATTTTAAATCCATAGCAAATAGTGCCCCTATCAATAAAAAAGTAGGACAGTTAGTCAATCATGAATTAAAAGCTGATGGCACGATGGGAAGGCAGACTAATAGTGGCAAATGGAGTCTTTATTGGTCGGTCTATTCTCCTTTTTCGATCAACGGCCGTACCTTCTATTTTGCCCAGCGT
>NZ_JBHFKW010000087.1:0-5328 GCF_042879395.1 Photorhabdus sp. RM322S
CGCCAAAGGGACGCTGAATAATCAGGGCCGGGTGGAAGCGCGTGGTGATACCACCGTTACCGCGGACACGATACACAGCAGCCATAACAGTGTGTGGGCCGCCGGGCTGGATGATAACGGCAACACCACCCGACCTGGTTCACTGACCCTGACTGCACAGTACGTTCAGGCCGGCGGGAAAAATCTGGCGACCGATACGCTAGCCATTCAAAGCCGCCAGATTGATCTGAGCGGTAGTCAGACCGCAGCCAGCCAGATTCAACTCACCGCCAGTCAATCGGGAATAAGTACTGCTCACGCCACCGTCAACGCCAACCGTTTGACGGCGAAAACACCGGGCCAGTTTAACAATGACGGCGGCCAACTGGTGGCGCGGGAAATCCACCTCACTACGCCTGATATCTCTAACCAGCTGGGAAAAATTAACCAGACCGGTCCCGGTGAACTGACGCTTAACACGCGCACCCTGAATAACGGTGGCGGTACCCTGTTCAGCCGGGGCAAACAGCTCACGATAACCACTGACACGCTTAACAACCAGCAGGGCAACATTGCCAGTCAGGGGGATAACCTGAGCCTGACCGCGCAAACGGTGAATAACACTCAAGGTCACGTGCAACTGGCGGGCAACGGGAAACTGTCACTCAATACCCAACGGTGGTTGGGTGATAAGGGCAAACTGCTGACCAATGGTGCCCTGACCATACAGGCCGGTGACCTGCAACTGAACGAGGCTGAAACTCAGGCCGGACAGATGACTATCAACGCTGACACCCTGAGCCATCAACGCGGTGTCATGCAACAACAGGGCAAAGACACCCTGTCCCTCACCACCCGGCGACTGGATAACCAGAATGGCACCATTGCCGGCAACGGTAACCTGAACCTGAAGGCAACGACCGTCGATAATCGTCACGGTCACATCGTGGCCGCCGAAAAAGGGACGCTGGCATTGACCATCAAAGACACCCTGGACAATCAGTCGGGCCAGCTGGAAGCGGGCAATGCACTCCAGCTCAGGGCTGCCCAACTGGATAATAGTCAGGGTAGCATTGTTGCCACCGGGGACAGCACCACCCTCACTGTTGGCAAAGCCATTCAGAATGCCCACGGTCATCTTGAAGCCAAAACCCGACTGATCACGACCAGCCAGACACTGAATAACACGCAGGGTGTGTTGCTGGCGCAAAACATTAACAGCCAGACCCACGGTCATCCTTTCATCAACAACGCCGGACAGGTGATAGCCGAAGACACCCTGACGGTAAACAGTGGTCAATTGGATAATACGGCGGGGTTGTTACAATCTGGGCGCGAGATGGACATTGATACTCACGACCATTGGCTCGCTAATACCCGCAATGCCGACCAAAAAGCAGGCCGGTTGTTAAGCGGCGGGCAGTTAACTCTGCGCACCGGCGATGTTGATAACACGGGCGGGATAATCGTGGCG
This sequence comes from Photorhabdus sp. RM322S, assembly GCF_042879395.1. Taxonomy (NCBI): domain Bacteria; kingdom Pseudomonadati; phylum Pseudomonadota; class Gammaproteobacteria; order Enterobacterales; family Morganellaceae; genus Photorhabdus; species Photorhabdus sp. RM322S. The sequence goes on from NZ_JBHFKW010000087.1 coordinate 1,454, forward strand.
GACGGCAAAACCGTGTTGATCAGCGCCGCGCTCAATAATACTCAGGGACAGATAGCGGGCAATGGCGGACTGGACATTCACAGCCGGCAACTCACCAACCACAACGGCACCTTACAATCCGCAGACGCCCTGACGCTGGATACCAACGGGCAGTTACTGGATAACCAGCAGGGGCGTATTCTGAGTGAGGGCACCACCACGGTCACCAGCGGCCAGCTGGATAATACGGCGGGGCTGTTACAGGCGGGTCGCGAGATGTCCATTGATACCCACGGCCATTGGCTGACTAATACCCGCAATACCGACCAAAAAGCGGGCCAGTTGTTGAGTGGCGGGCATTTAACCTTGCGCACCGGCGACATCGATAACACCGGCGGCAGGGTAGCGGGGAATGGCGGGCTGGACATTCACAGCCGGCAACTGATAAACCACGAGGGCACCTTACAATCCGCAGACACATTGGATCTGGATACCAACGGGCAGTTACTGGATAACCAGCAGGGGCGTATTCTGAGTGAGGGTGCCACCACGGTTACCAGCGGCCAGCTGGATAATACGGCGGGGCTGTTACAGGCGGGTCGCGAGATGTCCATTGATACCCACGGCCATTGGCTGACTAATACCCACAATACCGACCAAAAAGCGGGCCAGTTGTTGAGTGGCGGGCATTTAACCTTGCGCACCGGCGACATCGATAACACCGGCGGCAGGGTAGCGGGGAATGGCGGACTGGACATTCACAGCCGGCAACTGATAAACCGCGAAGGCACCTTACAATCCGCAGACGCCCTGACGCTGGATACTGACGGGCAGTTACTGGATAACCAGCAGGGGCGTATTCTGGGTGATGACACCACCACCGTGACCAGCGGCCAGCTGGATAATCGTCAGGGCCACCTTCAAGGCGGACTGTTGGCTATCGACACCCGACAGGCGCAGACCGATAACCGGGACGGCAAATTGTTGTCGGCAGACAGGCTCAACCTGAAAACCCAACGGCTCGACAATCGTCACGGTCAGGTACAGGCGGTGGGCGATGCCACGCTTAACGTGCAGGAAAAAACCGACAACACCGACGGCCTGATCCGGGGTGGTCAGCAACTCACCCTGAACACCGCTCACCTGATTAACCACGAGACGGCGCAGCCGGATAACGGGGTGGAAGCCCAAAATCTGACGATAAACGCCCAACAGGCAGATAATACCGGGGGCGCTTTACGGGCCGCTCACCACCTGCAAGCGAACATCAGCCAGACGTTGAATAATATCCAGGGGCTGGTCTCTGCGGGCAGACAGCTCACGGTCAAAAGTGAGGCTCAGCAACCGCATCTGGTGATTCACAATCGACAGGGAACCCTGATTGCCGGGAAACAGGCTGACATTAGCGCCGGGGCCCTGAGTGGTGACGGCCAACTGTTATCGCAGGGCGATATGGCCGTCACGTTAACCGAGGATTTTCACCATACCGGCAACACCGCGGCCAATGGCAATCTGACCCTGAAAACGACCGGCAATATTCTCAATGACCGCCAGATAAAAGCGGGTCAGGCGCTGCATCTTGACGCACAGAATCTCACCCATAGCGCGTCAGGCGAAATCAGCGCCGGACAAACGCAAATCAATGTCCACGATACCCTGAATAACACCGGATTGATTGACGGTGACCTGACTCATCTCACGGCCAACACCCTGAATAATACGGGCACCGGGCGCATTTACGGGGACCAGCTCGCCCTCCAGACGGGCACGCTGAATAACACCGCACAGGACGGCAAAGCCGCCGTCATAGCGGCGCGTGACCGGCTGGATATCGGCACCGGCACGCTCAACAACCAGCATCATGCGCAGATTTACAGCGTGGGCGACATGCGCATCGGCGGCCAGTTGGATAATACCCTGACGGCGACCCGTCAGGCGAGGGAGCTCAATAATCACGCGGCAACGATGGAAGCCGGGCGCAATTTGACGATTCAGGCTGACCAGATTCACAACACCAACGCCGGGTTGGTCACCCAGGTCGTCGAAACGGAAAAATCGCCGCATCACGACGCGGTATTGAGCGGACAGACTGCCCGCTATGACTGGTCACAGGTGGACACCTCCCACCGCAACAAATACGGCGTGCACGATGCCATCATGCCGGACGGCAGCCGCAGTAATAACTTTTACGAATATCAATACACCCGTACTGTCAAGGAAACCCAGGTCAAACAGAGTGACCCCGGTAAAATTCTGGCCGGGGGCAATATGACGCTCAACAGTGCGCAGATCACCAATCACGATAGCCAAATTGTGGCCGGCGGTGCGCTAGGCGGTGAAATTGGCAAGCTGCACAATATTGCCACTCAGGGCGAACGTATCACCACTGATAAAGGTCGCCAGACCCACTGGTATGCCAAAAAAACCAAACGCTGGCACCGGCTCGGCACCAAAACTTCACAGGGGAAAAGTCGCAGTAATTATGACCCTGCTCCAGTGACAGAAACGATTGACCTAAAAGCCCTGGCCTGGCAGGACCATACCCAGCCAGAGGCCGCCGGTATCCCAATAGCGGACCGCCAGACCGGGCAAGTGCAACAGGCCCCCACCGCCGTGAAACCGGTTGCCGGGATAAACACCCCGCCCTTGGTCCTGCCGCCCGACCCGCCTTTAGTCTTGCCGCCCGGCCAGCCCTTAGTCCTGCCGCCCGGTCAGCCGTTTGAACTGACGTTGCCCCCGGAAATCGTCAAAGGACACACTGTTGACCCGGTCATCCGCGTTATCACGCCCGATACCCGATTACCGGATAACAGCCTGTATACCGTACAACCGGGCAGTGACAGCCACTATCTGGTGGAGACCGACCCGAAATTCACCCAGTATAAACAGTGGCTGGGCTCGGACTACATGCAGCAGCAACTCACCCATGACCCGGCGTTAGTGCACAAACGGTTAGGCGACGGGTTCTATGAACAGCGGCTGGTGCGGGAGCAGATTACCCAGCTGACCGGCCAGCGTTATCTGTCCGGCTATAATAACGACGAAGCCCAGTTTAAAGCCCTGATGGATGCGGGTATCACCTTTGGCAAACAGCAACAATTAACGCCGGGTGTCGCCCTCAGCCCGGCGCAGATGGCGTTGCTGACCTCCGATATTATCTGGCTGACTAACCAAACCGTGACCCTGCCGGATGGTTCTGCCGAGGTGGTCACCGTGCCGCAGGTTTATGCGCGAGTCCGTCAGGGCGACCTAAGCAGTGATGGTGCCTTGCTGGCCGGTAATACCGTGGCGCTCAACAGTCAGGGCGATATCACCAACAGCGGCACAGTCAGCGGACGCGACGTCACCCAACTGACCGCTAACAACCTGACCAACCACGGTTTTATTCGCGGAGGCAAAGTCGATTTGACTGCCCAACAGACTCTCACTAACAGGGGCGGCCAGATTCAGGGAAATGACCGGGTGACCCTGAAAGGCCGCGATATCACCAGTGCATCGACGGTGCGCGGAGATGAAGCTAACCGTTGGCTGGACCGTCCGGCGGGGATTTATGTGCGGAACGATAAGGGCACCTTATCGCTGAGCGCCATCAACAATGTGCAATTAACCGCCAGTGAGGTGAAGAATGCCGGTAAAGACGGCCACACCGAGATAACGGCAGGCCATGACCTGACGCTGGAGACCTTAAACACGCAACACACAGAAAGCGGCGACTGGGGCGGCGGTAACACCCGCCATCTGACCCAACAACAGGATATCGGCAGCCAGATAACCGGCGCAGGTGATGTGACACTGCAAGCCGGGCATGACCTCAAGGCCACCGCCGCGCAGGTCAATGCCGGTCAACACCTGACGGCGCGGGCCGGAAATGACCTGATGCTGACAACCGGTATAGC
>NZ_JBHFKW010000088.1:0-5228 GCF_042879395.1 Photorhabdus sp. RM322S
GTTAATGTCAGTCGAAAGGAACGCATTTTTGATACTTCACCTTGTAAAAATATACGTTTCGGGAATCCCTCTACTAAGTCCAAAACAGGATAAATAACCGGGCTGAAATCAATGGTATTTAAGGCCGCGATTTCACTAATATTCGTCTGAACTGCGTCGTTGATAAAGGCAGTTAAACCTGTTCCTGAATACGGGACAGCATCTTTTACTAGATGACGGACATCGGTATAACTGACCGACACAAAGGCCCGGTCAATTTTCCATTTACATCGGCCACCACCATTGAAAGGTAATTTCGCCTGAAAATAACCAGTTTCCGGATCGGCCTTCACTGTCAAGCGTAATCCGTTATAAGTCGGTACCTTAAAAGGCGACATATTGGAATCCAAGCGATATTTAAGACAATCTTTTGAGATATACACAGCGGACACATGCGGTTCTGTGTATTTCGGCACCACTCCTTCTACCACAATCCATTGATTGTCTTTAGGAGGAGAAAGCGGCGCATTTGAGTCAGCACAGCCTGATATAAATATGACTGACAATATCAGTAAATACTTCTTTATATTTATCATGATCAGTTACCCAGATGAAATTACTTTATATACCGGTAATCGACTTCTTGGGTATCGGTTTCAATATGCCCATCTGGATACTTAACCCACTCCTTTTCCTTAGTCACCGTGATTTTCGGCATTTTGGTTTCATCCAACTTAGGTCTATAGGTAATTTTCCATTCCGCTCCCGGAATTAATTTCAATCGGAAGGGGCGCATGCCGAATTCACCTCGTGGAAATATTCTTTTTGGACGCCCATAGACTTCTTTCAAAACAGGATAAATAATGGGGCTATAATTTATGGTATTTAATGCTGTGGTTTCGCTAAGATACATCCGGGCCGCATCATTGATAAATATAGTTAAACCTGTTCCTTCTCCTCCTTTATACATAGTAGCGTCTTTAGCCAGATGACTAACATCGGTATAACCCACGCTCACAAAGACGCGGTTGATTTTCCATTTGCATCGATCTCCACCATCGAAAGGTAACTTCGTCTGAAAGTAACCGGTTAGTGGATCGGCTTTCACATCCAGACGCAATCCGTTATAGGTCGGGACCTTATAAGGTGACATATCGGCATGCAGCTGATATTCAAGACAATCTTTTGAGATATATTCTGCCGATACATACGGTTTCATGTACTTCGGTGCTACTCCTTCCACCATGATCCACTGACTATCTTTCGGCGGAGAAAGCGGTTCATTCGAGTCAGCGCAGCCTGATATGAATATGATTAACAATATCAGTACGTATTTTTTTATATTGTTCATGATCAGTTTTCCTCGATCCCAATAACGTTATCTGTATAGCGCGTTAAAGCCAACGATCCCTGTTTATCCTGTTGAGTACAAATCAACGCTTGTTTCAACTGGTGATCCATCTGTAAAAACAAGGTATCGCGTTGTCGAATATCCGCAACAATATCGGTCCTTTCATTCAGCGTTTTTTCAAATAATTGTTCCTTATCCCGGAAAAAATGGTATTTCTCAGGTGCAACTAATTCTGCCAATCGTGCGCCAATGTAGCGGGCATATTTCAGTGAACTGTGATCAGGGAAACCCAACGCATCTTTTAAGGTCGGGTTTTCATTCAACGGAAACCATTTGGCTTTATCTGCCTCACTGATCTGTTGAAAAAACCTTTTCTGAATATCTCCCGCATTTTTCAGATTATTTTCCGTTTCACTGTTTAATGACGGAATTAAATACAGTTTTGTTTTAGTGGGTAAGGTGGTTCTGAGCCGTACATGATTACTTGGGTTACGTTCTTCCAGCCATTCAATGACCAGATTGATTTTACAAAAGTGAACTATTTTTCCGTGATGCAAGTAAACTTCACCGCTGTCGGTAAAATCCAGCAATTCAACCGGGCTAAACAGATAGCCGAGTGGCCCCCAACAACGATACAACCAGTTATCCAGATTCTTTTCCGGGGGTACTGCGGGAACCGGATCATCTTCATTGACATGGCGGTAATGGGTGATATCTGCCAGTTCCCGTATCGCACTGACAGTTAACACTCGCGGCATTCCATAGCTGTAAAAACATGGATCATATTCTTTCAGTTGTGCACTGTGCAGTAATGCCAGTGCACCGCCTAAACTGTGACCACAAATAAATAACCTTTTGCTTGCGGCCAAGTCTAGAATATCGTCAAATACTGTTTTGATTTTATCACCGGGGACTGTTAGCTTTTCAACCAAGTTAAATGCTTCCCAAAATCCTCTATGCACTTTGCCACGGTGAATAAACTCGCTACACAGCGCTTTTTCATCACAATCTAATCCCAAAGGCTGGTACGTAGCATCAGTGATAGCATCCGTCGTATTGGTTGTGCCTCGCCAGCTGATAATCAAATCATGCTTACTAGAGACATAAAACAGCTGGGTATTACCCTGTTTATTATCCCCCGCTTTTGAATTAATAAACTCCACCTGAGTATAACGTTCACTAAACGGTACATCATAGACAATCGGTGTTGCCAACAATGCCTCCATTTTATCGGGCAGCTTTGAAACATCCACCATCTGTCGGTTAAAAAAGTGAGTTACAGAGCCTTCAACATCAATTTCACCACTCGCATAAGCTAGCACACTCATCAAACACTGGTTATACGCATTAACAATGGAATACTCTTTTTGATGATGTAACTGCAAAACCCAAGCCCGAAACGGACATACTTCCAGTACATATCGTCGATTTAACGGATGAACTTCATAGCCTTTTGGCTCCGGATTCGGGAAATGGTAGGGAGGAGGAATATCTTTGGAATTCCATCCCTTAACCACCGGCAAACCATCACTAATCTGCCCAATGGTCACATAGCGGTATTGATGGCCTTCCGCTTCTGCTTTCAGCTTCACCACCGACGCCGCTTCACCGCGTATTTCCCGCAACGGGCGCTGTTCCATTTCATCCGCCAACGATTGAGCGTGGATATACAAGGTCACCGGATAAGCTGTCAGGTCTTCTTCCCTGAGTACCCCGAAACCATCGGTTGCCCCCTGACGCACATAACCTGGGGTTCCGCGACTGATCAGGCGATAAGGCTGGTTGACCAGCGGCTTTCCCTGTTCATCCACCAACTGAAATTCCACCCAGTGTCTCAAATACTTCTTACAATCTAAACCCAGAAGCGGATCTAATATACCCATTGGTTTGGCTTCCTTCTTTTAACCTTACATATAAGCACTCGACCCAAACTTCCTGTGCTGAAAATCCCACAAGGTTTGTTCCGGCCGGTGATAAATAACCTTCATCACCAGAAAAGCGCCCATGCTTAGGAATTAAAATAATTTATTTCTTTACCCAAGAAATAAACCCGTAAAAATCCTACTATCACAGACAAACATCGCAGCTTATGCAGTGAGTAATAGTGAGTTGAACGACAGGAATACAGATAATGAATCCCAATCAATTAATCCCCGTGAATAAGGGGAACAGGATATGAAATTTCTTTTATACAGACCCTATGATGCAGCCTATTTAATAATCATTAAACAATCACAAAATGGCAAGAAAAATTTTCATTTAAAAAAAATAAATTTGTAATAAAGTGTTACAAACTGTAAAAAAGTATTACAAACTGAGTGCAGATTCAATTATCTCCAATCCAATAAAGTATAAAATGGATAGCAATAGTCCATTTTCTCAGAAAAATAATCCACGATATATAAAACAGTCTCAAGTTCATTTATATTCCCATCAACCATCATGAAAAGCATATAACAAATTGATTTTTAATTAAAAAAATATACTTATCACAATCTATCATGATAACTAATAACGCCTATCTATTTAGTCGTTTCATTAATAACTCATCCTTCATTAAATATCGGGAATAATAGTATTACTATTTTGCCCAATCGATTGTACTCCGCTGTTGACAGGTTTCCCGTTAGAAATAAAAATGTCTTTTTGATTCAATTGAGCCTGCTTACTATTGTAAAAACAATGTCAGCCTTCAAGAGAAGCAGTAATTCGCCAATTATTTGTTTATGTTTCTAGTAGGAATATGGCGAACATTGATGATCGCGAACTGGCTGGATTCAGGGAGCTGGCAAAACATTACACTGACCTTTCAGATGAAAAGATTACAACTATGATTAAGAACAAAGGACTGGTGGAGATTTGCATTGGTATCCGGGGATAAAATTAAGTGAAGAAACGGGTAACTATTTTACAGAAGCTATTGCAACATAAGTGCCCCACAGTTTTTTATGTTCTCATTCATATAAAATCGTGCGGCCACGGTTGAAATTATAGTGAATACGTTATATTCTTGATTATAACAAATAGGCTATGGAATCGATATGTGGGAAATCATAACGACAGAGTGCTTTGATGAGTGGTTCCTGGCTCAGGAAGATGCTCTAAGGGAGTCAGTCTATGAAGCTATGGGTGTATTGGAAAAGTTCGGCCCAAATCTTGGCAGATCATATGTTGATACATTGAGTGGTTCTGATTTCCCTAACATGAAGGAACTGCGTGTACAACATGCTGGTAATCCTATCAGAGCGTTTTTTGCGTTTGATCCTACTCGCCGCGCAATTATTTTGTGTGCTGGCGATAAAACGGGATTAAATGAGAAACGCTTCTATAAGGATATGATTCGGCTGGCTGATTCCGAGTACCGTAAACATCTTGCGAAACTGGAGAAATAATCATGGCTACTTACAGAGAACTATTGGCTAAAGAAAGTCCTGAAATGCAGGCAAGAGTCGCGGAACGGGTTGAAGAAGCCAGTATCCAGATCGCTCTTAGCCAACTGCGCGATGAGCTAAAAATTTCACAAACAGAATTGGCCGCGGTTATGGGGGTCAAACAGCCTTCCGTTGCTCGTATGGAACAAGCTGACAATGATCCAAGGCTATCAACACTTAAGCGCTATGTGAAAGCATTGGGCGGTGAATTAAGCCTTGATGTGACTCTTCCAACAGGTAAGCGCATAGCTTTCCACCTTTAAGGAAGAAAGTCCGCAAAGCGGGCTTTCTTCAGATTATTGACAAAGTGCTGTTTTTTTATCTGGTACTTTGTTTTAAATAGGTGATTAATGTTATTTCTTCTGCTTTCAGCTCATCGCACAAGGCCTGTGACAAATACCCTTTATCGCCATATAAACACCCTGTTAACCCTTGTACCAATGCTTTAACGGGATGACGATCATCTT
>NZ_JBHFKW010000089.1:0-4731 GCF_042879395.1 Photorhabdus sp. RM322S
GAACAGCAGGCAGCGAAGACTCCAGAAGCGATTGCCTTGGTGCATGAAGACCACACCCTCAGCTATGCCGAACTCAATGCCCGTGCCAACCGACTGGCTCGCGAGCTAATTAAGCAGGGCGTTCGTCCCGGTGGACATGTTGCGTTGCTACTGGAACGTTCGGTGGCGCTGGTGGTGGCTCAACTGGCGGTGCTTAAAACTGACGCGGTTTATGTACCTATTGATCCGAGTGTGCCGGATGAGCGCAAGCTTTGGATAATACAGGATTGTGCTGCCCAGTTGCTGCTGGCCGATGACCAAATGAACATACCGGCTAATTTCGCTGTGCCACAATTGCGTTTTTCAGGAGAAGAAAATACCGATAATGGGCAAACGTTCAGCAATCTTGCATTGTCCGGTGCCAGTGTTGAACCAGCGTATATTATGTACACATCCGGCTCCACCGGCACACCCAAAGGCGTACTGGTGCCACACTGTGCCGTGACCCGGCTGGTTATCAATAATGGCTATGCGGAAATTGGCCCGGATGATCGAGTGGCCTTTACAGCGAATCCGGCCTTTGATGCCAGCACGTTTGAAGTCTGGGCACCGTTGTTGAACGGGGGGACATTAGTGGTGATTGACCGTACCACCTTATTGACCCCACCGGCGTTAGTACAGGCTTTACAGGCCCATCAGGTCACTATTCTATGGCTAACCATTGGCCTGTTTAACCGGCTGGCAGCACCGCTATCGCCAGTTTTGCCCCAAATAAAGTCCCTTATTTTTGGCGGTGATATTCCTGATTTACACGTGATTGCCAGTTTGTTAGAAAATAACACGCCTCAACACTTGTTGCAGGCTTATGGCCCCACTGAAGGCACCACTTTTTCGACAATATACCGTATCACGACATTGGCACCGGAAGCACACAATATTCCTATCGGTCGGCCTATCGCGAATACACGGGTTTATTTGCTGGATGATGATGGTCAACCAGTGCCGCTGGGCGCTGTTGGTGAAATTTATGTAGGCGGTGACGGAGTTGCCAAGGGCTATCTGAACCGACCTGAATTAACCGCTGAACGTTTCTTGATTGATCCGTTCAATGAAAAACCAGGGGCACGGATGTACCGTACCGGCGATTTGGCGCGCTATCGACCAGACGGCAATCTGGAATTTTTGGGCCGCAATGACCAGCAGGTGAAAATTCGTGGTTTCCGGATTGAACCGGGAGAAATCGAGACTCGACTGGTAGAACACCCAGCGATACGTGAGTCTGCGGTGCTGGTGCACGGAAACGGGCTAGAAAAACGGCTGGTGGCCTATGTGGTGGCTGACGAGGAAGACGGGTTGGCGAATAATCTGCGTGAGCATCTGAGTAAGGTTCTTCCGGAGTATATGGTGCCAACAGCGTTTGTACGTCTGGATACTTTTCCGTTAACCCCAAATGGTAAACTGGATCGTAAAGCTTTGCCGGTGCCCGGTGAGGACGCGTTTGCCCGTCAGAAGTATGCCGATCCTCAGGGAGAAACTGAAATCGCCCTTGCTGCGGTCTGGCGTGAGTTACTCGGTATTGAGAAAATCAGCCGACACGACAATTTCTTTGCGCTGGGCGGACATTCCCTGCTGGCGGTGCGGGTGATGAACCGGATAATGACCGTATTGGGTGTGGAACTGCCGCTGACGGCGTTGTTTAACTCACCGTCGTTGGCGGCTTTAGCGCAGACGGTTCAGGCCCAGCGGGATAACCAAGACAATGTCACCTTGCCTGTCATACTGTCCGTTTCCCGAGAGGGGAAATTACCGCTATCCTTTGCCCAACAGCGTTTGTGGTTCCTAACCCAGCTTGACGGTGTCAGTGAAACGTATCATATCCCTCTAGCGCTGAATTTGCGTGGCCGGCTGAATATAGCGGCTTGGCAACAGGCATTGAATACCGTCTTTGCCCGGCATGAAGCGCTGCGCACAGTCTTTATTTCCGTTGACGGTAAGCCGCAGGTTCGGTTGTTGGCAGAAGACAGCGGGTTGCCACTGGTGCAACATGATTTACGCGGGCACCCAGAGGCAGATACAGTACTGGAACAGTTGATCACTGAAACAGCATCTGCGCCGTTCGACCTCAGCCAGAAAGCGCTTATCCGGGCGGTGCTTATCCGATTGGCGGATGACGATTATCAGTTTTTGCTGACCCAACATCATATTGTGTCCGATGGTTGGTCAGTCACGATACTGATACGGGAACTGAACGCACTCTATACTGCCTTCTTGGCCGGGCAGCCGAACCCGCTGCCCCCGCTGGCCATCCAGTATCCGGATTATGCCGTCTGGCAGCATCAGTGGCTTTCCGCCGAACGTACCCAGACGCAGTCTGACTATTGGCGTACCGTGTTGGCGGATGCGCCGGTGCTGCTGGATTTGCCCACGGACCGGCCCCGGCCGCCAGAACAGTCGTTTGTTGGTCAAGCGGTACCTGTCCGATTTGATCCGGCATTGACCGCCGCCCTCAAACAGTTAAGCCAGCAGCACGGTGTCACGCTGTTTATGACCGTGCTGTCAGCCTGGGGTATCGTCTTATCACGGTTGTCTGGTCAGGAGGATATAGTTATCGGTACCCCTAGTGCCGGCCGCAGCCGACAGGAAGTGGAGCCGCTGATAGGCTTTTTTGTCAATACGCTGGCTTTGCGAATGACGGTTTCGGATGAACTGACGGTGGCGGAATATCTGACACAAGTTCGGGAAACCGCATTAGCCGCCCAAGCACATCAGGATCTACCGTTTGAACAGGTAGTGGACATTGTGCAACCACCCCGTCGGCTGGCGCACACTCCATTGTTCCAGGTGATGTTTGCTTGGCAGAACAATGAATACATGGACTGGGTATTGCCGAATCTGGCGGTCTCACCGGTTGATAAGGCTGTTGACATCGTTAAGTTTGATATCGAGCTGGACCTGTATGAAAAGGGCGGTGGAATTAGTGGGACATTAAGTTACAGTAGCGCCCTGTTTGATCAATCCACGATTGAGCGGCACAAGGGGTATTTACAGGCTGTGCTGCAAGCGATGGTGACCAATGCCCAACAGAAGATGGGAAACATTGATATGCTGGCGCCAGCAGAGCGTCAATTATTGCTGAATACATGGAATGTAACGGCAACGCCGTATCCTGACGCACTGTGTATCCATCATTTATTTGAACAGCAGGCAGAAAAAACGCCGGATGCCACAGCTCTGGAGTATCAGGGACAGTACTTGAGCTATGCCGAACTCAATACCCGGGCTAATCGTTTAGCGCACCAGTTAATTACGCTGGGGATAGGGCCGGAACAACGAGTCGCTATTTGTGTGGCACGCTCACCCGTTATGATTATCTCACTCTTGGCGGTGCTGAAAGCGGGCGGAGCTTATGTGCCGTTGGACACCACTTATCCAGCAGAGCGTCTGACCTATATTCTGAGTGACAGTACGCCATCGGTGATATTGGCGGATAGGGTTGGACAATCCATATTGTGCGACAAGGTATTGGCTGAGTTGACTGTTCTTGATCCGACAGTACAACTGGAGCAACCGGGCAGCAACCCACAAGTTTCGGCTTTAACGCCACAGCATCTGGCTTATGTGATTTACACTTCGGGTTCTACCGGACAGCCGAAAGGGGTGATGGTGGAGCATCAGGCTCTTTATCAACGTACGTTGGGAGTCAATGAACTTTATGGTGTGACGGCGCAGGATCGGGTATTGCAGTTTGCGGCGTTTGCCTTTGATGTCTCCGTCGAGGAGTGTTTCTCGGCATTATGTCATGGCGCCACGCTGGTTATTCGCGATGATGACTGGCTGGCTTCCATACCGGAATTTATCGCCTTGGCCCGACAACACCGCATCACAGTTATGTTTTTGCCGACGCTGTTTTGGTCTGAATTGGCGGCCAATGAGCGGGAGCTGCCTGATGTCCTGAGATTGATCATCATAGGGAGTGAGGCAGTCAGAAAACATGCCATTCAAGACTGGTTCAGGCAGGAAGATTATCAACCCCGGCTATTAAATGCCTATGGGCCGACTGAAAATACGGTAACGGCAACCTGTCAGGAAATCTCGTCACCGAGCGAAGATTGTGCTATTGGCCGGCCACTTCAGAATACCTGCATCTATCTGTTGGATAAAAGAAGGCAACCTGTACCGTTGGGCAGCATGGGTGAAATCTACATTGGTGGTGTGGGCGTTGCCCGGGGCTACCTAAACCTGCCTGAACTGACGGCAGAATGTTTCCTGATTGATCCGTTCAGTGATAACCCGGGTGCCCGCATGTACCGTACCGGGGATTTAGGCCGTTATCTGTCGGACGGCACGCTGGAATATCTGGGGCGCAATGACCAACAGGTGAAAATCCGCGGTTTCCGCATTGAACCGGGCGAAATTGAAACCCGATTGATGGAACACCCGATAGTGCGTGAATCAGTGGTACTGGTACATGGAGACGGACTAGAAAAACGGCTGGTGGCCTATGTGGTAGCAGATGAAGATGAAGGGCTGGCAAATAGCTTGCGTGAGCATCTGAGTGTGGTTCTGCCAGAATATATGGTGCCGGCAGCATTTGTGCGGCTGGATAGTTTCCCGTTGACCCCGAACGGTAAACTGGATCGCAAGGCTTTGCCGGTGCCCGGTGAGGACGCGTTTGCCCGTCAGAAGTATGCCGATCCTCAGGGAGAAACTGAAATCACCCTTGCTGCTGTCTGGCATGAGTTACTGGGCATT
>NZ_JBHFKW010000090.1:0-4627 GCF_042879395.1 Photorhabdus sp. RM322S
GGTGATCATGTTTTTCACGTAGTCGGCGTGGCCTGGGCAGTCAACGTGTGCATAGTGACGACTTGGCGTATCATATTCTACGTGAGAAGTAGAGATGGTGATACCGCGCGCTTTTTCTTCTGGCGCGTTATCAATCTGGTCGAATGCGCGAGCGTTACCACCGTAGGTTTTAGCCAGTACAGTAGTGATGGCAGCAGTCAGGGTAGTTTTACCATGGTCAACGTGGCCGATAGTACCAACGTTAACGTGCGGTTTTTTACGTTCAAACTTTTCTTTAGACATTAGATTGTCCCTCTAAGACACGGAATCGGTGGTTTCACCACATCAACCAAGCTATTTTGCTTGTTGAATATTGCTTACAGGAAGAAAACCAGGAGACAAGGACATAAGGGAATGGTGCTGATAGGCAGATTCGAACTGCCGACCTCACCCTTACCAAGGGTGTGCTCTACCAACTGAGCTATATCAGCACATCTTGGAGCGGGCAGCGGGAATCGAACCCGCATCATCAGCTTGGAAGGCTGAGGTAATAGCCATTATACGATGCCCGCATTGAACTCGGCTACCTGACTTTAATCAGCTGTACATTATATCTCAATGTGCTTCGCTTGGAGTAACTACTCGAGCAGAACACTCAAGACTAAATCTGATTGTTTGGTGGTGGGGGAAGGATTCGAACCTTCGAAGTCTGTGACGGCAGATTTACAGTCTGCTCCCTTTGGCCGCTCGGGAACCCCACCCTATCCAAATTTTTAATGGTGCCGGCACCAAGAGTCGAACTCGGGACCTACTGATTACAAGTCAGTTGCTCTACCAACTGAGCTATGCCGGCATCAAGTGCTGCGCATTCTAGGCAGTGTGAACACTCTATGCAACAAAAAAATTGCCTTAACCTGATCATTCGGTCACAAAATACTCATATTCATCTGATCAGCTGCTTTTTTCAATAGATTCAGACCAAATAACAAACAAAAAATTATCTATAACTATCTGTGGAACTTATTATAATCCTCTATAAAACTCGATAAATTACTTCATTTGCCGTCAGTTAAATTTCCATCATTAAACAAACAACCTAAGCTAGCAGTAAGTAAAACAACTCAATTTTTTACAATTCTGCATTTCTTATCAAAAAAAATCGCCAAAAATACAAAAAAGCCTACGCCTGTCGCTCCTCAGTCGATATGATGCGATTTATTTTTTGTCGGGTACAGGTTGTTTATTACAACCTGTCCAACCTGCACAAACAGGCAGATGTTGGTTTATGAATAAAAAAGAACCTTTTTTGGCTACTCCATATTTGCAATTCAATCGTGAACAATGGGCAACTTTACGTGATTCAGTTCCACTGACATTAACAAAAGAAGAACTAATTGATTTAAAAGGGATCAATGAAGAAATTTCTTTAGAAGAAGTTGTTGAGATTTACCTTCCTTTATCTCGTTTACTTAATTTTTATATCAGCTCAAATTTACGTCGCCAAGCAGTACTCGAACAATTTCTAGGCACTGATGGACAAAAGGTCCCTTATGTCATAGGCATTGCTGGCAGTGTTGCTGTTGGCAAAAGTACTACTGCACGTCTATTGCAAGCACTGCTGAGTCGTTGGCCTGAACACAGAAGTGTAGAATTAATTACTACAGATGGCTTTCTACATTCTAACAGCGTGCTAAATGAACGTGGATTGATGAAAAAGAAAGGATTCCCACAATCATATGATATGCATAGCCTAGTGAAATTTGTATCTGATATTAAATCAGGGTCCGAACAAGTATCTGCACCAGTTTACTCTCATCTTACCTATGATATCGTACCAAATGAACAAAAGTTCATTGAACAACCAGATATTTTGATTCTAGAAGGTCTGAATGTATTACAAAGCGGTATGGATTATCCCCATGACCCACACCATGTATTTGTCTCTGATTTTGTCGACTTCTCTATCTACGTCGACGCACCAGAAAAATTACTCCAAAGTTGGTATATCAGTCGGTTCCTAAAATTTCGTCAGGGTGCCTTTTCAGATCCAGATTCTTATTTCCACAGTTATTCCAAGTTATCAGAAGAAGAGGCAATAAACATTGCATCTGATATCTGGCAAGAGATCAATGGCTTAAACTTGCAACAAAATATTCTACCAACGCGAGAACGAGCAAGCCTAATCATGATAAAAGGCACTAATCACACTATTGAAAGCGTAAGGTTACGAAAGTAAAAATAGTATCCGAACCCGGAAGATATCTCTCTTCCGGTTGTTCTTAACAACCTCTCAAAGAAATCTCACCACCGATATATGGAGTTATGACACCATCCTGATCGAGCAACAAAGCACCTTGCTGATTAATACCTCTGACTATGCCATAAACTTCCTGACTACCAATAATTAATTTTACTGGTCTATCTATAAAATTATCTAGCTCAAACCACCGGGAAATAAATGAAGACAAACCTTCATTTTCAAACTGCATCAGAGCTTTCCTCAGATTAAGTATTATTTCTGCAGCCAATTTATTACGATCAATTTCAATTCCAGCCTGCTGCAAATTAACCCATTGCTGATTAATAGATTCTTCGTCCTTATGATCCATCGCAATATTTATACCTGCACCGATCACAACCTGAGCAGCATCACCAGTTTTTCCCATTAATTCGACTAAAATTCCTGCTAACTTCTTGTCATCAAGATATAAATCATTAGGCCATTTTACCCTAATTCTATCAGCACCAAATCGATGCAATACTTCAGCAATAACAATACCGACAACCAGACTCAATCCGATTGCAGCAGCTGGTCCTTGTTCAAGACGCCAGTACATAGATAAATAAAGATTCTTACCAAAGGGCGAAATCCATTTCCGTCCACGCCTCCCTCTACCAGCATACTGGTATTCTGCAACACAGGCATCCCCTGACTTTAACTCAGATAAACGTTCAAGTAGATACTGATTAGTCGAATCAATAACAGGCAAAACAGCTATACGATCCTGGGGTAAATATTGCAAAATAGTGTATTCATCAAGCAGCTGCATAGGTGCCACGAAGCTATAACCTTTACCAGGAGCCGTTTCCAGTTCAATTCCCCATTCACGAATTGTCTGTATATGCTTATTAATTCCAGCCCTACTCATCCCTAAATCTTGCCCCAGTTGTTGACCAGAATGGACTTCACCATCAGACAAAATTTTAATCAATTGTAATGGTACAGTTATATCTTTCATGAAATACATTCCACAGCATCAATTTCGCCTTTCGAACCAATAAAACGCACCTCAGGTTCAAGTAATACACCAAACTTACTTATCACTTGCTGGCGAATATAGGCAGCCAATGCGATTACATCCTTACCTGTCGCATTTCCCTGATTTATCAATACTAGAGCTTGTCTGAGATGCACAGATGCACCACCGATGCGATAACCTTTTAAATTACACCGTTCAATGAGCCAACCTGCCGCTAATTTGAACATCCCACTAGCATGAGAATACTGGGGGCTATCAGGGTAACTTTCTTTAATTTTTACCGCAACTTCCGCACTGACAATTGGATTTTTAAAGAAACTACCTGCGTTTCCTGTTATTGCAGGATTAGGTAATTTACTGGCACGCATTGTACATACTGAATCAAAAATCTGCTGAGGAGTTACACTACTTCTCGACAACCTAGTCAAATCACCATAGCTCAACATCGGCTGCCAATTCTTCTTCAACAGTAAGCCTACAGCGATAATAAAATAACTTTCTTGATATTTATGCTTGAAAACACTATCCCGATACCCAAACTGACATTCATCAACACTGAGTCGCGTTTGTTCTCCAGTTTCCAGATTCAGGACATCTACGTAATCACATACATCTCTAAATTCAATACCATAAGCGCCAATATTTTGAATCGGTGCCGCACCAGCACAACCTGGAATTAATGCCAGATTCTCTAATCCATGAATCTGATTTTTAAGAGAATAACAGACTAATTCGTGCCAATTTTCTCCCGCTCCTACATGTAGACGCCATGATTCATCAGTTTCCTGGTATTGAATCCCCATGATTCTGTTCAGAATCACAGTTCCTTCAAAATCGTCAGTAAATAAGACATTACTACCCCCGCCAAGCAGCAGTACAGGTTGTTTTTGGCTTTTAGCTTTCTGCCATAAAGCTAATAAAGATTCAGCAGATTCAGCTATATCTAAACATTTAGCATGGGCTGATAACCCAAAAGTATTAAACTCTTTAAGAGAAAGCATTTACTCAATACTCAATAGCTATTTAATAAGTAGTTTATCAGCCTATAGACATGGAAAACAGTTGGAAAACAAAGTTAGTTTTTTCTCTAAATGCAAAAAGGCCACCCAAAAGGGTGGCCTTTTTGTCTTAAAATAAAGTCTGGCAGTTCCCTACTCTCACATGGGGAGACCCCACACTACCATCGGCGCTACGGCGTTTCACTGCTGAGTTCGGCATGGGGTCAGGTGGGACCACCGCGCTATCGCCGCCAGACAAATCCTTTATATATTATCATGGTGCTGATACCCAGATTCGAACTGGGGACCTCACCCTTACCAAGGGTGTGCTCTACCAACTGAGCCATATCAGCAATAGTGGCTCGCAGTCAATATTAACGCAAACCCCAA
>NZ_JBHFKW010000091.1:0-4596 GCF_042879395.1 Photorhabdus sp. RM322S
CCGCTAGGGCTGAAAGGCGGGCTGAACTTATATCAGTATGCGCCCAATCCGGTGACGTGGATCGATCCGTGGGGATTAACAGGAAAACCACTAAATTCTCCTGATATCGTTAAGTGGAGTAATAAAGGTGGTACAGTCTGGCAAGAAATAGATACCCAAACGTGGGCTTATAAAGATGCGTCCGGGAATGTGGTTCGTTATCCTAATGGTTATCCTGACTTTACGCCATATGAAAGGCAACGTGTGGATGTTCCTGATCTGAAAGGAAATCACAATAAATTTGGGAATGGTGATTTTGCAAAAGCGGATGCGGTAGCACCACAAGGGAAAGCCGACTATAAATTAAATACTTGGCATCACCATGAAAATGGAAAAACAATGCAGGAAGTACCTAAAAACATACACAATAAATTCACTCATCTCGGTGGGGCATCAAAGCTAAGAAAAAAATGTTGAAAAATAGTGTCGGGGTAAATTTATGCCAATAAATCATGGTATTAATATAGACGATAGTGAAATTTTATCTATTGAGCAGTGTTATTCAATAATTTTTCCTGAAAGTTACCGCTCTTTCTTAAAGAAATATAACGGATTTTATGTTGAAGATCCGGACGCATGTAATCTTACATACCAAGGTGTTGATGATGGTGAAGTAGCTTTTGATTCTTTATTTGGTATCAATATAGAAAATGAGAACTTCAACTTAAATGAGATAAATAATGACTATTTGGATGAATTGTCATTCATAAAAAATTCTTTGATCATTGGTACAGATCCTGGTGGTAATTTTTACGTATTGGTAACTAAAGGAGAACATGAGGGTGTCTATTATTGGGATAGAACCCACTTGCATGTTGAAGATGATGTACAAGATATTGCTTTTAATGAAGTTGATGAATGTGGAAACCTTTACAAAATATCTCATTCTTTCGAAGAGTTTTTTAAACAGATACTTTCGCAAACTAAAGATAAAGGCATGAAGTTAATTCAAAGCTTATAGAATAGAACAGACCGGAAGATCCTTGCGATCTTCCAGCTTCTTATATTTATCGTGGCTCATACCCGTGATAAGCTAGCGCCGACTGGAGCTTACCGATGGCATCCTTAATCTGACGCTTCTTCCTCATTCACCGCACAGGCGCATATCTCAGACCAGCACAGCCGCTTAAACCAGCTGGGCCAAGGGCAGCGCTTCAACGTGGGTTAACTGAATATCCTGTAAATGTTCCATGGCAATCGTCATCTCATCCTCTTCCCTTAACCCACAAAACCGGTTATCAACGCCGCATCTGTTGTTTAATCTCCCGCAAGCGGGGACTCCCTGTTGAAAACCGCGATAAGCGGGCAAAAACTCGGTTATGACAGCGGGGAAAAAGTGAGCTAAAATCGGCAAAGTGCCCGTCGGGGCGAGTTGGCATGTTCTTTAACAGGGCGGGAAAAAGCGGTGGAGAAAAAGGTTGCTAAATCAAGGGGAAAAGTCCGCTAACCTGTATGATGGCGTCGGGATAGTGCCGAAGACCCGATCGGCTTAGCCGGTGGATTGAACCTGTATACCTATGCGCCGAATCCGATGACATGGATCGATCCTTGGGGGTTATACAAAGGGGAAGGTCAGCGGGGTTTAGGGAAGTACCATGTGTTCCATGAACATACATTAAATCCATCTGAATACACGTTATCCGATAGTCAACATTTTAAACGGGGCAACCAATCTGTGCACGAAAGAATGCAGCGCGATCCGGCATTCAGGCGTGAAATGCAGACTAAGTACTCAAGTGTGGCTAAGCATGTTCAGCCTAGCAGTCGTGGCAATTTTAAACCTACCGCACCTAAAGGCATGACTTGGCATCATGAGAATCAGGCCGGTAAGCTAAGTTTAGTTGATTACAATGATCATAAGTCTTATCACAAAATCTATCACCCCGATGGCTCAGGTGGCCGCAAAAAATGGGGCGGTGGTAATGGTTGTCGTTAAAAGGAAAATATAATGAAAACAGTCATAAGCTTTGATGGATTACTATCCATTTATAGAGAGCTTGATGAAGCATGGTGCTTTTTTGTAGATGTTGGCTTTGTGAATGAAAGTAGTTATATCGATAAAGCCACCTATTATCTGCCAGAGACAGATGACGAACTGGAAGATATGGATGAAATGGAAGATAAGTATAAAGGCTGGCTGGATTATCAAACATTCGGAGCCATTATCGATAACAAACTGGAGCACCACCCCAATGCAACCCGTGATGAATTATTAGAAGCGGTGGTTTATTATCTCGAAGAAGATGACTTCTTAGATTAAATCAGACGGGAAGCTCGAAGAGAGCTTCCCACTGTGCTTCATGGTTATCTCGTGCCGTAGTTGTTAATCATCTCCTGCATACGCAGCTTTATCTCACGTTTCAGGCAAAACCGGCGCTATGCAGGCCAATATTTTGACAAAGAAAGTTTGTTCGGAACAAATTTGAATAGCGCGTAGCGCTACCCTGAAAGGGCGAGTATCAGGATGATACGAGTAAACCGGGCTGCATTTTAGTACGTATCGGTATTATGCCCCGGAAATTGGCCGGTTTATCACGCCTGACCCCCTCGGACTGAATGGGGGTATAAACTTATACACTTATGCGCCAAACCCCCTGACCTGGGTCGATCCCCTTGGGTTGATGATGTTATATAGAGGGATGAATCTCTCTGAATATAACCAATTGGTGGAAACAGGCAAATGGGCCGCAGGACAAGGAACTATGGAAGGTAAATGGTTTGCTGAGTCTTACAAAGATGTTGTTACGTGGGGCAATAAAATGGGTCATGGAGGAAGTACATTCCAAGTTGTGCAGATAAATGTACCAGACGATATAGCTGGAAAAATGCACGTAGACCCTCATTTGGATGGAATTGGTCCAGCAAGATATACACAAGTGGAACAATTAAATGATCCAAGAGTAAAAGTAACGTGGAGTAAAAACGTTAAAACTACAAGGTGTTAGATATTTTGACTTTAATTAGGTAATTATCAATGCATTTAGTCAGGATTGAATGGCTTTCTAAAAACGAAGGAGGACGAAAAACTCCTCCTCTTTCAGCAGGAAGATACTTTTCTGTAGCGAGATTTCTTGGAGATATCAATTGGCAAAATAATGCCTGGAGTGTCGTTTTCGAAATTGAATCAACTGTAAAGATAGACGGAAAAGACAATAAATATATAAGTGAAGGCTGTGTTAATTTTCTTATGGATACAGCCCCTAAAGAACGAATGGAAACGAACGAATATTTTGATATTTACGAAGGGCCTAAAAAAGTAGCCAGAGTGTTTTTGCTGCCATAATTCACGGTGGTTATTTAATTGATTTAAAGGCCGGAAAGATCTCTGTGATCTTCCGGTTTTCTTAATGATCTACCGTGGCTTATACCCGTGATAAGCCAGCGCCGACTAGAGCTTATCAATGGCATCCTTAATCTGCCAGGCTTCTTCTTCATTCACCACACAGGCGTGTATTTCCGTTCAGTTCAGGCGCTTGACCCGTTGCGCCAATGCTTCAGCGTGGGTCAACGGAAGTAACAAAAACATGAGATTATATTAAAACATTTAGCAGAGTTAACCGCATAGCACAAAAATAACAATAGCGTTTAGCTGGATTAAAAAAATAGACTTTTATTTTAATACCATTAGTATACCTATTATCCCCTTTAGTTTTAAACCTAAAAATCAAATACAGGAAAAAGGAAAAACGATAAAATCCGAGTATTAATTTAATGAAAATGGGAAAATTTAAATACAAGGTAGGAAACGGAAAAACTATTAGATTTACAAAAATATCTCAATGAAAACCATTCATTAAATGAATTTTTAATTAAAAAATAATAAAACTCTCGGAATAAAAATCATTTTACTCGATATCACCATTTTAAAAGGGTTCATTTTATCTTTTTACCTGCATTTCCCTTTAACGGCCTATTCACATCCATATTTAATTCATTTATCGGCAATGCTATCCTCTGCTTATTTTTACCTAACCTCCCATAACCATTTAAAAGCACAAAAACAGAGATATTAAAGCTTTTATATAAAAGACGGATTTAACTATAAGTGCAGTTTTTTAAAAAGACGTGAATCAAATTTAATCGAAATCCATTAACCATTAACATAAAATTGAAAAGGAATCAGCGAAAAAAAATAATATTATCTGAAAAAACATAAAGGGGCATCTTTATACTGTCAAGCTATTTATTGGTTGATTTATGAAGATAAAAGAAAGGAGAGTAACTTATGAAAACTGTTCAAAATTGCCAGTAAAACAGCATTAACAAAGATAAAAAGCAAGTATAATTAACGTTGATTAAACGTGAAACACAATATGCCATGATGATTAAATTTAATATAAAACAGGTGTTAAGAGTAGTAAAAACAACGATTAAAACCTTATTATACCAATTAAAATTAGAGGTTAAAAAATGGCTTTTAATAACAATTTAAAAGCTGCTCATCATAAAAATATTAGTGAAAAAGGATGAATGATAATATAGAATAGGTTAATCAGATAATATATTTGAAAATTAACTGATTTAAATAATGTTTTCAATCAGTGAATAAACTTTTTC
>NZ_JBHFKW010000092.1:0-4398 GCF_042879395.1 Photorhabdus sp. RM322S
ATCGGTAGTAAAGTTTCGGTTGCGTCGATTGTTGGGAAACATCGAGGAAGTGCAATACCGGTACCGGAGCCAATAGTCGCTTCTAATGGGCTGACTTATAAATCGAATCCCAAACACACTCTTGGTCAGCAAGGTAATCGACCTAATGCAGGAATTGAACCTAAAAACTCAGTGGATTTATTTAATTACTCTATTTCCTCTACCTCTAAAGAAAAGCAAAGATATTCCTTTGATTCTGAAAGAAATGTTCATCGCTTTTCTTACAGCAATGATGGTACATGGCATTGGTCTGGTAGTACTGGAGATCAAAAAAATCCATTAGACAGACAAGAAATTCCTAATGATGTGAAGAAAAGTTTTGGCTTACCTGGTAAATGGAGATAGAAACTATGATTTTCGGTGATCCATATCGCTTTGCGATATTAGTAGAATATATTCCTTATTGGAGTGATAGTTCATTCAAAAATGGATTATTCCATTTTTATATTAATGGAATAATGTTCCCTGATGAACTAACTACCGCGACACTAAATGTGGATATTTTTTCTTTAGATGATAAAAATGCATTGGTTTCTTTTCCTGAAAATAAAGAGCTATTTGATAAAGAAACCAAAGAAGCATTTAACACGATGTTAGGTCTGATATCTCCTAATCTGGTTGATAGTAACAGTGATATACCTGAAAATTTTGAATCGTCATATATTTATAAAGCTTCAACAGAGAATATTGATGACTTTGGTAGTTCTGTATTTGCTGTTTCTTACGATGATATTGTTAGAATCATCGGAGCAAAACGACGTGTTTTGAGATATGATAATAATGGTCGTGGTTATTGGGAAGATATTCCTAACCCAGACTTTTATGAAATAAAAATTTATAAAGATGAAGTTAGAGAAATAATTTCTAATATAAAAAAATATTATATATCATTATAACATCTATATAGCCCCAACCTCGGTTGGGGTTGACTTATCTACTGATTATCACTTATTTATCAGTGAAATAATTCATAATTCTCTCTTTTGAGTTCTACATTAATGCCTACAATCTGACCAGAGAACTTCAAGAGGCAAATAAGCAAGGAGCCTCTACCGAAGCCATCTGGAACAAATACGGAGAACTGAGCGTTGCGCAACGGGCAGAAATGTTGTCTGACTGTGCCGGAAACGGTGGATTATGTACACTGACCTATCAGGCCGAAATGGACGGTGGGATAAAAACAGCCGATGCCGTTAGTGGCCTGAGATGGATGTTTGGCTTATCAGAGGCAGATGCTCATCGTCTCAGCCAGTTTGTGACTACAGAAAACCAGAACGATTTAGGGCTGTTGTATAACTCACTACCTGCCTGGGAAAAAGGTGCACTGATAGCCAAATAAGCGGTAGAATCTGCCGGTATTGGTGGTGCTATCGGTAGTAAAGTTTCAATTGCTTCGATTATTGGGAAGAATAAACAACCGAATCAAGGTACAAGTGGGAAGCCTGAAGCTGAAAAAGGAACAATTGTTAGTACAAATAACATTCACTCTTCATTAAAACTCGGGGAAACAAAAGTTGTTAATGAAGTGAAAATGACTAGAGTTGGTAGATGGATGTCACCTGATGAATTAGCACAAATGCAAAGTAGCGGAAAAATTGTTCAAGGAGGTGGTGGGCAAACATTTATCTCTACTAATGGAGCATCCGATTTTAAAGGTACAGCACCAAAAGGTTCGGTTTATGCTGAATTTGATGTACCAGCAAACAGCCTTTTAAAAGGTGGTAAGGATGGATGGTTTAAAATGATTGGCCCTGATGCAAGTAAATCACAACAATTTTTACTGAATAAACAAGATGGTCAGCAATTACCTGAAATTAAGAATATTACTATTGTAGATAAAAAATGAGGATTTCAATGAATATGCACGACTTTGATAAAAATATAAAACCTCTTTTAAAAAATTATTCTTTTGAATATTCATTTTTTGTTGATGGTGAGTTTGGCAATCTTGAACGAATTGAATTTGAAGGCTGTGGGAAGCTGGGAACTATTGATATATGGTCTAAAGGTTGGTTAAGTGTAGATATATACGATTGTATCTTAGATAAACAAGTAATGAATGGAATATATTCACCCGAGGAGAAACAATCTCACAAAACCATAGTAGAGATGCTTTTAAGGATACTGCTAAATGAAAAATAAAGTAGAAATTATACTAGGCGACATAACTAAAGTTGCTGTTGATGCCATCGTTAATGCAGCTAATACATCTTTACTTGGAGGTAGCGGAGTTGATGGAGCAATACATAAAGCTGGTGGAAAAATTATTTTAGAAGAATGCCAAAAAATTAGAGCTAAACAAGGTGGCTGTAAAGTTGGTGATGCTGTCATTACAAGTGCAGGCAATTTGCCAGCTAAATACGTGATCCATACTGTAGGTCCACGTTGGAATGGCGGCAATAATAATGAATTTTCATTATTAGAAAAATCTTATTTAAGTTGTTTTGAATTATCTAAGATCTATAATATCAAAAGGCTTTCTTTTCCTAATATTAGTACAGGGATTTATAAATTCCCTAAAGAACTGGCTGCTAAAATTTCCTTAGACACCATTGTTTCATATTTAAATAATAACCCTCACATTTCTAAAGTCAATATTGTCTGTTATGAAAAAGATAATTATGATATATGTATAAATTTAATGAATAATAATTTTTACAAAAATAAATTTTAAATCTTCTGTCGTTCCCTTTCTAGAAAGGGAACGACTACTTCCCAGAAGGAATTCATTTTCATATTAACCAGAAAAATCACTTATCCACATTTGATAGAATATCTAAAAAAGGGATAAGCGGTACACATAATACTGATGTATTTAATCAAATCACATCTACTAATGGCGTAAAAATTATGGGGAAAACACCCGGCTCAATAGAATAAGTGTCGTTATAACTGATTAACCGGCTGTATCCTATTTAGAATCCATTGCGAAATGGAGTCGATAAAAGACGAGGATAAAAGACGAGATTGAGCAGTATCACTCTCCAGTTGAAAGCTACAACCCTCGGAATGAGAATCTTTTTACAGATTTGTCATCTTTTAAACATAGTGCACTTTCTCTTTTTACTTGTTTTCCCTTTTTTGGCGATCAGAAAGCTGCTTTTTCGGTGATGAGTTAACTAAGGGTAAAAAAACAGGTACCCATTAATGCCATATTTTTAAAAGGTATTGAGTGACTAAAAATAACTTATTCCTTGTTATGTTTAATATATTTACCGAAAATGCTCTCCTCCGCTTATTTTATATTTACCTAGCCCTGCCATGAAAATTTAAAAACACGAAAACAGAGGTATTAAATATTTATATAAAAAATGCATTTAACCATAAGTTAAATTTTTTAAAAGGATATTGATTATATTTAATCGAAGTCCATTAACCATTAAAAGAGAGTTAAAAAATCAGCGAAAAAAAGAATATTATCCGAAAAAACATAAAATGGTATCTTTATACCATCAGACTATTTACGGGTTGATTTATGAAGATAAAACAAAGGATTATGATTTATAAAAACCACTCAGAATTACCAATAAGACAGTGTCAGTGAAGATAAAAAGTGTACATAATTAACGTTGATAAAACGTAAAACACAATATACCATGATGATTAAATTTAATAGAAAACCGATGTTAAAAGTAGTGAAAACAACGATTAAAACCAGAGGTTAAAAAATGAAATTTAATAAAAGTTTAAAACCTGCCCATCATAAATCCATCCGTGAAAAATGAGAAAAATAATTAGCTTTATTAATGCTCACATACCCATAAAAAAGGAAAAATAAGATTATTAAATATTTTAATAAGACAATGTATTTTAAAAAAACAACCGACTTTAATAACGTTTTCAACTGAAAATAAATTTTTATATCAGCCAGTTAAATAATCGTTTGGAAAAAGCATGAATAACAAAATCCGCAAAAAAGATGATTTAACCGAATACGAAACAGATTATTTTCAGCGTTATTATGTTGCATTTATCATGCAACACCATGACACATTAAACACCCCCATTTAAACTTGTTTTATACTATTTTACCCGGTCCAATAACATTACCTTTCTACGGTAGAAAGATTATTCATCTTTTTATACCGTTAATGTGATTTAACGCTTAAATACCCACTTAATCATTATAACCTTTCCGGATGATTAATCCTTGAAAGTTTTCACTATTGTTGGTGTAATAAATCATTATTAAATTAATTCACCGATCAATTTAAACATATATAGGTGGATGTAGTTAAGTGAAAATCATATGAATATCCTATTTTAATAAATAAAAGGTTTTATTTTGGCAACCAAAAAACTTTCAAAATGACATTCACTAAATACAAATACCATTTATTACTCTAAAATAGCCATTTT
>NZ_JBHFKW010000093.1:0-4005 GCF_042879395.1 Photorhabdus sp. RM322S
AAGGGTATGCCAGCCAGATGCGTGAACGGGCGCTGAAGGAACAGGGCTATCGGGTCCATATTCAGAGAAAAGCGTCACGCAACAAGCCCTTATCAGACTGCCAAAAAGGACGAAATAAGAAAATAGCGAAACCCCGGGCACGGGTAGAACATATCTTTGGCGCATTCTCTCAGATGGGTGAAAAATTCATCCGAACGATAGGCCAGCTGCGAGCCAATTTTGCGATGACGCTGAAGGCCACCTGCTATGATTTGCACCGTTTGGTTTATTTTAGAAAATCAGGTATTCATGCTTTTTAATCTCGGCATGTGATGAAAAAGCCATTAAGTTATATTTTCCGCTGAAAAAGCAAGAAAAAGCCACACACAATAAGGTCAATTTTACGGCGAATGAGGGCAAAATTGACCTTATTTTTTGTATTGGGAGTTTTTAGAGGTTCCCCTATGTGACCATCTGTGATGGTG
This sequence comes from Photorhabdus sp. RM322S, assembly GCF_042879395.1. NCBI lineage: Bacteria > Pseudomonadati > Pseudomonadota > Gammaproteobacteria > Enterobacterales > Morganellaceae > Photorhabdus > Photorhabdus sp. RM322S. The sequence goes on from NZ_JBHFKW010000093.1 coordinate 465, forward strand.
ATTGTGCGAATTTATATTAACGAATTACTATAAATATCGCAATAAGACAGCGGAGCTAATGCAGTATAAAGTTGCTATCTAATTCTTGGAGCTACCCAATAAAGGGGGCTAAATTAACATACATTAACTCCTAATACTTTCTTTAAATTAGGATTTATGTCAATATATTGTGCATCTATAAATTTAAAAGTTAAAAGCATCATGGATCATATTGAAGAAAGCAATCTTAATATATATTTAAAAGCAATGCAGAATATGAGGGAAGATGATTTCACTAAAAATGTACTAAAACCTTTATTCGAATCAATGTCTTTCTCCAGAGTCGATTTCGTTGGTGGTCCATATGAACAAGGTAAAGATCTCATAGCAATCCACGAAATGCCCCTAAAAGGAATTAGTATATATGCAATTCAAACAAAAAAAATAGGTCAAGAATCTAATACTTCTGAAAAAAATGTTCTTTCCAACCTAATAATCCAACTTAGGCAATGTCTTACAAAAAAAATAAAACTACATAACGGGAGTGAACAGCTACCTGATTTAGTATTTTTAGCTACTCCGTATCAGGTTAATACAAGATTAATAAATGAAATACATGAACTATTATGTATGAGTCCTAAAAACATAGAAATACTCGATGGCCCCAAGGTAATAGAACTAATAAAAAAGAATAAACCATCATTACTTGAAAGTTTGGTTTCAATTAGTGACAAGCTATACTTACATGATACTGAAAAATTAAATAACATTGAGTTAATGTCCGCGTTAAACCAAAAGAACTCGATAACTGAATTAAATTGCTATAGCGATTTAGCTTTTTTCATGGGAACCATTGATAGTAATATATTGCTTGACAGTAGCATTACTATAAAAAAAGAAAAAATCCTATTATCTAAAAGCTCTTGGGACTTATTTAAGAAAGAAATATATTTTCCTCTCAAGAATCTTATAGGTTTTATTCCTTTAACTCAAACATCTCAATACATTGATGATTTTTTTCACTCTGAAATGAAAAAGTTTAAATCGGAAAAAAATATAATCACAAAGAGAAATATAGAACAAGCAGAACAGTTAATTTCAGGAAATATAATTTCTATAAAGTCCGTTCAAAATCAAATATTAATATCCATAAATGGAATTTCAACTAATAAAATAGATAAATCGACATTAAATATAATGAATATGTGCTATTCTCTAATAAAGAATTCAATTGATTCATCTTTTTCACAAGATAGCATTAATGAAATAATAAACTTTATTGATACAAACAATATTAAAAAAATTTCCAAACAGAAAAAACAAAGCATTTTCCCTAGTTTTTTAGAGGCAACTAAAAAAATTAAGGATATAATAATTCAAAATAAAGAGTTATTGACATTAAAATCTGAGTATGTGGATACACCATTTATTTCCATATCTTTAGAAGATAAAAAAATAACTTCTTGGATTGAAAGAAAATGCAGTGCTTATAAAAAAGACATATCTGATATAAACAATCGAAAACATGGAATAGATATTATTTCATTTTTAACTGAAACACAAAAAACACTTAACGCTTTAGATATATTAATTAATAAAACAGAAGATAATAAAAAATATATAAAAATTTTAAAAAAAAGAAAAAAACATCATGATGGATTATCTATTTCACCATTTGAACTATTTGAAACAAAGCATGATATTGCCGTTTATGGTGGAGCTGGCGCAGGAAAAACCACAACCTTACAAATGTATGTAAGAAAATTACTTTCAGAGAATTCATCAAGGGTTATATACATACCCCTAAATAGATTTATTAATAAAGTAAAAATAATTCTAGATGATAATCATAGTGACTATGATATTTTAATTTCCCTTATATTAATTTCTAGAGAAATAGAAGCCACCACTGAAAACAGTATCAATTTAAAAAATTATTTATTAGAAGAAAAGAAAATAAAAATAGTATTGGATGGCCTTGATGAGGCATATGCTAAGTATCCCGGCATCATTGACTCTATAAATGATTTTAAAATAAAACACCCTTCTATACAGATGCTTATATCAAGTCGAGATTGTGTAAGCTATCTTTCAAAGGTCAATTTTCTTGGAATAACTCTTTTACCTTTTAGTGAATCACAACTTTATAGATTCATAACATCATGGTTCAAAGAAAAAAATCCGAATCTTAGTCAACAACTAATCGAAAGTATTAAAGGTAAAGAAATTTGTGAGATCGTTAAAACACCTTTACTTGCAACTCTATTATGTGATCTTGCGGAAAAAGGAATTGATATACCTTCAAGTGAAAGCGAAATATTCACAAAACGATTGGAGCTTTTTTGTGGTGTCTATGACACATATAAAGATATAAAGAGAACAACATTATCTCAAAGTATATTATATAAATCATCAATTAAAATTGGTTATGCGTTTCATCAAAGAAACCTCCGTTCAGCAACAAAAAAAGATATCGTAAGTTTTCTGAATAATGATACTAGTTTTAATTATTCAACAGAAACATGTTTAACTGCGGTAGAGGAATTAATCACTCCTTGTAATATTCTGGTTTTTGACCATATATCTGAAACTTTTTCTTTTGGTCATTTAAGATACCAAGAACATTTAGCATCTTTAGAGTTAATTCAGAATAGATCAATAGAAATCATTCATTATCTAAAAAGTGATTGGTGGCGTGGAGTATTATGCCTTTATGCTCAAGCTTGCGAGTTTTATTCATTAATAGAAGATTTCACTATAAAATATCACAACATAGAGCCCGCGTTAATCACACTGGAAGAAATGGCGAAATTTCGCCCGCAGAAAGAAAGGAATAATATAAATTATCTTCTGCAAAAATATGAAGAAACAGATGATAGTTTTTCATATGGAAATGAATGGGATATGGATTATTATTGATATTAATTTAATGCTAAATATAATTATTTAAAGTCCACCTGATATTTAGGTGGCCTTTTAAATTATGATCTTTAAAAATCTCTTACCTCATTCATTGAAATATGATGAATATTATTTTTTACGTCAATTACATAAGAATAATATACAAAAATACAATAGTATATAGCTTATAAAAAATTACTCAGCTAATAGCATATCTTTCAAATATAACCACTCCTTTTCAAGGTATTTACGTAAAAAACATAGCCTGATATTTTCTTTTATTTTTCCTAGGCTGTGTCCCTTAATTATTTAATCGTCTGTAAAAGAGCCTAATACAGCCTCATACACTGAACCTTAAGTATTAAGCCTCTCGAAAATACCCTCCAACCCATTATTTTTATTGGATTTTCTTTGGGGCAACTTCAACGCATTTTTGGAAAGATATTTCAGGGCCCAATCCAGATGGTGTTCTATTTCCGACCCGGCATGATGAATAATCGCGCCCAATATCGGCAATAACCAGACATCAACATTTTTGGCGGCCTTGAGAAAGGAAACTGAAGGCAAAAACTGCCTCGCCAGACTGCGCCGGACTATCAACGCCAGCAGACTTGCCCAGATGAGCCCTTCTGCTATCGCTTTCTGGCCGGTTGCAAAGCCT
>NZ_JBHFKW010000094.1:0-3784 GCF_042879395.1 Photorhabdus sp. RM322S
CAGGCTACATGGAAGACGGCAAGGTCTACCCCACTCAGGCAGGAACACCACAGGGCGGTATCGCGTCACCGGTTCTGGCTAATATGGCACTGGACGGGCTGGAGTGGGTGGCACAACGCGCTGCCCCTCGCCAGAAAGTCTATGTCGTTAAATATGCGGATGAGGGATATCTCGACCTGTTCTCAATGGCGAGTACCCCGATCGTCCGCCACATCAAGATCAGAGCTAATGCTACCCCTTATGATCCGACATACCGACAGTACTTTGAGCGTCGTGCGCGGATCAGATAGCCCGAAGCGGAGCATAAGGGAAGGGATGTATCCAGGAGTAAAGCACGTTGGGTTACCGGGTCATTATCAGGCCTTAGTAAGGCTTGAGCCGTGTGCGCTGAAAGGCGCACGCACGGTTCTTAGAGGGCTGGAGACAGGTAACTGTCTCTGGCTACTCTGCGAATATTCAGGGAGGATTGTCACCGGATTTAAGATTCCCCTATACTTCAGGGCATGTTTCAAAAGTTACTTGATGAGAATAATGAATGATGAGTGCTAACTCAATCAAACAAGCGGTCTGGAATGCATATGATATTTTTCGTGATATAGGCATCCTACCCATTTGCAACGATTTCTTCCTCACTCTGTTTTTTAAAAATACATATTCGATGTACACAGAGAAAAAATAGAAGACATGGAGGCTGCATAATGAATCAACCCACATTACCGGAATCAAACCTATTGCTAGACAATATTAGGGCGCTATTAACCCAAGGTCGCAAACAAGCCGCACAAGCAGTCAATACTGTTATGGTGCAAACTTATTGGGAAATCGGCCGCCTGATTGTCGAAGATGAACAACAAGGACAGACGCGCGCTGAATATGGTAAGAAAGTACTCAAAAACCTTTCCACTTCTTTAACCAAAGAGTTTGGCAAAGGTTTTGATAACTCCAATCTTCGTTATATGAGATTGTTTTATATTACTTTTCCAAATCGTGACGCACTGCGTCACGAATTAAGCTGGACACACTACCGCACCTTAACCCGCATTGAAAACGAACAAACCAGACAATGGTATATGAAAGAAGCAATTGAGCAGGCTTGGTCTGCTCGCGCGTTAGAACGCCAAATCGGTACCTTCTATTACGAGCGCTTGCTTTCTACTCAAGCAAAGCAACAAAATATCCAGTCTGTACTGGATGAAGCGCAGCAAAAAACCACGGCACTGACTTTATCGGCAAAAGATTACTTGCGTGACCCATATATTTTCGACTTTTTAGGTTTACCGAGTGCTGCACTACAAGAAAGTGAACTTGAACAAGCGCTAATCGACAATCTGCAAAAGTTCCTGCTGGAACTCGGTAAAGGCTTTGCATTTGTCGAACGTCAGCAACGTATCAGTACCGATGATGGCGATTATTACATTGATTTGGTGTTCTACAACTTTCATCTCAAATGCTTTTTGTTGATTGACCTGAAAATGCATAAGCTCACTCATCAAGATGTGGGGCAAATGGACATGTATGTGCGCATGTACGAAGAGAAAAAACGCCGCAGTGATGATAACCCAACCATCGGCTTAATTTTATGTACCGAAAACAATCATACCGTTGCCAAATATTCAGTACTCAACGACAGCAAGCAATTGTTTGCCTCAAAATACATGTTGGAACTGCCAAGTGAAGAAGAGCTTCGTTTACAGCTCGAAAAAGAGCGTCAGCATTTGTTAGATCAACAAGAAAAACCGCAGTAGAATTTTTTACTTTGACGCGTAAAGGGGAGAAAATTTCTCCTCTTGAATCTACGCCAACTCCTTTGATTGCCATTACCTGTAACTACTCGCAAACGAAAATGGTCGGACTCGCATTTACCACTTTTTCACTCATGGTAACTGCAAATGAAATTCATCATATTGGTTGCCCAACCGCTAATATCCTGTCGCGCAATTCAGCTATGCGAACCGGATCGAGCTGATTGTTAAACAACAAAATTGTTCCACCATACTTTTCAGACGACAACCATACCGTGTCTACATCGATTCTAAATCATCAATGTAATTTAGCCTTGTTTACTTTAGCTGTAAGAGTTAATGCCTTAAAATGTGTTAAAGTAGGTATCTCTGATAAATTTGCAATAGCGCTGTCTGTAATACCTTCAACTATTTTTTAAACAACTCCAACAGGCTCTTCTATATTAGCTCACGTAGCAAAATAATGGTTGATGCCTGAATCTGTTTTTATTGGCAGGTATTAGATCTTCCAGTAGTAAACTAACCATCAGTTATTACCGACCTTTCCAGCTTCCTTCACTCTCATCAGAAAACATAGTCTTGTAGAGATGGTGATGGAACAGGTTTGTCTTGCCAAATATAAAATGTTGAACGTCTGACTTTCATCACCCGGCACAATTAATGGATGGGATAGTGGCCTGCCTGCTCTTTAATGAACCAACACCTTACAGTAGTTCTCTCGCAAAGAAGGTGCTCGCCTTTTTTAAGATCTCCTTCTCCATTTTTAGTTGGTTGTTTTCTTTACGAAGCCGTAATAATTCCTGTCGCTCATCGGGCGTTAATGCGCCGGGTTGAGCTTGCTCAACCGCGTGTTTCCGCCACGTATACAGCAGCTTTTTGGGGAGTCCTAATGCTTCAGCCGCCTGTGGAACCGTATAGTGCTGTTCAACAATCAAATTGACGGCTTTTCGTTTAAAGTCATTGGTAAATTTTTGGGGTGATTTTCGTTTCATAAAGACACCTGAGCTAACGTCATACTATTCCTTTACCAAAGTGTCCGGATTTATTAAAGCACAACAGTTTGCAGCTAAAAAAACCCTAGTTAATGGCTTTTAAAAATATTCAACCTGAATTCTGTTTAAGCCGTCACTAAAAAATCGTCTTCCGAATAGAAAACTTTCAGTGATGGCTTCTTCCATTTAAGACAATAAGCAATCAAACCGCCTAAAACGGTCAACATAAATCTTTTTATACTTCGGTGGCGAGAATGTGCTATTTGAGAAAGGGTTTTTAATTGCCCATTAATCGGGTGAGTAGGCCACGGGAACTGCCCCCCGCAGCCTCTCGCAGAACGGTACGTGAGGTAGAGTAGAGCGCCAGCGAGTTACCATTTGCTATAGCACTTTTCCGAACGCCCCCTCTCCAAACCGGACATGAGACTTTCGACCTCATCCGGCTTTCCAGTGTCATTTTTCCCGATTTTGGTTGGACAAAACTTGTGAATTTCCGCCTGCCTCGATCGGAATAGACGGCCAGAACATTTTCGGCTGTGGCCATTTCGGTTACCTCAATATTTGGTCGTCAGACACCTGTGATCCTTCGCCATGTGGACGGCTTTCCCGTCCCCGGACTACTACGATCACTCCGTCACCCTGGGTCTCGCGACCCGTAGGCGATCCCGTGTTCGCACGAATCGAACGTGATAGCGCAACGTAGGTTCCCCGTTCGACACCTTGAACGATCTCGCTGACCGTCGTTCAGCAGGGGAAGATTTCGGTTGGCGAGAGGTTTACCAGCCTATCCTGCCGACACAGCCCTGACATACCGTGGCTGTGGATGTGAGTATTCCATCACTGGTGTCTGAGGTTCAGGCAATACAGCTTTAACCTTATTACGCGGGTCTTGCACAACAACCGATTCGGTATGTTCGTCGGGCCTGTGCTTTTCAGTCATGCTTATGTCCCTTAAGATTTTCACCATCCGGTAAGACTGATGACCCAGCAGTATTTCTTCCAACTCCTCCTGCCTAAGGCAGGGATTCGATTCGCCGCTTTCACGGCGCA
>NZ_JBHFKW010000095.1:0-3642 GCF_042879395.1 Photorhabdus sp. RM322S
AATTTGGCGAAAAATGCTGTGTCGAGTAGCCGGAAAATTAATGGAAAATCTCTGTCGAATGATATCAATTTGAGTGCAGAAGATGTGAAAGCGCAACCAGCGGGCAACTATGCCGTTCGTGGAGAAATTTATACCAAATCGGAATCAGACGGCAGATACCAACCCCACGGAAATTACCAGCCAGCAGGGAATTATGCAGTTAGGGGGGAGAGTTACACTAAATCTGAGTCAGATGGTAAATATCAGCTGAAAGGTAGGCAATTACTTGGTGTAAATCAATCATGGGTTAACGTAACGTCAAGTCGAGCACCTAACACCATTTATACAAATTCAACGGGTAATCCTATTGCCGTTATCATTTGGTCTGACAGTAGAGCAATTGCATTTAAAATAGGCAATGTTTTTGTTGACTCTTATAGTGGTCTTGATAATTGCACTTTTATTGTACCTGTGGGAGCGACATATGAATTAGTTAAGGGGAGATTAGGAACGTGGATAGAATTACGATGAATCACTATTTGAATATCGTTACTGGGGCAATTCATGGTTTCGATGACAGCCAAATGCACTTGATTATGGATGATTTTAAAAAGTTGACACCAGAGGAAGAGTATAATCACTTACACCCTAAGCCATCAAAAGAACAACTCATAAAAGAAGCAGATTTTGAAAAGCATTTATTACTATCTAATGCCAATAATTACATAGCTCCTTTGCAAGATGCCATTGATTTAAATATAGCCACAGATGCGGAAAAACAGAAACTGACAGAGTGGAAAAAATATCGGGTACTACTGAGCCGTGTAGATGTGAATCAAGCGCCTGATGTCGAGTGGCCGGAACAGCCGAAGTGATTAGAGGGGCATCGTGCCCCTCATTTCATTCTGGTTTTTCAGGCCAATTTATATCGTGATTGTGACCGCTGGACAGGTCCACGAAAGTCAATCTCGATGGCATTGGCATACAACGTAAAAATGGTTTCATGAAAAGGCGTGGCAAAGCGGTACTGGCAGATAAAGGCTATTCGGGGGGAAAACTCCGCGGTTATCTGCGTAAGCTGAGAATTAAAAGCATTATTCCGTATAAAATCAACGAAAAAGGCAGTGCAGAGGGTCGTACGCAATTTGATAAACAAGCGTATCGCGACCGCAATGTTGTTGAACGCGGCTTCAGTTTTCTCAAAAGCAATCGACGTATTGCAACACGTTATGAAAAAACAGCGCGAAACTATCTGTCGATGGTCAAATTAGGCTGTATTAGGCTCTTTTACAGACGATTAAATAATTAAGGGACACAGCCTAAATAATTTTCCAAAATAGTGCTCCACTTCGGACAACGTCTTGTGTGGCAGGGGTTGTGCACTATGCATAGCAGAACGATGGGTTAGTGCGGCCTATCAGGCATCAGATTTGTATTGCTCGGATATTAATCAAATAGAACAACTGTATCGGTATTATGAAAAGCTATTTAGTAATATCTGTACTCATATATTCGCGGGTATACTCATTGATGTGATATACCTGTACCCAACCATATGATAGAGCGAATCCGTTTTCATCAAATTCCACTGTTGGTAACTCTATCTGGTATTCCTTCATAACACGGGAATCTGGCACATGTTCCCACGCTGTACCGTCAATGGTTCTATACACTGCATAATCATGTGAATCGGGTAATGCTGGTGCATCACGATATGCCCCCTCAGACAGTTTGAAGCCCTTCGTTACGTATTCCATACTTGTTCCTGTGTATTCGAGGGTTTGCCTATTGGCATGATATACCTGTACCCAACCATATGATAATGCTAACCCATTTTCATCAAATTTAATAATCGGTCCGTCATTCCGCACCTCATTCCTGATTTAAAAATAGTGTGATCTTACTCATATTTTACATATTTATTGCTCCCATGAGATTGACGGCGATCGCCCATTTTGATCTATTACTTTTATTTGCCGGAAAGTGAATATGCCCAAGTCAGAACCTGCCATTAAACGTCTTGATCACCTTGGTCTCATCGCGGCTTTCTGCTATGAAGCCGGATTGCCCCGCATCATTGATGCCATCATGCCAAAATATTCGGGTCACACCGTTTCTCATGGCGAGGCTTTTCTTGCGATGATCCTTAACGGGCTGGGGTTTCACAGCCGGACACTGCACATGTTTTCCGGTTTTTTCCAGCATAAGCCGATTGAACGTTTGATTGGCCCCGGTATTGATGCTGTCCATCTGAATGATGACGTGCTGGGTCGTACATTGGATGCTTTATATGAGGCCGGCGTGTCAGAAGTCTATCAGATACTGGCTGAACAGGTCATCGATAAATTGGGCATAACACCCCATTCTGTGCATCTCGACATCTCCAGTTTCCATGTGGATGGCGAGTACAAGTCTCCTCTGAAAGACGACACGCAGCGTATTGAACTGGTTCGGGGGTACAGCCGCGACCATCGGCCTGAGCTGAACCAGGTTATCCTTGCGCTGATTTGTGAAAATCAGGCCGGGATACCGGTTTACATGCAGGCAATGAGCGGAAATACCCACGATGCCCGGGCGTTCACAGAATTCACAAAACATCATATTCGTTGCCTGAAAGCCGCGCAGAACAGCCGCTACTTTGTCGCCGATGCCGCCCTTTATAGCGAAGAGGCAATAACTTCACTGCATAAGCAAAAACAACGCTTCATTACCCGCGTGCCGTTAACGCTCAAAGAAGCTAAACAGCAGCTTTTGAACGTGGATCCCCATCAGCTACAGCCTTTCACCGAAGGTTACGCTGGATGTTGGGTTGAATCCAGCTATGGCGGGATCCCTCAACGTGGGTTGCTGGTGAATAGTGCGGCTGCCCGTCAACGTGAAGGGCAGACTTTTACGAAAAATACGCTCAAATCAACGGAAAAAGAGCTGAAAGCGTTTGAAAAATTGTGCAAAAAAGGGTTTGCCTGCAAGGAAGATGCGTTATGCGCCCTGCGTGATTTTGGCTCCGAATGCCAGTTTATCGGTATTGACGCCCCACAAGTGGAGGAAATCATAACGTATCAAGGGCGTGGACGTCCGGCTAAAGATAAACCCTCTCAGATTCATTACCGGCTCTCAGGCCGGGCTTACAGTCAACTGGATAAAGTCGTGTATGCCCGACTCAAGGTGGGGATGTTTATTTTGGCGACCAATGAAACGGACGATAAGGCGCTGGATATGGCCGCATTGCTCGCGAATTACAAAGCCCAGCAGAAAGTTGAGCGCGGTTTTCGATTCCTAAAAAGTCCCGAGTTCTTAACCTCATCAATGTACCTGAAAAAACCGGAACGCATCGAAGCCTTATTGATGGTGATGACGTGTAGTTTAATGGTGTATGCGGCGCTGGAACATAAAATTCGCACGGGTCTGAAACAAAGCAAGGCATTCTACCCGGATATGAAGCAGCAGCAGACGCAATCGCCCACCGCTCGTTGGGTATTTTTAACTTTCGAAGGTATTAATACCTTTGAATTTGAAGAACACCGGATGGTGACGGGAATGCAACCGTACCAAAATGCTCTGCTGAAAATATTGGGGCCACCATACGAGTCTTTTTATTCCTGAATTGGGTGCGGAATATCGGATCGGTAATTCTGTCTGGTATTTACTCATTATTGTGTCCTT
>NZ_JBHFKW010000096.1:0-3541 GCF_042879395.1 Photorhabdus sp. RM322S
GGTAGCTGCGGAGGTAGAAAAAGAAGATGGTGAAAAATCTATAATCAAAGCTAAGAAAAAGTGGAAATGGATTATTGCCGATCCGTTAAAAGCCGGCGAATCTCCATTAAGAATTAACCTGATAGGAGAAGAACGGTCTGTTGTTCAGCCGGAAATAGTCCCGGGTGCTGAAACCGCATCGTGGGAAATGGGCTATGATCCTAACGTTAATCCTAAGCTGGATAAAATCCCGTTTATCAATGCGGGATTCCCAAGAATGTAAGGATAAAAAATGAAATTAAAACTGTTATTGCTATTATTAGGAGTGATTATTATGTCCAGTTTAGGCGTGATGGTGATGTCTGGTGCTAATGCACATGAGCCCAGGCTATATATTCGCAGTTTATTTGATATCCAATATGCTTTTTGTGATATCAAAACTAATGGCGTAACTGGGTTCAGTAACCGTAATTCGGCTCTGGAAGGGCGGGGATTTGGCACTGCCAGCACGGGCTCCATGTTGTTTATGACAAACGGCGAAAACGAAATCAGTCTGGAGTTTGGTGCACTAGGCTGGTTTGCAGCAGATGAAATGTCAGATAAAGCTCGTAATCACTTCAACCCTGAGGCTAAGTGCACACTGGAGCTGACCGCCATGCGCGGTAAAGAGAGTCAAGTTCTGACGGCGATTGAAGTAGAAATTGATAAAAATGGTCAGCCCGTGGCAACCACACCAGCGAATGAAGCCAAATATGCCGCTGTCAGCACACCGGTTATACGCCATGTGATACAGTCTGAAAATGTAGAGGCTGGGTATAAAGATAAAGACTATTTTGATATTCGAAAATTTCCACCCCATATGACCTTATACCGGTTTAGTCGCAGTGTAAAAATCAGTGGGTTACCTGACTGGGAATGGGTGAAGGCAACACCCTATACCGATACCCCAGAACAACGTCGGCAACTGCAACAGGCTTATATGGCTGCCTGGCAGGCTTATAACGCTAAAGATATGAATACGCTTCGTGAACAACAACAAGTTGCGCTCAAAGCCTGGGCTTGGGCTACTGGCGAAAGTGAAGAGAGTATTTTCTCTGATCAATCTGTTTACCGTAATATCAAAACAACGAGTTTCAGAATGATACCAATTAACTGGGACAATTACAGAGTTAAGATAATGAATCAGGGTAAAATGGTCAGATTAGTGAATAAGTCTGACTTAAAGAATTCCCCACTATCTTACTATTACGTTGATGAAGATGGCGATACTATTCTGGCTACTTTCGCACCAATCTTCTCATTAATTAACGGTCGTTTTGTCCAGGTGATTTAATGGATGTAATATCGGGTTATTTGACCCGATATTTTCTTTAGATGGGAAACATTTGGACAATGCAATAAAAATAGGTGATATCGCAGTGCAGAGTAATAATCATTGTGGCACCATGAAAAGAAAGAATTAAAGGGCGAAAAAATGACATTAAAGTTGTTGGTTCTTTTCTCACTATTACTCTCAACAGGCATTATTTTTATCCATAGCACTAACGCAAATAAACCGAGACTGTATATTCGCAGCTTATTCGATATCCAATATGCCTTTTGTGATATTAAAACCAATGGTGTAACGGGAATGGATAACCGTGATTCAGCCCAAGAAGGTCGGGGATTTGGTACATCCAGCACGGCCTCTATGTTGTTCCTGGTCAACGGCGAAAATGAAATCAGTCTGGAGTTCGGAGCGTTGGGCTGGTTTTCCCAAGAAACACTATCAGATAAAGCCCGCAGTTTCTTCAATCCTGAAGCAAAATGTAAGCTAGAACTAACCGCCATGCACGGTAAAAACAGTCATGTGCTGACAGCAATTGAAGTGGCAATAGATAAGAATGGTCAACCCGTGGCAACAGTATCTTCGGATGAACCCAAATACGTGGCTGTCAGCACCCCGGTTGTACGCCACATGATACAGGCAGAAAATATTGAAGCCGGACATAAAGATAAAGAATACTTTAATATTAGAACATTTCCGCCCAATATGACCTTATATCGGTTTAGCCGTAATGTGAAAATTAGTGGGTTACCTGACTGGGAATGGGTGAAGGCAACCCCCTATACGGATACGCCTGAACAGCGCCGGCAACTGCAACAGGCTTATATGGCCGTCTGGCAGGCTTATAATACAAAAGATGTGAACATCCTCCATGATCAACAAAAAATCGCGCTTAAAGCCTGGGCCTGGTCAACCGGAGAAAGTGAAGAGAGTATCTTCACTGATCAACCAATTCACAGTGATATCAAAGCAAAAAGCTTCAAAATGATACCGATTAACTGGAATGATTACACCGTTAAAATAATGAACCAAGGCAGAATGGTCAGGTTGGTGAATAAATCAGACCCAGAAAGTTCTCCAATATCCTATTACGTTGACGACGAAGATGGCGAGACTGTTTTGTCTACTACTGCACCGATTTTCTCATTAATTAACGGCCGTTTTGTCCAGGTGATTTAATGGAGGTCATATCGGGTTATTTGACTCGATATTTTCTTCTAAGACTTTCACAGATACAAAAGGCATGTATTTATTTGAGATGTATCGCTAATTCTGCTTTCTTATTTCGTACCAATGAAGCGCAGGTTCAGGTCAACGATTCTGTTTAATCGCATTGAGGCGGTTAATTCTAACGCATTAAATTCCTTATCGTTATTTGTGATATTCCGCAAAAAATCTTTAATTTGACCAGAATAAAATTTCGTTATTAAAAGAAAATAAGTGCATTATTCCTTCCCTTTTCTATGCTCCCGTTCATATGTTAAACAATCAAACCGACAGGATGCTGATAATTTCAGGCAGAAATATGAAGTCAATGCCCTGTCCACCAAGGGTAGAGAAAAGTTTAGCTGTGGCTCTGCCGGTCAAATACATTCGGTCATCATTTAAATTGATGAAGGTTGGATTATGGTTGTATTAAACGATTCCTTTCATTTCCTCAACGTCAATATCACTCAGTCAGGAGGGCAGTAATGGCGGATTCAGGACTGGTTTTTACCCTCACCGTAGGTAATCTCCCGGAGCAAACTTTTGCTGTGGTTGAATTTACCCTGAATGAAGCGCTGTCAACATTGTTCTGCCTGGAAGCCACGTTAACCAGCGCTGATCCGGATATTGACTTTGCTGATGTGCTGGATAATTCCGCAACACTGACCGTTTATCGCGACGGGCAACCGGAGCGCAGTGTCACCGGGATGGTGACGCAGTTTGAACAAAGCACGACAGGTCGCCATCGCAGTCATTATTCCCTGACACTTCACCCGGGTTTGTGGCGTGCAGGATTACGGGTGAATTCCCGCATTTTTCAGCGCCAATCCGTGACCGATATTGTCGAAAAATTGCTGAAAGAAAATGGTGTCAGGAACTTCGCGTGTAACCTGCGTTATGAACATCCTGAACGGGAATTTTGTGTTCAGTATGATGAAAGCGACCTGATGTTTCTCCAGCGCTTATTGGCGGATGAAGGGATATCTTATTACTTTGTGTTCACCCCGGAGCCGGGTGAACCGTTAGTGG
>NZ_JBHFKW010000097.1:0-3417 GCF_042879395.1 Photorhabdus sp. RM322S
GTTTCAGGATACGCTGTTTCAGTCGCATTCCTGGTTTTCAGGAGTAATATTCGTTCCGTTTCAGAAAGCAAATTAAGCTGTCCGATAGGTATTTCTTCATTTTCTCTTTTTGATGATAGTAGCTGCTGTAAGTGTTCACCCATCCGCTGTATCACTGCCGCATCTAGACGATTTTCATCATAAATCCAACGAAAGCCGCCTTGCATATTTATCTGAAATGTCAGTAATTCACTCGGCCGTTCTTGATCACATAACCGATTATCCTGCACCACAGAGACGGCTATCGGCCACGGGCAGCACCGACTTAATTCTGGGATAGCGGACAAGGCAGAAAAACGCGAAAAAAGATCACGACTGTATGTGCCATGTTGTGTCAGCAGGGCTAGCTCATTATCAACGGAATCAGCAACCTCACGCCACGGTTTATCAAACGTGGTTTCAATGTTCATGGGTACCACCGAAGCCATAGGTGATAACTCATCGTTAGCTCCCACGCACCAGCCGACCTGACATACCGTCTGCTGGGTCAACCGCATCAGGTAGATAACGAAAGCCTGTAATAACGTTCTCCATGCCGTTTCTTGATTATCTTGAGGTAAAACAAGCTGCCAAGGGCTCATTGCCCAGCGAGGTTCTGCTGTTTTATGAGGAATATCGAAGGGTAAATGGCTGGGTTGCAATTCGGTAAGGCGCTTACACCAGAAGTTTTCATCTAACTTCTGAGAAAGTACTTCGCTTTTAAACATATTTTCCTCTGTAGCAATGTTATCTTTCATTCATTACCTCAATAAATTTGTTAGTTATTTGAAGACTATGATTGCTTGAAGATTATTAGTCTTATAATCCAGGCCAGAATTTTTATTTGCAGAAAAACCAATCGCACAAACACTAATTACTCGATATATTTAACACGTTATTATTTATGTGGTTGACTATTCACCAGGCTCTATTTCGATTAAAAAACCAATGGCCTTGTATTAAAAATAAATAGAACACATAAAACAACATATTGATCATACAACCGTTTTTTAAACTAAATTAACCACTTATATTAGATGAAAAAAGCTTACTTTATGAAAATATTTTTTGATAATCAGTATTATCATAGGATAATAAAAAATTAATCATCATGAATTTGATCCAACCATACATTATTTCACATCTTAAAAACACTGGGTGATTTAAAATTAAAAACATATCATTCACTATTTGTGATTCATGATTTTATTTACAACAAGCCAAACAGCCAATGGGGGGCATAGTATTTATCAATGGTTCAGAAAGACAGGTTCCTATAGTTATTATCCTCTATCTTGCTTACTTTCGTATAACCCTTGATATATTCCTCTTTAGTGAGAGACAGTGATGGGTGTCCACCTACAATATAGATTGTCTATTACAGAAAATAGTTTTACATTAAAAGAGGTATTATAAATTTTATTTTGCTGGCGTGCTTTCCCAAAGAACACGTAAGTTTTATTATGCGTCAGAACATATAATAACAGGAAAGCCACCCAGTAAAACAAATGGAAAAAACCGAAAAATTGCTTTTTTCAATTGAATGCATTACTTTTTATTTGCCATCTAATCATTTAATTTAATAAACAAATAAATTAATCAACAAATACCGGGAAGACAGCCATGTAGTGGAACTCATTGATCTCATCAAAATGCATTATACCAAAGGAAAATCACCCAAAACCCTGAAGATCGCGGATGATCTGGGTCTGACAGTTCCCAGGCGCCTACGCGCTTACTTGAAACGCAAACCGGAAGAGGCTAACTTAGATCCTTACCTGTTTGAGTTTTTCATTTATCAGAAAATGTATCACCTGATTAATAGAGGCAAACTCTGCTGCAATGCCAGTGTTTCTTACTGCGATATCAATCATGATTTGATCAATGACTCACTGGTTGATGATATCGAGAAAATTGCGCTGGAATTTGGGTATCCAAAATTGCCCGTGTACTGCGAGTCAAGGCTGGACGATGCGATTGTGGCACTCAATCAAGCCTGGACATCGACGACAGAAAATATTCGCCTAGAGCAAAACGCGGGATTCCAGATTCAAGAAACGGCTGACGGAAAACTCCGTTGGAGGCTATTGTACGATAGGAGTGAAAAGCTTGATGACAGCTTTTTCCGCACCTTGCCAAAGACAGAAATCGCCGATGTCATGATGTTTATTGGCGAGTTGACAGGGATGTGGCAGGGTTTCACACATCTGAAAGATCGCTACACCAAACGGAAAAAACCGGCCCCATTGGCGTTGAATGCCTGCATTCTTTCCGAAGCCTTTGGATTTGGCATCATTAAAATGTCGGAAATGTCAGACATCAATTACAGTGTACTACGTTCAACGCACGAAGACTTTGTCCGGATTGAGACGCTGTGCACAGCCAATGACCAGGTGAGCAATTTCGTCAACGGCTTGTCTATCTTCAAAATTTGGGATCTGCTGGACGGCAAGCTGTTGGCTGATGCAGATGGTCACAAATTTGCAACCACGGATAGTACGATCCAATCACGCTATTCTAAAAAGTACCTGGGCAAGGGGCGTGGCATATCGCTTTACACCTTGATCGCCAATCATGTTGCTGTGAACGCTTCGAATTTGGGTTTGAATGAATACGAAGGCCATTGTCTCTATGACATGGTGTACGGCAACAAGACTGACATTGATATTCATTCGGTAACGGGTGATAACCATTCTCTGAATAAGATCAATTTTGTGGCGCTGGATGCCATTGATGTCAACTATGTTCCCAGTATCAAGAACGTTCGCGAAGCTTCGGAAAACTTTATGCCACTCATTCCATTGGGGATTTTGAAGGACCATTGCGTCCAGTGGGCACCATTGATGCCGAACTTATTCGTTCTCAACGCAGGGGGATTAAGCGTGTTCTGCTCTCGTTGGTATTGCAGGAGAATACGCAAAGTCACCTTATCAGAAAGCTAAACTCTCACACGCGGTATGCCCGGCTACGGGCTGCATTATATGAGTACAACAAAATATTCAAAAGCACCCATGTACTCAACCTCATTGATGACATGCACCTGAGAAAGGCTATACGGACTGCAAGAAACCGTACAGAGTCGTACCATCAATTACAACGCATTATCGGTAAAATCTACAATAATGTGTTCAAAGGCAGAAAAATCACCGACAACCGAGTCAGCGCCCATGCCGCTAGGTTGGTCGCCAACTGTATTGTGGCATACAACGCCATAATCCTTAACCGAGTGTATGAGCAAATGGTATCTGAAAGTATTCCGCAGGAGATACGGGATAAATTTGTAAGAATTTCCCCCATTGCGTGGCAGCACCTGTTCTTTACTGGTCGGTACAACTTCAAAAAAGCGAGTAAGAATGCCATTGACATTTCTGCCCTGGCTGACCTGCTGGAACAGCACTT
>NZ_JBHFKW010000098.1:0-3099 GCF_042879395.1 Photorhabdus sp. RM322S
GATTTATCAATGACTCTCGGTTGATACAGCATCCAGCCAACACTGAGACGATCGGGGAAAACATTATATTGAGATAATGTATAGCCGTTGGTTTCGACTTGAATATAAGGGAGGTCACGGCTGACCACTAAATATTTGACAAGGTCAATTAACCGGGAAATATCAAGCTGGGTACTGTCAATTCTCAAACTTAATATTAACCAAACCCAGTTAGGGCGAATTGTTGACATTTTACTATAATCTATACCACAGGATAACTCATCTTTCTCACCATCCCATATGCCAGTAATTAGTGACGGGAAATCCTTCTTGTATTCTTTTTCAAAGTCTTTGATAGCAACTTCGGTTGGCCCCTGATCATCGAATACAACATGTTGCAGTGCCTGTTTTCGAGAATAACCGGTTAAATACCAAGTTTTCTTCCTACCGAAAAAGATATCGATTTGCCGTGTAATATGAAACAAATCCATTAATGCCGCATTTACAGTAATGGTTTCTTGTTGTTGATAATATACATTGATTTTTAAAAGAATTATCGTCATATTTACCTCGGATTAAACTGTTGTCATTAAATCGGAACAGGATGTATAACGAACATTGATGTTTTATTACAGAGTGTTGCTTCTCTCTATGATAGGAAAAACCCCTTTGCATTGGGGACATTCAACCCAATCTCCTTTACCTGCAATAGAAATACCGTTGTAAGTATATTGCTCAATGGCGGTAATCACTTTACCGCCATGATCAGTCATATCACCCAGCAAGATAACGGCTTTTAACATCAATTCCTTCCATCGTTTTACGATTGGCAAATAATATTGTTGCTATTAAATCTCAGTTATTAATGGCAGTAATCCCAGATCCACTAACTGAATTTCAATATCATTGGATTTATCAATATCGTCCTGATTTCGGCCATCGAAAATCCCTTTTTTGGTGATAATCAATGTGCCGATTTGCTCATCGTGTTGATAAACGGGAAGGACTTCTTCTGCCATAGGAAGAGAGAATTTATCAATCACTCTGGGCTGGTAAAGCATCCAGCCGACACTGAGGCGATCAGGGAAAACTTGTTTACTTTTTAATGTATATTCATTGGACTCCACCTGAATATGGGGTGAATCACGGCTCAAGGCCAGATAGTTAACCAGATTAATTAACTGTGATACATCAAGCTGATGACTGTCAATATTTAGATTCAGTTGCAGCCAAACCCAGTTAGGGCGAGCACGTCGCATTTTTTTATAACTAATACCACTGGATAATTTATCCTTTTCTCCATCCCATATTCCGGTAATAAGCACCGGAAAATTTTTCTTATAATCTCTTTCAAAGTCTTTTATAGCGACTTCGGTTGGCCCCTGTTCATCAAACACAACATGTTGCAGAGCCTGCTTTCGGGAATAACCGGTTAAATACCAAGTTTTCTTCCTACCGAAAAAAATATCAATTTGCTGTGTAATATGAAACAAATCCATCAGCGCGGTATGGGCGGTAATGGTTTCCTTCTGTTCATAACGCACA
This sequence comes from Photorhabdus sp. RM322S, assembly GCF_042879395.1. Taxonomy (NCBI): domain Bacteria; kingdom Pseudomonadati; phylum Pseudomonadota; class Gammaproteobacteria; order Enterobacterales; family Morganellaceae; genus Photorhabdus; species Photorhabdus sp. RM322S. The sequence continues at coordinate 1,525 of NZ_JBHFKW010000098.1, forward strand.
TTGATTTCTAAACGGATTATTATCATGTTGACCTCGAATTAAATTAAACTGTCACAGGGAGTATAGTGAACGCTGATATTTTTATGGTCGCTAAACTGCACCTTAAAATACGTACAACTGATCGGCTGTAAAAAATGCCATTCCACATGAGGAGTCCCTTCTAGTACATCACAGACCGCCTGATGTCTTTCAGCTTGCTTTTGGGCCAGGGTGAGATCAAGAACATTATTTAATCAATATTAATCCATTTGACCCATGAACTCAGTTGTGATCTTATACTCCTTTTTTCGGGAGCCCCCCTCATGAAACACGCCGCTTTTTCTCACTATTTTGGCGAACTCACCGATCCTCGCCAGTCTGCCAAAATCAGTTACCCCCTGTTTGATCTGCTTTTTTTGACTATGTGTGCTGTCTTAGCGGGCGCAGAAGGCTGGGAAGAGATGGAAGATTTCGGGAGTATGCGCTTCGACTGGCTTCAGGAAAAAGGGCTTTTTCAAACCAGCCTCCCCGTTCATGACACCATCGCACGTGTCATTTCCCGCCTTGATCCTGTCGAGTTTTAACATTGCTTTATTCGCTGGACTCAGGCGGTCAGCAAGCTGACTAACGGTGAAGTCATCGCGATTGACGGCAAGGCATTACGGGGGACGGGTGATTGGAATAAGCGATTATCTCCTATCCACATGATAAGTGCATTTGCCACAGTCAACGGGGTTGTCATGGGGCAGTTAAAAACCGAAAAAAAATCTAATGAAATCAAGGCAATCCCCAAATTATTGGATTTACTGGACATCAAAGGCTGTTTAGTGACCCTTGATGCAATGGGATGTCAGACCAAAATTGCTAAAAAAATCATTGCGAAAGGCGCTGATTACCTGCTGGCCGTCAAAGATAATCAGGCCACATTACATCGCGCGCTTAAACAAGCCATGTCGGCTCAAGTCATTGCCGTCAGCCAGATAGAAAATGTCAGTATAGCGCAAGGACATGGGCGAATTGAGCTACGCGAGTATCATGTCTTACCGGCGGGAGAGCTTGTTGCTCAATTTCCGGAATGGAAAGACTTAAAAAGCATGGGTGTAGCAATACGATATCGCTTTGATAAAATACGACAAAAAGAATCACTGGAATATCATTATTACATCAGCTCGGCGGAGCTTGAGCCAGAGCGCTTTGGTGCGGCAGTACGGGGACATTGGGGCATCGAAAATCGCGTCCATTGGGTGCTTGACGTATCGATGAACGAAGATGCGTGTGCTATTCGTCGCGGCAACGCGGCTGAGATATTAGCGGGTACATAAACAGGATCTTTAGCGCCAACCGGTTATTTTAGATAGAAAAAAGGCTTTATTTATGATCTGATAATTGTCGCCAAACAAAATACCGAGAGCAGAGAATAAAGCCGATGACAATTATCTCCACAAAACTTCAGTTAATGCAATTCTTCAGTGACGTTTTTCTTGAAAAAACCGCCCGCCAATGTGGCTTTATGGAACGACTCAGAAATATTGGGCCACAGTCTCTGGTTCTCAGTCTGATCGCCGCACTGAGCAAAGGAAATCTATGGTCTTCCCC
>NZ_JBHFKW010000099.1:0-3096 GCF_042879395.1 Photorhabdus sp. RM322S
ACATTCATTATTTCACCACCGTGATTTTAGCGATAAAGCTCATTGAATAACGTTTTAAGCCTTTTGAGATAATTAGCGGATACATAATAATGATTACGTATCCACCTTAATTAACTCTATAAATCAAAGTTCATAGCTAATCAGTGAAAAACAAACTGTTGTTTTATCATTAAACATAACTTCTGCAACGTGAAAAAGCCAATCGTAATGCTGCACCAACTTCCTCTGGAGAACTGTCTGCTGGGATCACGACATAATCAGATTCAACAATGCCTTTTCCTGTCCAAAGCTCAAGTTTCTCATGACCAGAAGGAGTAATAGTTATAACACCATCTAGCAAACGAATATTACAACTCTTCATTTTCTTAAATAACTGACGTTTTGAGCGATAGCGATGAAATCCCATCATCTCTGTAACCCACTGATTATATAATTCTTCTCCTTTTTCATTGTCCAAAAAATCCCCAAGATTCTCAAAGGGAATAAATCGACTTTTAGAAAGAGCATTAAAAACTACAGTACCTAATTCCTCATCAGAAGTATCGGGTGATAACATATGATTACCCCCTAAAGGGTCTAAATTAAGCGAACGGTAACCGGAATAAGTTATTACTGAGTAAAAATCACCATTAAATACGCATCTGGCATTTTTCCATCGTTCAAAAATCTCACTCATTATTTCACCACTGTAATTTTAATGTTAACGTTCTTTTCTGTACCATAAGCAATTGCACGATTAATCTGAACCCATTGTTCAGGGGTTGTAGCCTTTGGTACAGCAATATGCACTTCACGTTGCGAAATGCGACTAGTACTACAGCCGTAGATACTAAAAAGTTGCATTTTTCCTGATACTTACAACTCTGAGAAACCGTATGAATTAAGCTTTCCCATAAGTGTCTCTTCTGTTGAAAAATAGAAGTACGGCTATAGTACTAGATTCTGTCTCTTAACCAAGAGATCTGACTAAGAGACAGGTCATAGGAGAGGGATTTATTTGAGACTGTAATTTAAATTGTGTAATTACCTCTTTTTTATAAAATAATTAAATGGATTCATATGAAGACTATCAAGATTGAGAATAAATGCTAAAGAGTTTCCTATCTTGTAATAGTGAATTTGTGTTAGGAAAATAGTCACTATAATAGCGGTCACTCAATAGCAATTGAGTGACCGGTTAGTCTTTAATACATCAGGCTATTACACTTAATTTTAGTAAAAATCTTCGCGTTTAAATGCCTTTCCTGTTGGTTCAAGTTCATCAGGCTCAAAACACACAACATATTCGTAGCCATCAACTCTGGCAGCATAACCATAAAGTATACCGTCTTCTTCGCTTATTCCAACAATAACACCATTCCTACCAATGAATTCTGGGTGACTTTTAGAAGATACTATTTTAACTTCTTGAAAAAAATCTATTTTGTTTATCATTTATGTGTAATTTTCCCATCAAGTGAAACATTTAAGTGTTTACCATCTCTACTCGCCCAGCCTAATTGAGTTTTACCTTGTGAAGAAAGTTGAACATCCCATTCAAAAGGTTGTCCTTGGGTTCTGGAGGGTCCTTTCGTCCATTCATTACCAAACTTATCTATATAGCCTTTATTTATACCTCTACGTAAAGGCGAATGAGGAATATAGTCTTCTGGTGGAACAAATCTAATTTTACCTTCTGTTGGCAATTGGACATATTTTAGTCGTCCCTTAATAGACCACAGTTGCCCTGCACCAATTGAGCCATAAGGATTAAATGTTGGTTCTTTTACATATTCAAATGGGGTTTTTGCCGCTACTTTAGCAAACTTATCGACAGCATTGGTAGTAACCCATGTTGAACCTTTGACAAGCCCTAAACCGCCAGCAGCCGTGCTGACAATACTTGTTACGATTTTTCCCATTTCCAAGCCGGCATTATATGCACCTTCACTGCCTGCTTTCTCGTATTCAACTTTGATGACATCCAGTTGCTTAAGATAGTTGTCTTTCGTTTCTTGCCAGATAAAGCCTGGCATATCTTCCTGCATCAAAAGCATTTTAAGCGCATCTATTGTCTCTGACGGATTAGAAACTGCCCCGACAATCGCCATGACATTATCGTAAAGTTCTACTGGAACACCGGATACAAAGCCAGCGGCAAGATGGAGGTCTTGTTGAGAGCCGATGATCCCCCATTTGCTGAGAATTTGAGCTTTCTTAAGATAATTGGTTTCTGTAGCAAGCTTTTAGCGATAAAGCTCATTGAATAACGTTTTAAACCTTTTGAGATAATCAGCGGACACATAATAGTGATTACGTGTCCACCTTAATTAACTCTATAAATCAAAGCTCATAGCTAATCAGTGAAAAACAAACTGTTGTTTTATCATTAAACATAACTTCTGCAACGTGAAAAAGCCAATCGTAATGCTGCACCAATTTCCTCAGGGGAACTGTCTGCCTGAATTACGACATAGTCAAATTCGGAAATGGCCTTACCTGTCCAACTTTCCAATTTTTCGTGACAAGATGGCCTTACCGTTATTTGACCATCAAGCATGCAAATACCACAGCTCAACATTTTCTTAAATAATTGCCGTTTCGAACGATAACCATAAGATCCCATCATCTTGGTAATCCAATTTTTATACTGTTTGTCATTTGCATCATAATCAAAATAATCCCCACACTCATCAAGTGGGATTACTCTGCTTTTTGACAAAGCATCAAGCACAGCCTTTCCCAACTCTTGATCAGATACAATTGGCTGTAATAAATGATTGCTTCCTAAAGGATCTATTCCCAATAAACCATTACCTGAATAAGTTTGTATTGAATAGAAATCACCATTAAATTCAGCCCTTGCATGTAATCCTTGTTTGAAATCTGTACTCATTATTTCACCACCGTAATTTTGACGTTTACATTTTTACCTGTGCCATAAGTTATAGCACGATTAATTTGCTCCCACTGGTCTACCGTTGTTGTTTTCGGTACGGCGATGTGGATTTCTCGCTGTGAAATCATCAAAGATGTTACTTCTTTCCCTTGTTTCATGTCTTCACTAAAATCTGCCGCTGAATCAATATTCCCTTTCATTGACGTATATATCTGCTT
>NZ_JBHFKW010000100.1:0-3042 GCF_042879395.1 Photorhabdus sp. RM322S
GACGTCATCTTTCGGGAAGATGCTATCTCGCTTAAAGATCCTGATGGTGCAGCACAAATGGCTCTTTTTAATCGAATAGCATTAAATGTGATTAAACAAAATACGAGTATAAAAGATAGTCAAGCAGCGAAACGTCGAAGAGCGACTTGGTCAGGAGAATTTCGTAGCCAGCTTATCTTTGATTAAATTAAATACAAAGTGGAATCCCGCCCTGCTAAGATCCCTGACAGCGGTTCTGTTGATGTTGTTTTCCAAAACTCAACAACAGGGCCGTTAGCATGCCAAATTGATGATTTGAACACGATTTATAGCTCAGTACCAGGCTGGTCTGGTATCAGTAATGCGAGTGCTGGCGTATCTGGCACAGATGAGGAGACCCGATCTAACTTTGAATACCGTCGAAAACAATCTGTTGCTAAAAATGCGACAAACTCATTACATGCCATTTATGCAGCAACATTAGAAGTAAATGGGGTAGCAGACTCATACGTTATTTCAAATGATACTTCGGTAGTAAAAACAGTTGGGATATCAAAATACAGAATAGCGCCGAACTCTATTTATATTGCTGTGTATGGGGGAAAAACTGAGGATGTCACAAGAGCAATCTGGAAGAAAAAGCCTCCAGGTATTCCTACGAACGGGAATACAACTCACACCATTGTGGATGATGAAAACTATGTTCAGCCTTACCCCAAATATGAAATTAAATATGTGATACCAGTGCCCATTCGTGTTTATGTTGACGTCTCACTTGCTAATAGTGATTACCTTCCTGCTGATATTGAAATACAGGTTAAGTCAGCTATAGCGCAAGCATTTAACGGTGAAGATGGTGGAATGCGAGCAAGAATAGCATCTACATTATTTGCTGGTAGATATTATTCAGGTGTTTATAACATAGATACATCGAGTGTTGATATTTATAGCATTACACTTAGCCGTGACGGTACTGCTTATTCAACATCAATTAGTTTTGGTATTGATGAAATCCCAACGCTTGACACTGATAATATATCCGTAAAATTAGTAGGTTCATAAATGGAAAATGTGGAAGCAACTATTCTTGCTCAGTATGCCGCTAGCCCAAAACTCAACTCACTTATTCGAAGTTTCAATGCTGCTGTTTCCTCTGCTGAATTTATTAATACATTTTACGACCTGATTTGGAATATTGACACAGCAAACACGTATGGGCTGGATGTATGGGGAAAAATAGTGAATGTTAGCAGATGGTTGACTGTTAATGAAAATGCAAAATACCTGGGATTTGGTGAAGCTTTTCTGAGTATTTCGACAACAACAGATCCAGACCCATTTGGCCAAGCGCCATTTTACGCCGTGGAATCAAAAACAAAAACTATTGAACTATCAGATCAGATGTATCGAAAGCTGATTATGATGAAAGCCATGTCAAATATATCTGATTGCACTATACCAAACATCAACAGAATGCTTGTTTATATGTTTAGCGATAGCGGACGTGCATATATCACTGATGATGGAAATATGAAGATGAGTTATGTATTTGAATTTCAGCTATCAACAGCAGAATTAGCAATTGTTCAAACATCGGGAGCACTACCGTATCCAGCCGGTGTCGGCGTCTCTATTGTCGAAAGGATACCGAAAAATGAAATCAACTGAAAAACCTAATCTTATTGCTGTTCCATTTGCGAGCGCTGGAGACTATAACGAGATTGCAATAAAATCAACTGAAAGCAGTTTGGCAAAAGGCGTAGCTACGTATCCGAGCGGTTTTCCCCCGTTAACGATGACAGCAATATCTGCTGGTGGAATTCCTCCATCTGGCAAGGATATGAACGGGATATTGAATGATATTACTACCGCAATACGTTATTCAATGTCTGGTGGCCTGTATTCGTATGATGCTGATTTTAGTGCTGCCATTGATGGTTATCCTAAAGGGGCTATTGTTGCCAGTTATGATGGAAGTAAAATTTGGTGGAATGGGGTAGAAGATAACAATACAGATCCGGATAGTACATCAGTTTCCGGTTGGAAAAATCTATTAGCAGATCCTAACGGGTTATTTCTACAGAAAGCCAATAACTTATCTGATGTTAATAACAAAGCGACAGCGCGTAATAATTTAGGACTGGGAGAGCTTGCAACTCAAGATTCTATTCCCGATGCTACATTAGCCCAAAAAGGAATTATTCAGCTTACTGACAAGACAGGCAACAGTAATATACTTGCAGCAACTCAGAAACTTGTTTCCAGTGTAAATGATAATGCAAACAGTAAGCTCGCTAAAAATCAAAATGGCGCTGACATCTTCAATAAAACTGAATTTGTAAAAAATATTGGTTTATCGGAAACGGTGGAGTTGGTTAAAGGAGCGGTGCCGAATAGACCGAAAATTAACGAGAAGCCGTTGACCGGGGATATTAGTTTGAATGCTGGGGATGTGGGAAGTTATGCTAAATCTGAGAGTGATAATACGTTCTTGCGCATTTCTAGCGATAAAACCGCAACAGTTGGCAGTTTACTGATTGATAGTAAAACTCCATTTCCTGAATTACGTTTTAAGTCAAAAGATGGGTGTGTATTGGGAATTAACGGCTCAGAAGGGAAATTGTTGCATATATATTCTAACGATCCCAGGAATCAGCGACGTTACAATATATTAACACCTGAGAGAAGTGGTACTCTTGCATTACAAAATGCAGCCATAAAATCCGAAAATGGTTGGTGGCAATGTGGGGATACTGGGATAATTATCAGGGCTAACGCATGATCATTTTTTATCCATAAGATGACGAATTAACCGTACAAAATAAGCCACGCTTTATTTTTGTTGCAATCTTATCTGTTTGCCGTTATTTATCCACAACTTCCCGTAATAATGGCCTTATTGATGACTCAGAAAGCCCTGTTTGACTACCTTGAAGCCTTACCTGATCCACGTCAACAAGCAAAATGTTCTCATGTGCTATCTGAGGTCATTTTTATGACACTCTGTGCCATGATGTGTGGTTTTGATACCTGGTCCGAAATTGCGCTCTTTGCTCAGGAACG
>NZ_JBHFKW010000101.1:0-2980 GCF_042879395.1 Photorhabdus sp. RM322S
TTAAGGGGGGCTACGCCGGAATCCCTTAACAATCCTGCCACCAATGTCACACTGTCACGTAATTAGTTTATTTGTTACTTTCTTTCTTTCTTTCCTTCTTTTGTTTATAATGTATGCATATTCAGACGGAGGATAAAATATGCGTCCAGTTACATTCACACCGGAAGACATCATTGAGGCGGGCAAAATTCTGCAAGCGGAAGGCCGTAACATCACCGGGTTTGCGCTGCGTAAAAAAGTCGGTGGAGGTGACGCTAACCGGCTGCGTCAAGTATGGGATGAATATCAGGCGGGGCAGTCGGTTGTTGAGCATGAACCTGTTGCAGAGCTGCCGGTTGAAGTAGCCGAAGAAATGAAAGCTGTATCAGTGGCGCTTACAGAGCGCATCGCGCAGTTAACGTTAGAGTTGAATGATAAGGCTGTCAGAGCCGCCGAACGGCGGGTTGCCGAAGTCACCCGCGCGGCGGGTGAACAAACGGCGCAAGCCGAGCGCGAGTTGGCCGACGCTGCACAGGCCGTTGACGATCTTGAAGAAACCCTTGATGCGCTGCGGGGTGAACACAGCACCACAATTGCCGCGCTGGACGAAAGCAGGGGAAAAGAGCAGGCTCAGGCCGTAGAGCTGGCGCAACTGCGTGAACGTTTGGCCTCCACGGAGAAATGGCTCGATGAGTCAGAAAAGGCGGAGGGAAAAGCCGCAGAACAGCACCGGCAGCAACTGGCCGATATGCAAGACAGACTGGAAGATGCCGGGAAAAAACTTGCTGAAGCAGTGGCCGAGCTTCGGGGCGCTAAAGAGCAACACGCCGGGGAAGTGAAGGAGCTGAAGGCGCATTATGCCCGGAATGAAGAGGAACTGAAAAAACGCCTCGATGCCGCCGAGAAGAAATTGGCTGAAGCCACAACAAATCACGCAGCCGAGCTACGGACTACTAAAGAGCAATTCTCCGGGGAAATGAAAGAACTGAAGGCGCAACATGCCCGGAGTGAAAGCGACCTGCAAAAACGGCTCGATGAGGCCGGAAAAACCGCCAGTGCGGAACTGAGAGCCAGACAAACAGCACTGGATAAAGCGTTGAAAGAGGCAACAGGGGCGCGGGAAGCAAAAGCGGCCATGACTGGTGAACTTAAAGCGCTGAAATCGCATAACGAACAACTGGCGGCGTTGCTGGCCGGAAAAGCAGAACCGGCAGCGGTGAAAGGGCATAAATAACACTGGCCGGATTTTAATATATGGTAAGCCTGTTTTTATAACCGGCTTACCTATCACAATATTCCTTCATATATGAGCCTGGGCAGGATGGGAGAGATTTCTGACATAAGCTATCAGGCGCTACAAACGACATATCAAAACTTCTTCCGAATGGAAACGTTAAAGGAGATCCAATGATCTTGTCGCTAATGCGACCGCCAAATTATCTATTTTCCGACACTACGATATTGAGTCGGATGTGATCCAACCCACGAGCACGAGAGTTATTTTGTGTTCGACCCCCTTTACAATAATACAACAGAGATAGATCCCGATCCTGACGGTTTATTTGAGATGGGACAGCTGGGGAAAATATCGCCAGTGGCGTGGCAACCCATTAATTTCTACGGTCGATTTGAATTTAATGACATAGCAACAACATTTAGCGTTGATGAGTTCGTCAAGTCGGTTGACCTGGCGACATTATTTACAGATTAAAGTCATAAACAGTGGAAGAGCTTGAAAAGCAACTTTGAACTCTATCGGGGGATGGGCAAAAATAGCCAACAACAAATTACGGTACTATTTAAGTATACCTTCCTCGAACTGCTGCAAGCTGGTACTGTTTAAGCAACCACTTCACACTTAAATAGAACCGGTTCTCAAAAATGACCCAAACAGTACCGTCCTGCTTTGTTCGCGCCTATCTTCGTGCCTCCACTTCCGAACAGGATGCATCACGTGCCCGTAGCTCTATCGACACTTTCGCCACTGAGCGAGGGCTGGCCATCTGCAACTACTATGTTGAAAATGAGTCAGGTTCACGACTGGAGCGTCCTGAGCTTTTCCGACTGCTGAAAGATTGTCGGCAGCGTGACATATTACTCATTGAAGATGTTGACCGCCTTTCACGCCTAGCCGGGGACGACTGGATCACGCTCAAGAAAATGATTGCCAGAAAAGATATAAGAGTCGTGGCCGTTAATGTTCCCACTACCTGGCTACATTTATCTCCGGGGCTGGCTGATTTTGATAACCGGATGTTTTCGGCCATCAATGACATGTTGCTCGATATGCTGGCCGCAGTGGCTAGGCGTGACTATGAACAGCGCCGGGAACGCCAGAAACAAGGAATAGTCAAGGCAAAAGCGGAGGGAAAATACCAGGGGAGAAAGGTTAATCAACATCGCTATGATGCCATTAACCGGCTGTTAGCAAGCGGCAGTTCTTGGAGCCAAGTTCAGAAAACAATCAATTGCAGTCGAGGCACTATTAGCCGAGCTATTAAACAGTTCGCCTCAGTTATCCCCCTATCCTCTCCTTCCGGGCAGTTTGAGAGTGCTACCCCACCTTCCGTGACAGCCACGCTGTGGGTGCCGGTGCAGAACGGCAGCAAGTTTACCCGTGGGAAGAAAAAGCTCAGAGAAGAAATTGCCTGGCTGGTTGAGTGTGATTACGACGGAAAGGTGTTGGACAACAACGAGTACAGCCTGACTTTTACGTATAGCGATGAGGCCGATTTGAAAGAGCAGATAGACAATCTTTTTGACGAGATTTACCGCGCCGCTGAGATACGTAACTGTGTGGTCGATGATATGACGCTAACTAATGATGCAACAAACCAAGGCTGGAATGAATTCGATGGTGGTTGGAGATAGTCGGCTAACATTTTCATCAACCTAAAAGCATAAGTAATAATTCATACTTAACTCTTCATAAAACATACTTAATCATTCATACTTAACACTTCATAAGTAATAGGGAGGATAGAATAATGATAACTGTTAT
>NZ_JBHFKW010000102.1:0-2791 GCF_042879395.1 Photorhabdus sp. RM322S
ACCTGTGCGCTGATTTCCCGAATGAGTTGTGCCTGTCTCAGTCGTTTCTGTTCTTTCTCTTTATCAAAGATAGGGCTTAACGCATTGCCGGCATTGTCGGTATCACGGCTCAGGGTGGTGATATCCTGTTGCTGTTTGTCCTTATCCCGGATAGCAATCGTGCCATCACTGACTGCCGCATGAGTGGTGCTTTGGGCATGGCCTTCTTAGCACCCGCCACGAAGACCGCAGCACAGGGATGACCCGTTATTACAGCCAGCATCCCAGCCTGCACCTTAAAGGCAACTGGCTGGAAGAGGCCGGGTTTGCGACCGGACAGCCGGTACGGGTCTGCGTTGAGCACGGGCTGTTGGTTATCTGGCTTGTTGAGAACAGCTGACGGCTAAAAGAAGGAATATCCCGGCCACTTCAACTGACCGGGACGTCTAATTAACAAAAATCCTGTTCTATATTATCTTCCGCCTTTAGGATTTCCAAAAAGCGTTGATAAGCAGTTTCATCTAACTCAAGTAAATCATCCAATAATTGTTCTTCTATTAATGCCCAATGATGAACACTCTTAGCATCATCATTCGAGAAAAAAACAGTTCTAAAATCTATCGTTGTATCAATAACTGAGACTTCATTAGATTTATATGCCTGTAAACCTCCATAATTTGGTGGTAACCCATAAAAATATGTTTCATCACCAAACCAATATATGGCAAAAACATCAACAATAGAGCCATCTGATTCTTTTATTTTCATTTAACATTATCCTTTATTGAATCTATTACCTTTTTAGGATCCTGTTGGATTCTCTGAGGGGTAGTAATCTTCATGTCATAGGTTTTACCAGTATTTGAGTTGTATTGATAATGTATAGTTATCGTTTGTCCACTAGGGAGCCTATGTTTCGCCTCCATTTTCTGAAAACCAGCTGCTGTAGGAAAACGGGGATCTTTATTCATGCCTAACAATTTACTTCCTTGTAACGGATTTGATTCAACCTGTTTCCAGAAAGTTTGTTCATTCAGATCCCTTGGCGCGGCAACTTGTTGTCCTGGTTTTGCCGTTGATATTTTCTCAGCATTTTTAATAAGCTGCTGATGGTAAACAGTATTAGCCGATTTATCACCCAGATTCGTTGTGCCTTGACTGTTTTGCCCAATCTTTTCCAGCGCCGCTTTCTCTGTATTAACAACCGCACCTGTGGTCCCTTTTGTTGTTGGCGATGATTTCGGCCCTTTGCTGCCTTCAACAATGATAGGTAGCGTCATTGCCATCGCAGCGGCAGTCTCCTTACTCATGCCCATCGCTTCAAAGCGTTTTGTCCAGCCGAGTTCGCCTACTTTGCCTGTGGCCGCCTGGCCCAGCGTATTCACCGCAGACAGGTAATTTCTGAACTCAACCGGCAATGTGCCATCCCTGTCCATATTTTTGAGGGTACTCTCAAACACAGGCCACTGATCAACCAGATAACCATACTTCTGCGCACACTGGTTCGGGTTGCTGTTACAGGAGTCCATCATTTCCTGCTGATTACGGATATTGGTATCAACCATCTCCTTGATCACCTGCTTACAGCTTTCTCCTTCACTGGTTCGGGCCTTGTGCGCAAAATTGTCCAGCTCATTCACACTCAGATAGTTATTCTCCACAACAAAAAAATCCCAGCTCAACTGCTGGGATCGTTCTTATCGGGTAACTAACGAATACCAAATAACCAAAACACAAAACCTGCCAGAAATCCTGACGTACTGATTTTTAGATACATTCCAATATTATCGCTAATGAAATGAAAAATTTCTTTTCCACCACCAACCCAATAACCAAGTACGTGAAACATTATACACATTAGAAACACTGCTAGAAAAAAAGAACAAGATAAATACAACATGACCATGATCGATTTAGCTTTATTTCTTTTCACCTTGTTTCTCCTTATTTTCTATAGCGCTTCCGACACCACTATTAAATAAACCTGATGCAGCTGAATCTCCTAAATTACCCATGGTAGAAGGAATGGAACTTTTTGATGCAGGCCTTGTAATTGTCCAAATACCTATAGGTTGCCATTCATATTCTTTTGACACAGGGTTAAAAATTTTATTGAATGGAACCTTGATAGTATTACCGATTGCATATCCTACACTGGCTCCGCCTTTACTTATTATTGCATTCAAGAAAGGATCATCACCTTTAATTTCGGCCGTGTAGTAACCACCTGCCGCATTCCACATGACAGTGGGGTTGTAACCTTTCCCGGCTGTGATAGCTCCTACGATACCTGCACCAATCAAATCAGAAAGTTTTACTTCCTTTGTCGTACCATATTGAATAGCTGCATTTACACCACTGGTGACGCCTGCTGCAAGTAACTGTTCCTTTCCTTTCGCCCCCTGAATCATCGCCTTTGCACCAAAAACCATTACAGGCCATGAAGTTGGATCTAAGGCGACAGCGGCAACTCTGTTAGAAGTGGTAATATTATCCTTCAAAAACTGCAAATCCTTACCATTCAAATACTGCACTATCTTGATGGCGTCGGGATCTTTTAATTTCTCTGACGACCGAATTTGTAACGATCCCTCATCAAGCGCAACATTCGTATTTGCTTGAATAAGATCTTCATAAGTCACGCAGGTAATGCCCCCTCCTTTGCATTTTTCCTCTAATTCGGTGCTATTCTTATTGCTGATGTCCAAATACTTCTGAATGACCGCACCGCAGTCCCCTCCTTTGGCCTTACACTCGGCCAACTCTTTATCAAAACGGCGGCTTTCGTCCTCATAAAGATAGTTATTCTCCA
>NZ_JBHFKW010000103.1:0-2728 GCF_042879395.1 Photorhabdus sp. RM322S
GTGCCGTGACCCGGCTGGTTATCAATAATGGTTATGCTCAAATCGAACCGGATGACCGAGTCGCCTTTATGGCTAACCCGGCCTTCGATGCCAGTACCTTTGAGGTCTGGGCACCGTTACTCAACGGCGGGGCATTAGTGATTATTGACCATCATACTTTATTGACCCCGGCGGCATTAATCCAAACCTTACAGGTTCACCGTGTGACGGTGATGTGGCTGACTGTCGGATTGTTTAACCGGCTGGCCGCAGAGTTATCCCCAATCTTGCCGCAAATAGAATGCCTGATTGTCGGGGGGGATGCCCTTGATCCGCATGTTATTCGAGAAGTACTTAACTCCCATCCACCACAGCAGTTATTGAATGGCTATGGCCCGACGGAAGGAACGACGTTTACAACCACCTACTGTATTCAGGCAGTAACACCGGAAGTGACAAATATCCCGATTGGCCGTCCCATCGCCAATACGCGGATTTATTTGCTGGATGGAAATAGGCAACCAGTGCCGCTGGGCGCTGTTGGTGAAATCTATATTGGCGGAGACGGCGTAGCACTCGGCTATCTGAATCGGCCTGAATTAACCGCCGAACGTTTCCTGCTCGACCCGTTCAGTAAAAAGCCTGACGCTCGGATGTACCGCACCGGCGATTTGGCGCGTTACCGGCCGGACGGCAATCTGGAATTTCTGGGGCGTAATGACCAGCAGGTGAAAATTCGTGGTTTCCGGATTGAACCGGGGGAAATTGAAACTCGGTTGACAGAGCACCCTGCGGTTCGTGAGTCTGCGGTGCTGGTGCAGGGGGAGGGGGCAGACAAACGGCTGGTGGCCTATGTGGCAGCAGATGTTGCTGAGGAGTTGGTGAATAGCCTGCGTGAGCACCTGAGTGCTCAGTTACCGGAGTATATGGTGCCGTCGGCGTTTGTGCGTCTGGACCGCTTCCCCTTGACCCCGAATGGCAAATTGGATCGCCAAGCACTGCCAGCACCGGACTATGAAGCGCTGGCTCGCCAACGTTATATGGCGCCGCAAGGGGAAAAAGAAACGATGCTGGCGGCCATTTGGTGTGAATTGCTGGGCCTTGAACAAATCAGTCGGCACGATAATTTCTTCATGTTGGGCGGGCATTCCCTGCTGGCAGTGCAGATGATTGAACGGTTGCATCAGTCGAAATGGGTGCTGGCAGTGCACGACTTGTTTCAGACACCAGTGCTGTCAGATATGGCGCAAACGTTGGGACAACACCGGGCTGTAGATATTCCCGCCAATGTTATTACCCCTGAGACTGAGGTTCTCACCCCTGAAATGTTGCCGTTGATAGACCTGACGCAGGCAGATATTGACCATATTGTCGGGCAAGTACAGGGTGGGTTGAATAATCTTCAGGATCTTTATGCCCTGTCACCCTTGCAGGACGGGATCTTATTCCACCATGTGCTGGAAAATGAGGGTGATCCGTACCTGTTGACCAGTCAAATGGTGTTTGCGGACCGGGCTTTGCTGGAGCGGTATTTGGCCTCTGTACAGCAGGTGGTCAATCGCCACGATATCCTGCGAACTGCCTTTATCTGGCAGGGACTGTCAGTACCAGTGCAAGTGGTCTGGCGTCAGGCTACGTTATCTGTCACTGAATTGACGTTAGATCCGGCGGAAGGGCCGGTCAGTGAGCAGCTAAGTCGGCGTTTTGATCCTCGCCATTATCGTCTTAACTTAAGTGAAGCCCCGCTACTGCAATTTGTGATTGCCCAAGAAGTGGATGGACGTTGGAGCTTATTGGCATTGCAACATCACCTGATTGGTGACCATACCACGTTGGAAGTCCTGCATCGTGAAATCAGGGCCTATCTGACGGGACAGGCGGAGATGCTGCCGCCTTCGGTACCGTTCCGCAATCTGGTGGCGCAGGCCCGGTTAGGCGTCAGTCAGGAAGCACACAGCCGTTTCTTTACGGACATGCTGGCGGACGTGACAGAGCCGACGTTGCCGTTTGGTCTAACCGAGGTGCATCGTGATGGTTCACAGGTGGCGGAATACCACCGGATGTTATCTGTTGAGTTGAATCGCCGTTTGCGCCATCAGGCACAACAATTGGGTGTCAGTCTGGCGGTGTTGTGCCATCTGGCGTGGGCACAAGTGTTGTCGCACACCAGCGGACAGGAAAAAGTGGTGTTCGGTACCGTGCTGTTTGGGCGTATGGCGGCGGGAGAAGGGATAGACAGCGGATTGGGGTTGTTTATTAACACCCTGCCGTTTCGGCTGGATATCGATGATACATCGGTGCGGGAGAGTGTACAGCTTGCCCATACCCGGCTGGCCGGATTATTGATGCATGAGCATGCGTCACTGGCGCTGGCCCAGCGATGCAGCGGCATTGACAATGCCAGCCCGCTTTTCAGTGCTCTGCTGAACTATCGGCATAATGATGTGTCAGCGCTATCCAATGAGTGGGTAAATGGAATTGAATTTAAAGGGGAACAGGAGCGGACTAACTATCCCTTTGTGCTGTCGGTGGAGGATTGCGGTGATGCACTGGGGCTGACGGCGCAAACAGTTCAGTCGCTTGCGCCGGAGCGGCTCTGTGATTATATGCAGCAGGGGCTGGAAAGTCTCGCGAACGCGCTGGAGCATACTCCGGACTGGCCAGTTCGGGCGCTGGACATTCTGCCGGCAATGGAACGAACCTTGTTACTCAACACTTGGAATGCCACGGAAACAGCGTATCCTGAAAC
>NZ_JBHFKW010000104.1:0-2587 GCF_042879395.1 Photorhabdus sp. RM322S
GCTCTTAACGGCAGCAACTCAGGGTAGTTTGAAGGCTGCGTCTGGACACCGCCTCCGAGGGGCCGACCCTCATCTCTCGCACAGCATTGCACCCTCTATTTGCCACAGGATGCATTCGTGGCACACCTACGCTGGAACCCCAGATTTTTCCGTTATCCCAGTTTCAGCCCGGCAACCAGCGCATCCAGGTCAATAATCTCATTGCTGCTCTGGAAGGTATAATGCCCGTTCAGCAAAATGTGCTGCCAGGCCACCGGTGATATCCGGGCCAGAGCCTCAATGCCTTTGGCATTGCCTTCCGCTTCCAGTCGTTCCAGCAATCGCGACAGGATCGCCGAGTTGTAATAAACGATCGCATTGGAAATCAGCCGCCCGCACTGGTTGCTGATGTCTGTTTCAATGTCATTTTTCCCGGTTAACTCTTTCTTTCCGCCGACTTTGGCCACTGCGGCACGCAGCTGGTGATAAGATTCAATCCGGTTCTGGGAGCGCCGGATGTTGCGTTCCAGCTGCGGCTCGCGCAGATACTTCAGCGTATAGATGCTGCGGACCAGCCGGTCATATTCGAATAGTGCCTGCCGGGTCGGATTGGTCGTGGTGTACGTGCACAGTTTGCGGACCAGCGTCCCCTGCGTCATTTCTTTCAGCCCCAGCGTGGCGACAATACGATCGAGATTGCTTTTTTCGCGGATGATAAGGTCCCGGTCAATCTGTCCGGCGGGCTGGATCAGGCATTTTTTATAGGTCGACGGATCTCTGATGCAGTACAGCTCCTGCAACGGGTTTGTCGGCATTGAGCGTTGCCAGAGCGGCGGTATTGGCACCGCTTTTATCTATCGTCACCACTTCAGGTTCGCCGTGGTGACGGATAGCCTTGCGAAAGAAACGCAGCGCGCCGGCCGCATCCCGTTTGGCGGTCAGCAGAAAATCAACGGTCTGCCCCGTGCTGTCGACGGCGCGGTACAGGTATTTCCACTGGCCTCTGACTTTGATGTAGGTTTCATCCATGCGCCAGCGACGCCCCACGGCACGCTTATGCCGGCGAAATGCCTTATCCAGTAACGGCACCAGGCGAATGACCCAGCGATGCAGCGTGGAATGGTCAACGACAATCCCGCGCTCAGCCATCATCTCCTCCAGGTTGCGCAGGCTCAGGGCATAAACCAGATACCAGCGAACACACTGGGCGATAATATCGACGGGATAATGCAGCCGCTGGAAGGCGTTTCGGATCAAAGACATGGTCAGGTAACATCATAAAAAAAACAGCATGTTACCCGTTGCAGCCTTAATGCAACAGAACCGTGTCAAGTTATTTTGGCGGCTCCCAACTTTACATTCCGAGAGGATAAAGCCATACTCAAAGCGCCCTCTTTTTTTATTAAATAATGCAAACAACGTATAAAATTACCACAGCGAGGTTGTCATGATAGGCCCAACAATAACTTATATTAAGATATTTGATGAACCAGCAGATATTACCGTAAACGACGAAACGGGTGCCGTTTATGTTTCGAATATATATGGAGACATGGCCCGTATAGATTACGTTTCTCCGGGTAATTTTACGTATGGCGGGACAGCTAAAAAAGCTCTCCAGATTGCTGGTTTTGAGGCGAATTCAGTCAATGGCAATGTTTACGTTAGTGACGAAGGCCTGTCCAGCACATTGCCGCCAATTGATGTATACGATGAAAATCTTAACTTCTTGTCACGTCTTACTGGCATCCCCGATATAGTGGGGAATTGGTCGGCAAACTCGTATTTCTATAAAAACAACAATGAGCTTTATTTTCCGTGGAAAAATACTGATGCGCACACGGGCGGACTGGTTGTTGTTAATGCAGCCACGGGAATGTATAAAAAAAATATTGACACGTCAGTCCGTGGCGTGAATGACACAATTTACTCAATCACTTGCGCTCGTGACCTTGGTTTCTTGTTTTTGGCGAACTACAACGGATGGGAGGTTACGCCAATTAATACGAGGTTGGATGAGGAAACTCCAAACATCGATCTAGGTCATGACAACCAACCAATGGGGCTGGCTGTTGATGATAAGAGGCATTTTTTGCTCGTTGGGGTACGAAAAAATCTAGGGTATGACGGATTTTCTATAGATAAATATACGGCCCTCAGTCATAGACCAAGAGGATCCATTGATCTTGGATCTGAAGACAGCACGACGATAGCCGTAGACAACTCCAATGATGTTGTGTATGCGGTAAGCAATAGCGGCGTTAAGTGCTATTCTCTAAATGACGACAGTCTTGTTGGCGAAATTAAAATAAGCAATGGCCAGCGAATTGACTTGGTTCCTGTAATTTATTTTGATGAAAGGCGGAACATTCTATATCTTCTTGACGGAAAAGCAAAAGGAGAGGATAGCCATCTTATAGTCCTAGATAATTCGGTTGTACAAAAATAAATTATCCGTTGCCTGGTGCCACGTTAGGGGTTCTACGCCGGACAATGGCATTCGGTTAAGGAAACAACGATGTGATAAAATAGGGTCTAAATGGGGGCGTTTGGCGAAAGGGAAATTAAAGTACGCTAAGATTTAGGGATCGGCAATAATGGCCTGAAT
>NZ_JBHFKW010000105.1:0-2549 GCF_042879395.1 Photorhabdus sp. RM322S
GGGTGTCGCAAAAGGGTTGAGGTCATTTTTTCAACGCGTCAAATTGAATCCAGCTCCCCTTCTTTAGTGCCTGTTATTTGTCCGAATAACAGGCTAAACATCACCCATAATATCAGAGCTACCGCTCTTGATAAGTTATAGGCCATCGCATGCAGGGTAAATTCCAACTTTACCGCTGACAATCCCTTACGCCGAAAGCGCTCCAGCCCCTGAATTCCTCGCAAGGCTGAAAATACCGGTTCCACTATGCTCTTTCGTTGACTCAATATCTGTTTTGATTCAGGGGTCGCCATATGCAAACGAAGTTCATCCCGCTTTTCATCTTCCGGATAGCGTTTTATTTTTCTCCCGCCTTTGGCCTGCGTACATTGGTTTTTTTGCCTGCATTGGACGCAATTGGCACCGCCATAAACCCGATAGCCTCGCGTTTTTTCCGACCCGGCTACTGTGCTTTTCAGGGATAATTGATGGCGGGCAGGACAGGTATAACTGTTTTGCTCGCCATCATAGATAAATAACGATTTGGGGTAAATTTTTCGGGGGGTCTGCCGGTGGGAATTTTCAGAGCAAAACAGCCGGATTTGATATTTTTGTGTCTCAGCTATCACCGCGTCATGGAAATAACCGGCATCCAATAACAATTTGTCCGGATGATATCCCGATAAATTGAAATTCTGCGTCAATAAATCCGCCATCACCTGTGTTTCACTGGACGGATCGACGGTCTGGGCGACAATAATCCGCCTGGTATTGACTAAAACAGACGGTTTATAAGCCGTTGAAAATCCCTTTCCCCGCTTGAGCTTCTGGACGACCGCTTCTGGTTCTGTTGGATTAATACGCAGCTGGCTGCCATCTTTACCCTTTTTTTCCCGATTTTCTTGTCGGCGCCGTAATACTTCGGCGCTCTGTTCCAATTGCTTAATGCGTTTTTCTGTCCGCGCAGTAGCGGGCGCTGCCGTGAGGGCGCTTTTTTCTCGTGAAATCGCTTCCTGAGTCAAAAGATGATAATAAGAGCACGCAGCTTCAATCACTGTTCCGTCACCCGCCAGGCACGAAATCCCGGATTGGCTGCGGCGCAAAACAGATAAGGTCAGTTCTTTAAAAAACGTCCCTGTCAGGACAGCTTGATGCTGATAAATGAAACGCCCAAGGCTGGCGTGATCAGGTGTCACGCCATAACTGACAAAAATACACCCCAAATCTAAACGCGCCAGGTGTTCAAGTGCTCTGAGCGAGCAGTGTCCTTTCATGATCCCATAAAGCAGGATCCCCATCATTGAACGGGGAGAATACGGCGCCCTGCCTGTTGAAGCATAACGGTGTTCGAAAGGTCCCCAGTCTTGTTCATCCAAAACCTCAGCGACAATAAATGCACTGCGTTCGCCCATTTGCCTGAGATAATCACAAAGGGAAAGAGAACCGGCCAATACAGGTAAATGCTGCGCTTTGACAAACTGACGTTTGGTGTGAGCAGACGATTCCAGCGTTCGAGTGAATAAGGTCATAAAAGATCGGCGTTTAACAGAAAGAACACCGATCTTAATGGATAACATGAGCTTTTGCGACACCCTCGCACTGGGCGAGGGTTTACGGCAGGTCTTGCTAAGAAAATAACCACGCAATCATGCGTGGTTATCTGATGATATTACTTGGGTTCACCCATTGTTTTCAGTTTCTTAGACAACTCACGGCGCTCTTTGGAAAGATCCGCATTTTTAATAATGTGATCATCTATACGGTCTTCATAATCACTACGCATGTTCATAATGATGCTTTGAATATCCTCAATTGACATGCCCGGCTTGATGTATTCACTCAGGTTATCAAGCAACAAAACACGTTTCTGGTTGTCACGTATTTTCTTTTCGTTATCCACGATCTCGCGCTGTAACTTATTCTTACGACGAAACATACGCACAAACTCCAACACATTGTGGAATGACGGTTTATTTACGTTATCCATTTTCATACCTTTCTTTAACCCAAACATACAAATTATCCAATCTGATCACACAATACAGGCTAAAGCCATTAATAGACAAGTCAGTTTCCGTTCTTTATTGATTTTAATTGATTATAGCAACCAGCTAGCTTCCTATTTTTAGCTGAAAAATTCAGCAATTCGATTAATCGAAAACAACAGGTCAATGTAGATGAATAACAAACAGTCAATCTTTCACTGGTAGAAACACAAGTTTTTTCTTCCCTGCCCTCTCCATTTCTTACTACAGTTAGCTCCGAGGCACGATGTTTGTTAAGCACTATAATCGCTACAATGGCCTAAAGAAGGAATTATATATCTATCAGAGAAAAGACTTATATGTGATAATCATTTCATGGAAATTAAATGAAAAAAATAATCTTATTTTTCTGGAAATAGAAGCACTAAGCCCATTATCAAAAAAACAATAAAATAAAGCTAGTTGATTACATGTAACACTATTAAATCTTTAGATAATAAATATCTTGCATAGCCTAAACTATCGTAACAGATATAATTTCCAGAAAATCCATTTTAATAAAAACATAAAATAATAACAAAAATA
>NZ_JBHFKW010000106.1:0-2492 GCF_042879395.1 Photorhabdus sp. RM322S
ATTATTATCCGCAGGAAGAAATATCACATTCCCTTCCCTGGCTTATTCTGTCATTAACCCGGCTAATGATAACAGCAAGGATGACCGACATATTATTGCTCAAGTCCGGGGTGATAAAAAACTGACGATAGCAGCAAATGGCACCCTAACCACTGCGGGTGCTCAATTGACTTCTGATGGTGATGTCACCCTCTCCTCCGGCGGCAATATGCGTTTTGAATCGGTGCAGAACCACACCTACCGGGAAGGTAACCGGGAATTCACCGGATCAGTGACTCAACAAGGCACTGAACTGACCAGCGGCGGTGTACTCACGGTTATCTCAAACGGCAGCATTCTTTTCCAGGCCACCCAACTGGCGGCCAAAGGGGCCATGGATATCGCGGCACAAGGCGGCTATCTGTACGCTCAGGCGATGGAAGAATCCAGTCACTATGAGAAAACCGAGACCAAACGCCGGTGGTATGGCAAGAAGAAAACCACCACACGTACTCGTCATGATGTCACCAACAAAGTCACTGAATTTACCGCCGGCGGCGATATTAACCTGTTAAGCCGGGATGACAGCACCTATGAAGCCAGCAAAATCACCACCCATCAAAATGCTAAACTGACCAGTACGCACGGTCAGGTTAATTTTAAGGCGGTAAACAACAGCACCTTTGCGCAAACGATTACCCATTCCAAAGGGTTCTACATCAAGCAGACAGATAAAGGCTACACCGAAAATACCTGGGTGCTTCCGGCTATTCATCTCGGTGGAAAACTCACTGTAGAGACCGCCAACGGTATCAGCGCGGACATTAAAGCTAAAAATGGTCAGTCATTACAAAATGCCGTCTCCGTCTTCGGTAATACCCCGGAAACCGCCTGGCTGAAAGGCCTCAATGAACGTCAGGATGTGCAATGGAACTTAGTTAAAGATGCTTATGACAGTTGGGATTATAAAAGCCAGCACCTGAATCCGGTGGTTTCGGCGGTGATAGCGATTGCTGTCGCCACCGTGACGGCAGGCGCAGGCATAACGGCTTCGGTGGCCGGATCAGCCGCAGGCACGGCAGGTTCAGCGGCGACGGCAGCGGGGGCTACCGCCAGTACCGCCGCTACCGTGGGTTCAATGGCTTACGGCGCGACGGCTTCCGGCATGGCGGCTCTGGCCTCTCAGGCGGCGGTTGCTCTGGTGGATAATCAGGGTGACTTGTCCAAAACCTTAAAGGCGATGGGAAGCAGTAACACCGTTAAATCCACTCTGACTTCAATGGTCATTAGCGGCGCACTGGCGGGCTTTGATAACGTGATGGGATGGGATAACGCAGCAAATGGCGCAAAACTAGATCCATCAAAGGCAAAATTACCTTCCCTGAGCAACGGCGACTGGAGCAAAGTGGCTCAACGGGTCGCGGGCCAGTCCATCATCAGTGCCACCTTGGGGACAACGATTAATGGCGGCAGCTTTAAAGATAATTTCACCGCGGCTTTGCTGTCTAATATTGGCAGCCAGATTAATGCGGAAGGGGCCAGATTGATTGGTGATAATGGCGAAGTACTGGGCGTGCCGGGTAAAACGTTGAGCCACGTAGTTGTAGCAGGGATCAGTGCTGAAATTGGTCGGGGAAATGTCAAAGGTGCAATGGCGGGGGCTTTAGCGGCAGAACTGGCTGGTGTGATGATGGGGGATAATCTCATCAAGGCTGAAAAATGGCAAAAAACATCAGAACAACAAGCACAAATTGCCCGTGCTTTAGGTGGCTTTGCCGGGGCAGTATTTACCGGTAAAGCAGACGGTGCTTACAGCGGAGCAAACAGTGCTGAAAATACTTTCCGGTATAATTATCTTGCACATCATCAACAAGAATTGATGGAAAAAGAGCTTGCTGCCGAGTCTAACTACCTGAAAAAGGCGCAAATTTTTGCTAAATGGGGCTTGATTAGTAATACGCAAGACGGCTCTTTAGCCGCGGGCTTTATCTCCGGTATTCCATCAGAACTTTATGATAGTGTGATGGCCATTGTCGGAGCGGTATCTAATCCTTCGGAAGTTATTGAATCGCTTAGGACACTGTTGATTCAGGAGGATATGCCCGGCTTTATCTGGCAAGCGACAAAGGAGGGTTATCTCAAGCAGCTTGATGTTGTCAAAGCCGAATATGAAAAAGCGGGGCCAGAAGGGGCCTATAATGCGGGTCTGGAGATAGGAAAACTGGTCACCGGAATAGCCAGTATGGCAGGCGGGGGCTTTGGCGCAGTCAAAGGGTCTACATCTGCCACAGCTAAATTATCGAAAGTCATCTCAAAAGAGCCGCATCCAACAGTAGACATCCGTCATGTGTATCGGGTAGAAAAAGACGGTAGCAAAACCCAAATGGCGTGGGGAGAAGGTAATTATAAGCAGGGATATCCTTTTGAGGATTTTGTTGCTACGCAGATGCCAAAAGGTACTCGGTTACCCGAAGGGTTTAAGACTTTTGATTTTTATGATCTCGCAACACGTA
>NZ_JBHFKW010000107.1:0-2353 GCF_042879395.1 Photorhabdus sp. RM322S
GAGGCAGAAGCAGACGGGAAGAAAAAATCCATAGTTAAAGTCAAAAAGAAGTGGAAATGGGTTATTGCAGACCCGTTAAAAGCCAGTGAATCTCCGTTAAGAATTAATTTGATAGGAGAAGAACGGCCTGTTGTTCAGCCGGAAATAGTTCCGGGTGCTGAAACCGCATCGTGGGAAATGAGTTATGACTCTAACTTTAAACCTAAGCTGGATAAAATCCCATTTATCAATGCGGGATTCCCAAGAATGTAAGCAAGAATAAAAGGATAAAAAATGAAATTAAAACTGTTATCGCTATTGTTAGGAGTAATTATTATGTCCAGTGCTAATGCGAATGAACCGAGGCTGTATATTCGCAGTTTATTCGATATCCAGTATGCCTTTTGTGATATTAAAACCAATGGAGTAACTGGGTTCAGTAACCGTAATTCGGCCTTAGAAGGTCGGGGATTTGGTTCGGCCAGCACGGCCGCCATGTTGTTCCTGGTAAACGGAGAAAACGAAATTAGTCTGGAATTCGGGGCACTGGGCTGGTTTTCCCCAGATAAACTGTCAGATGAAACCCGAAACCATTTTAACCCAGAGGCTAAATGCAAGCTAGAGCTGACTGCCATGCGTGGTAAAGAGAGTCAAGTGCTGACGGCGATTGAAGTTGAGATAGATAAAAATGGTCAACCCATGGCAACAGTATCCTCAGATGAACCCAAATATGCCGCTGTCAGCACACCGGTTATACGCCATGTGATACAGGCGGAAAAAGTAGAAGCCGGGCATATAGAGAAACTATACTTTTATCCCAAAGAATTTCCATTAAATATGACCTTATACCGGTTTAGTCGTAGTATAAAAATCAGTGGATTACCGGAATGGGAATGGGTGAAGGCAACCCCCTACACAGATACACCTGAACAGCGCCGGCAACTGCAACAGGCTTATATGGCTGTCTGGCAGGCTTATAATGCCAAAGATGTGAATACTATCCGTGAGCAACAAAAAGTTGCACTCAAAGCCTGGGCTTGGGCAACTGGCGAAAGCGAAGAGAGTATCTTTGCCGACAAATTTTTTCATCATGATTTCAAAGAAAAAAGCTTTAAAATGAGACCAATTAACTGGAGTGACTATCGGGTTAAGGTAATGAACCAAGGCAGAATGGTCAGGCTGCTGAATAAATCAGACTTAAGGAATTCACCAATATCCTATTATGTTAATGATGAAGACGGCGATGCGGATCTGGCGACTATCTCACCAATCTTCTCATTAATTAACGGGCGTTTTGTCCAGGTGATTTAATGGAGGTCATATCGGGTTATTTGACCCGATATTTTCTTCTAAGACTTTCACCAATATGAAAGACATGTCTTTATTTGAGATGTATCGCTAATTCTGCTTTCTTATTTCGTGCCAATGAAGCGCAGGTTCAGGTCAGTGATTCTGTTTAATCGCATTCGCATTGAGGCGGTTAATTCTAACGCATTAAATTCCTTATCGTTATTTGTGATATCCCATAAAAAATCTTCAATTTGACCAGAATAAAATTTCGTTATTAAAAGAAAATAAGTGCATTATTCCTTCCCTTTTCTATGCTCCCGTTCATATGTTAAACAATCAAACCGACAGAGTGCTGATAATTTCAGGCAGCAATATGAGGTCAATACCCAGCCCAACAAGGGCAGAGAAAAGTTTAGCCCGTGGCTCTGCCGGTCAAATACATTCGGTCATCATTTAAATTGATGAAGGTTGGATTATGGTTGTATTAAACGATTCCTTTCATTTCCTCAACGTCAATATCACTCAGTCAGGAGGGCAGTAATGGCGGATTCAGGACTGGTTTTTACCCTCACCGTAGGTAATCTCCCGGAGCAAACTTTTGCTGTGGTTGAATTTACCCTGAATGAAGCGCTGTCAACATTGTTCTGCCTGGAAGCCGCGTTAACCAGCGCTGACCCGGATATTGATTTTGCTGATGTGCTGGATAATTCCGCCACATTGACCGTTTATCGTGACGGGCAACCGGAGCGCAGTGTCACCGGGATTGTGACTCAGTTTGAACAAAGCACGACAGGTCGCCATCGCAGTCATTATTCCCTGACACTTCATCCGGGTTTATGGCGTGCGGGATTACGGGTGAATTCCCGCATTTTTCAGCGCCAATCCGTGGCCGATATTGTCGAAAAATTGCTGAAAGAAAATGGTGTCAGGAACTTCATTTGTAACCTGCGTTATGAACATCCTGAGCGGGAATTTTGTGTTCAGTATGATGAAAGCGACCTGATGTTTCTCCAGCGCTTATTGGCGGATGAAGGGATATCTTATTACTTTGTGTTCACCCCGGAGCCGGGTGAACCGGTAGTGT
>NZ_JBHFKW010000108.1:0-2235 GCF_042879395.1 Photorhabdus sp. RM322S
AATGCCCAGTAACTCATGCCAGACAACAGCAAGGGTGATTTCAGTTTCTCCCTGAGGATCGGCATACTTCTGACGGGCAAACGCGTCCTCACCGGGCACCGGCAAAGCCTTGCGATCCAGTTTACCGTTCGGGGTCAACGGGAAACTATCCAGCCGCACAAATGCTGCCGGCACCATATATTCTGGCAGAACCACACTCAGATGCTCACGCAAGCTATTTGCCAGCCCTTCATCTTCATCTGCTACCACATAGGCCACCAGCCGTTTTTCTAGTCCGTCTCCATGTACCAGTACCACTGATTCACGCACTATCGGGTGTTCCATCAATCGGGTTTCAATTTCGCCCGGTTCAATGCGGAAACCGCGGATTTTCACCTGCTGATCATTGCGCCCCAAAAACTCCAGATTGCCGTCCGGCCGGTAGCGCGCCAAATCCCCGCTACGGTACAGGCGGGCATTCGGGTCATCACTGAACGGATCAATCAGGAAACGTTCTGCCGTCAGCTCAGGCTGGTTCAAATACCCCCGTGCCACACCCACGCCGCCAATATAGATCTCTCCCATCACACCGGCCGGTACTGGCTGGCCGTAGGCGTCAAGGAGATAAATTTGAGTATTGGCAACTGGCTGACCAATCGGGGGAGTATTTTCATCCCGGCTATCACAGGCGTAGAGCGTCGCACAAATCGTCGTTTCGGTTGGGCCATAAGCATTGAACATCTGCCTGCCCACCGCCCAACGTTTGACCAGTGTGGTTGAACACGCTTCTCCGGCTACCAGCAAGGTTTTCACGGTATCCGGGAGTTCATGCATGGCCATCAGCACAGTGGGCGGTAAAAAGAGAATATGGCTAATCGCGTTATCAACAAGATAACCGGCAAGGGCTGCGCTTGGCAGAATATCGGTGGCTCGGGGCAGATAGAGCGTGGCACCGACCAATAACGTCAAACAGCATTCCCAAATGCTGGCATCGAAGCTGTTTGAAGCAAACTGCAACGTTCTGCTATCTGGCGTGATAGCCAGTTTATCTTGCTGCGTACTAATCACACTGCATAAGCCACGATGTTCTACCATCACCCCTTTTGGCATGCCGGTCGAACCGGAGGTATAAATCACATAGGCCAGATGCCGTGATGTCAATGTGGCTATCTGCGGATTACGGTCTGGTTGATTAAACCCGGAATTTGGGTCAAGCACTGTTTGTCCGGTTAATGCTTGCTCTCCCAAAACTTCCCGTCCGGTCTCATCCACTAAAACAATAGCCGGATCGGCATCATTAAAAATATGTGCCAAGCGTTCACTGGGATAAGTCGGATCCAGCGGGACATAAGTTCCCCCCGCTTTCAGTATGGCTAGCATGCCTATCACCATGGAGGATGAGCGTGTGACACAACTGGCGATTAACTGATCTGGCTCCACGCCCAAGGCAATCAATTGGTGCGCTAGTCGGTTAGCGCGGACATTGAGTTCGGCATAACTAAGGTGTTGGCTTTCATACACCAACGCAGTTGCGTCCGGGGTTTTCGCTGCCTGCTGTTCGAATAACTGATGGATGCATAAGACATCAGGATACGGTGTTGTTGTTATGTTCCACCTCTCCAACAATAATCGGCGTTCTGCCGGAGCCAGAATCTCTATTTCTCCCACTTTCTGTTGGGCATTGTCCACCATCGCTTGTAATACAGCATGCAGATAGTCTACTTGCCGTTCTATGGTTGATCGATCAAACAATGCAGCAGAATAGCCAAGATCGCCAACAATACAGTCCGCTTCTTCAAACAAATTCAATTCAAGATCAAATCTGATAATATCCAGCGTTTGATCAACGTGTGACACTATCAAATCCGGTAATTCCAAGTCTGCGTGTTCATTGTTCTGCCAAGCAAACATCACCTGAAACAGTGGGGTATGTGCCAGCTGACGAGGCGGTTGCACAATTTCCACCACCTGCTCAAACGGCAAATCTTGATGCGCCTGAGCCGCTAATGCAGTTTCCCGCACCCGGGACAGGCATTCCGCCACGGTCAGTTCACCCGAAAGCGCCATCCGCAAGGCCAGTGTGTTGACAAAAAAACCTATCAGTGGCTCTACTTCCTGTCGGCTGCGGCCGGCAGTGGGAGTACCGATAATGATATCGTCTTGACTGGACAACCGTGATAAAACGATACCCCAGGCTGACAGCACGGTCATAAACAACGTGACACCGTGCTGCTGGCTTAACTGTTTGAGGGCGGC
>NZ_JBHFKW010000109.1:0-2180 GCF_042879395.1 Photorhabdus sp. RM322S
ATATTGTCCCGGCAGAACAGCCAGGGGAGAGTGATATTGTACTGGACTGGCGTCAGTCACGGCACTGGCGAGTTGCCACTTATCTGGATGATACCGGATCCAAAAGCACCGGGCGTTATCAAGGTGGGTTAACCTTTTTTCTGGATAACCCGCTGGCATTGAGTGATCTGTTTTATCTTTCCGGTGGGCGCGATATTCACGCGTCTGCCGGGAAAGGCAGCCAAAACGACACGCTCTATTACTCACTGCCATTTGGCTACTGGATGACGAGCGTGACGGCCAGTCATTACGATTATACCCAGACGATAGCCGGGCTGAATCAGGCGATTCAATACCGGGGCAAAAGCCAAAATCTGGCGGTCCAGCTCAGTCGGGTGCTGCACCGTAATGCTGACCAGAAAACGTTGCTCAATGGTGAAATTTATCGCCGGGCGTCCCGCAATTTTATTGACAACACCGAAATCGATGTTCAGCGCCGGGAAACCGCAGGCTGGAAGCTGGGGCTGTCCCATCATCACGCTATCGGCAATGCCACTCTCGATACCAAAGTCACTTACCAACAGGGCATGCGCTGGTTTGGCGCGCAACCGGCACCGGAAGAGTACCGCAATGAAGGGACGGCTTTACCTAAAATCACCCAATTCTCGGCGACGCTGGCCGGGCCGTTAACGCTGTTTGCTCAGCCCTTTTCTTATCAAACCCAGTATCTACGCCAGATAAGCGCCAGCCCATTGACGCCCCAGGATCGCTTTTCGATTGGCGGCCGCTGGACGGTGCGCGGCTTTGATGGCGAGTTGACCTTATCCGCTGATCGGGGCTGGTACAGCCGGAACGAACTGGACTGGCAAACCCCGCTGCGTGGGCAATCGCTGTATCTGGGGATCGACTATGGCGAAGTGGGCGGACGGGGCAGTGACGCTCTGCTCGGAAAACACCTGGCGGGCAGTGCTCTGGGCTGGCGAGGCAGCCTGAAAGGGGTGAGCTACGACCTGTTTGTCGGTGTTCCGCTGTCCAAACCCGCCGGTTTCCAAACTTCCCCCGTCACGGCCGGATTCAACCTGTATTGGCAGTACTGATTCAGAATAACAACGCTGCCCGTGTGTAGCGTGTGAGTGGAGCAAACGTCATGAACAAGCAGTTGTATCGTATTATCTTTAATCAGGCCCGCCAGATGTGGATGGTGGTAGCAGAGATAGCGCGTGTCGGACGAGGACGAACAGGGTGCCGCACTCGTCGCCCATCTCTACCGTCGTGTCGTTGCCGACTCACCGCGTTACGATTCAGTCTCTTGTTAGCCCTCGGCGGTGTATCGCTGACGGCTCAGGCCAATATCGTGGCGGATGGACAGGCGCCGGGCCATCAACAGCCGACCCTCATTCACAGTGCCAATGGCACACCGCAGGTCAATATCCAGACACCCAGTGCTGATGGGGTTTCCCACAATAGCTACCGTCAGTTTGATGTGGATAAACAGGGTGTTATCCTCAATAACAGCGCTAACACCACTCAGACGCAACTCGGTGGGATGGTGGCCGGTAACCCCTGGCTCGCCAGAGGGGAAGCGAAAATTATCCTCAATGAAGTCAACAGTCGCGATCCCAGTCACCTCAATGGTTGGATCGAAGTGGCTGGCCGCAAAGCGGAAGTGGTTATCGCTAACCCCGCCGGTATCACCTGCAACGGCTGTGGCTTTATCAACGCGCATCGTACCACGCTGACCACCGGCGAGGCGCTGATGGAACAGGGCCGGTTGAAAGGCTTTGATGTCAATCAGGGGGAAGTACGGATTGACGGGCACGGCATGGACAGCACACAGCAAAGTTACACCGATATTATTGCCCGCTCCGTCGCGATTAACGCCAAATTACATGCGCAGGACCTGAAAGTGACCACCGGGCGCAATATTGTGGATGCCGCGCACCAGCAAATTGAAAAAAAATCGGCTGACAATAAAAAGTCCCCGGAGTTTGCGTTGGATGTAGCGGCACTGGGCGGCATGTATGCCCATAAAATTAGGTTGATAGGCACCGAAGCGGGTGTGGGGGTGCATAACGCCGGTAACATCGGTGCGACGGCGGGTGAAGTGCATATTACCGCAGATGGGTGGATTGGGAACAATGGCACCCTCAGCAGCCGTGATGCGTTGCAATTAACCGCTTCCTCTAATATCTCGAACACAG
>NZ_JBHFKW010000110.1:0-2076 GCF_042879395.1 Photorhabdus sp. RM322S
AGGGGAATAATGCGGATTTGGGAGGGGATCTTGCAATATTCTATCTGCAATTGCCGACAGGGTTGAATGTGGCAGCGCTATGGTGCCAGCTCCATTATGGTAATTGATTTCATTAATGAGTCGCGTCAGTTTATTAATAAATCTTTGCTCGAACAGGTTATTTAACTGAGCATATTGCTCGGGGGCAATTTGCAACATCTTTTGCCTGGAGCGCGCTTCTGCAGGAAATTGTTTTCTGACGGCGTGAAAATTATCTTCCTGTTTAATCCCCATCAGGGAGGTGGTAATTTTATTTATCGGCCCCAGAAAGCAGTGAATTTCCCAGTCATTCAGGACACTGAGAAATTCCCAGATATTGCGCGGATCATAAAACCGGAAAAAGACCGGTTTATCTTGCTCCGGTAATAATACCTGAAGAGATTTACGCAGATGCTGACGCAATGTTCTCATGTCCGCCTGTGAATGAAGACAAATTCCCCAGGGGGTTTGCCATTCCGCCAAATAAAGTCCGACTTTTTCTGTGACTTCCACTAAATAAGGCGCGACTTTAAGCAGTTCAGGTTGTAAAGACTCATTATAAAGACAGGTCACCGGGGGATTAACATGTTCCAGAACAAAGAACAATCGGGGTTCGCTGGCGCCGTCAATGACGGCATAGTGTTTTTCAGTGGCCATCAGTCGTTATCCTCCTTTGGACAATGTGCAACAAACATCGAGCCGGCACTGGCGGCCGCTTGCAGAATGGCTGGATTAGCGGGCCGCAATAAATCCCCCGGGCTGCCACCTGAGTTTAGATTAATGGACGGGCCTTTGATATCGACACCACCGGCATGAATGACCACAAAATTATTCCCCACTTTCAGGCTAATTTTGCTGTTACTCTGCACCGTAATATCACCCTCGGTATCAATACTGAACATCCCCTGGATTTTCTGTGCCATATTGCCACTGACCTGCAAGGCTTTGTCACCGTCAACCTGAGCAAGATAGTTACCGGTGGTTTTATGATCCTGTTGCCCTTCAACCGTGACTTTACGGTTATTGGCAATGGCCAGTTCGTCATCATGTCCAATAGCCGTTGTGCGGTTGTAATTAATTTTTTCATCCCGGGAATTACGCACCTGAATCGCCAGATTTTTCTGGGCGTGAATAAAGACTTCTTCCCGATCTTTTTCATCCTCAAACCGCAGTTCATTAAAACCCTCTCCTTTATGGGTTTTTGAGCGGATTGACATCTGGGTTTTTGCTATCGGTAACGGGTTCGGCACAATATTGCTGGCATGATAGGTGCGCCCAATAATAATCGGCTGGTCCGGGTCACCATGCAAAAAATCCACCAGCACTTCCTGACCCACGCGCGGAATGGCAATCATGCCCCAACGCTGGCCGGCCCAAGCCTGGCTGACTCTAATCCAGCAGGAGCTGTTATCATTAAATTTGCCATATTCGTCCCAGGCAAATTGCACCCGTACCCGCCCATATTCATCACAAAAGATTTCTTCCCCTTCCGGACCAACCACCGTCGCAATTTGCAGGCCATCAATGCGCGGTTTCGGGTAAGGTGAAGGACGCCATACCCGGTAACAGTCACCAAAGGTGAAGCTGTTGGTCAGGCTCGTCCCCCTCTCACCAAAACGGGATCCATCCGCCTGCGGTTGTCTGCCGTGGTGACTGATTTCAATCACTTGCCAGAGAGTATTAAATTTTTCTTTCGGGTGATCGGTAAGTGTAAATCCCGAAGCAGGCGAAAGGGCAAAACAGTCACTTTGCCCGTGACCGAGCATCGCGTCACGGCGGAGGGCTTCCAGACGATATTGACTGATCCGCTGTCCCGTCCCGTCTTTATAGCGCCCGGGAAAATCGTAGTAACGGTAGCTGTGCAGATCTGAGCGTTGATGGTGAAGCTGACGTTCATGATAGAAATACTCGGCGGCCCAAACGGGATTTTTAAAGGTCCGATCGCGCAAAGCAACACGCGCAATGCCGACCTGTTCACGCCAGCGAAATTGATTGATACAGCATTGGCTTCCTGTCTCATCCCATCCGGGATGGTAAGGCAGTGAATGGTTACCATTT
>NZ_JBHFKW010000111.1:0-2060 GCF_042879395.1 Photorhabdus sp. RM322S
AGGGCACAATAATGAGTAAATACCAGACAGAATTACCGATTATTAAATTTGATGAAAATGGGTTAGCGTTATCATATGGTTGGGTACAGGTATATCATGCCAATAGGCAAACCCTCGAATACACAGGAACAAGTATGGAATACGTAACGAAGGGTTTCAAACTGTCTGAGGGGGCATATCGTGATGCACCAGCATTACCCGATTCACATGATTATGCAGTGTATAGAACCATTGACGGTACAGCGTGGGAACATGTGCCAGATTCCCGTGTTATGAAGGAATACCAGATAGAGTTACCAACAGTGGAATTTGATGAAAACGGATTCGCTCTATCATATGGTTGGGTACAGGTATATCACATCAATGAGTATACCCGCGAATATATGAGTACGGATATTACTAGTGCTTTCGTGGGCACTGGACTACCAGCCGGAGCCTATTTGGATAAACCAGAAATTCCGAATTCTCCAAAT
This sequence comes from Photorhabdus sp. RM322S, assembly GCF_042879395.1. Lineage (NCBI taxonomy): Bacteria > Pseudomonadati > Pseudomonadota > Gammaproteobacteria > Enterobacterales > Morganellaceae > Photorhabdus > Photorhabdus sp. RM322S. The sequence continues at coordinate 474 of NZ_JBHFKW010000111.1, forward strand.
ATGGCGATTTGTCGGTCGGCTGACGGTAAATCCTGGATTCATTTGCCCGATTTTCGTAGTAAAATTGTCTACAACATACAAACCCGTAGGCCTGTTGAGGTCAAAGAAATCGGGGAGCTACCATCAGAATTAACGCTATTGAAGCCACTGACCCAATTTGATAAATGGGATGGCAAACAGTGGGTAACGGACACAGTTGCACAGCTTCAGTACGAAATACAACAGGCTGAGGATAAGCGGCAAACACTGCTGGATGAGGCAGTGCGGCAAGTAACTTTGCTGGAACGCCAAAAGCGGTTAAAATTACTTGAGTGGGATATTTACAGTATAAAATTGCTTGAACTTGATATTTCGACTACGCCAAAATTTGATTGGCCTAAAAAACCAGAATAAAATAGTAACGGCCTGTTCTTCAGGCCGTAGATTTAAGACCTATAAACAGAATTATAGGTATTTATCGTTTCTGAAACCATTTTCTTCACATCAAACTCATTAACCGCTTTTTCTCTGGCTTTTTCAGAAAACTCTGTTAACTCTTGAAATGACAAGCCAGCGATTAATTTCAAGATATTATGTATTGATGCTTCATCCCCTGCCTTTGTGATCCAGCCATTAATACCATGATCAATGTTTTCTGGTAGTCCACCAAAATCACTGGCGATAACAGGCAAACTACAAGACATCATTTCTCTGCAGGAAAAACTAATAGTTTCACAATCGGTAGATAATACAAACCCAACACAGGCATTTTTCATATGATTCATAATTGTTTTATCATCATTTATATAACCAGTAAATTCAACATTAACATGCGAAAAAGTAATGCCGATTAATTTTTCCATATCCTTCTTATGAGGAATACGGCCTATAATTTTTACACTGAACTTATCAGACAGCTCTTTATCTTTTGCTAGACATCTTATTAAGAAATGCCAGCCTTTATGTTCTGCAGTTCCAGCAGAGGAAATAAGTATTATTTTCCCTCTCTCTGTAATTGGGTGCTCAACTCTCCATTTATCAATATTAATGCCATTTTTAATAGTAACTGAGCGCTCATCAGCGATAAAATATGAGCATTGGTTACGTGTAGAGTCACTCACAAAAATTACTTTTTTATTAAATCTTCTAAGTCTGATTCTTGACAACAAAGATACTGAATAATGATTATGCTTAGTATAAATTAATTTACTTTTCATTCCGAAAAATAATTTTGCTATAATAGCTATTTTATTATCAGAAGCTCCATTAGTATGAATAATGTCTATTTTATGTTCTTTTGATATTCTAGATAAAGTCTTACTGGTTTTTATAATTTGTTTCAATTTTTTAATTTTAAAGAAAAAAAATAATGAAAATATGTTGTCAAATCCTAAATTAGATAATTCCTTATATAGTCTACTTTCTGGCGGGCAAGCAATAAATAAATTCCCTTCGTTATAGTTAAAATATTTAACTATATTCATTATGTATGTTGTATGACCACCACCATTTCCAGTATGAAAATTTGTAATCAAAATATTCATTATGCTTACCTATCCTAATCCTAATTTTTTATTTATTTTACCTGAAAAAATAGGGCCTATATAG
>NZ_JBHFKW010000112.1:0-1981 GCF_042879395.1 Photorhabdus sp. RM322S
CGCGTCGAAAGGCTGCTCGCTCTTTTCCTGTTGTACAACTATTACGAGTTGCTTATCACTTATCTGTGAAATATACCGTATCAACTGTAATTCAGATTGGGAGCTTTCCGTCAGATGGGTTTGTAATGCAACTTTCATTCGGAAAGATCTTCATCAGGAGGACCTAAGCGATCCAATTCTGCCAAAATCAACGGAATTTGTGTGTCTAAATCAGCGGGTCTTTTATCCTTACTCCACCAGATAAGGGGTCCACGGCGTTTATAATCCACCTTACTGACTGCTTCTTTGCCGTTTAATAAGAATTTCACCATAAAGGCGACTGCCAGCGCTTTATCATTGCCACTGCTTAAGAAGGCAAAGGAATAACTACTGACGTTAGGGATAAAACCACGCCCAATAAGCTGATTGTTTTCGTCCAAGCCGTAGACTTTGAGGAACAGAATATTAGTTTTTTCTGCCATGCCGACTTGTGGATAACGGGCAGCATAAGCTTTACCTTTATACCAGGTGTAAAAAATCTGTCGTTCACGATCAATAATTAATGGTGCCTGACGGCGTGAAAAAAATACGGCCCATACGAAGGGTGGAATAATCAGCAGATAGAGCAGCAGGAAACCTATGTCGACTTTAAAAAAATAATCACTGTATAGATAATAGTTATAGCGGTAATATAAATATTTTCTTAGGGAAATTTCTTTATCGTTACCAATATAACGGGCATTTTCCATATAATCAGGTAGGTCATTACGTAGATAAAATTTATCACCATATTCCTCTTTTACTAAATTGACCCATTGATGAATACCTCTTTCATCATTTTTACGGTCTTCGATAAATCCGTTAATATTTAGAATAAGACTACTAATAATCCCCAGTGTAACCGGGATCAAGGTAATACTCCGGGCACGGCGTTGGGTATTACGAATATGACATTCCTTATTATCAAGGTAGTCCAGTATTTCCACGTGTTTAATGGTTTCTTCATCTTTAATATCTGGTGGTGCCGCCAGAAGTTCTTTTTCCCAGCGCGCCAGCCGTTTGGCTGGCAGTGGATGAATAGTAGGAAACCATTTTTTGAGTAAGTTTTTTAGGCGTTGCTTCATAGTGTGCGTTCTCCATCAAAACTACCCTTAATAGTATTTTCCTCTGTAGGTTTTTCTCCCCATAAATAGCGCAAAGGAGCGATAACATTGTCTGACTGCTGGTAATACCAATATAGCTTGCTGCGATAAGGGTTTACTTCGCGTCCTTCTGTCGTGACTATTTCCAATGTGGCTGTGTTGCCATTCAGAGTTAGCTTCGCCTGTTCTCGTGCGGCCTTGAATGTGGCATCGCGAAAAGTGTCCCGTGTATACTGGCGACGATTAATGGTAATAGTGATAATTTGTGCACCGAGATAGTATATTTCATTTTCTTTAACGAAAAGCCCATATATTTCCGAAACTCCCATTTGGAAGGCAGGTAAGGTAAAGTGGTAGGTCGTTTTTCTGTATTCCCTATGTATTTTCAATTGTGGCTGAATAAACAGATTTAAAAACTCCTGGTTTTCGATAATAAAATGATTTTGGGTATCATTGTTCATTCTTCTTGCTGTTTTAAGTTGTTCTGATATTTCAGGTCTTCCTTTTTCTCCCCAAAAATCATATTTTTTCCCTGACCCCCAAAAACAGTTATTCAGCGTTTTCTCCAAATCTGACCAGGCACTGCTAGCCTGTACAATACTGCCTCCGATAAGCAAACTGGCCCCTACGATTATCGCAGTGAGTACGCCCCCAGTCAGGAAGGTGCCTGCGGCAGCCCCGATCCAGACCGCTGTGGTCAAAATAATAGAACCTGTTCCTATTGCTACCTGACTGTAACCTTCTACACTATTACCCACTTTGAAAGCGTTACTGGCATCATAGAAGGAGACCAGCGCCCCTAAATAACCTGCCACGCTACCGGCAACCCGGGAGAACTGACTGACCATAGCCGTATTGAT
>NZ_JBHFKW010000113.1:0-1976 GCF_042879395.1 Photorhabdus sp. RM322S
GTCTAAATCAGCGGGTCTTTTATCTTTGCTCCACCAAATAAGCGGTCCCCGGCGTTTATAATCCACCTTACTGACCGCTTCTTTGCCGTTTAATAAGAATTTCACCATAAAGGCGACTGCCAGCGCTTTATCATTGCCACTGCTTAAGAAAGCAAAGGAATAACTACTGACGTTAGGGATAAAACCACGCCCGATAAGTTGATTGTTCTCGTCCAGGCCGTAGACTTTGAGGAACAGAATATTAGTTTTTTCTACCATACCGATTTGTGGATAACGGGCAGCATAGGCTTTGCCTTTATACCAGGTGTAAAAAATCTGCCGTTCGCGATCGATAATTAATGGTGCCTGACGGCGTGAAAAAAATATAGCCCATACGAAAGGGGGAATAATCAGCAGATAGAGTAGTAAGAAACCTATATCAATTTTCAAATAATAGTCACTATATTCATAATGATTATAACGGTAATGCAGGTATTTTCTCAGTGATAGATCTTTATCATCACCAATATAGTTCATTCCGTTCAAATAATCAGGAAGGTCATCGCGTAGATAAAATTTTTCTCCATACTCCTTTTTAGCTACATCAACCCAATGATAAATTTCTGATTCATTACTCTGTCGTTCTTTTATGAAGTCATTTACTGTCAATAGCATGCTGGTAATTATCCCCAATGTAACTGGAATCAGGGTAATACTCCGGGCACGGCGTTGGGTATTGCGAATATGACATTCCTTATTATCAAGGTAGTCCAATATTTCCACATGCTTAATGGTTTCTTCATTCTTAATATCCTGTGGTGCGGCCAGAAGTTCTTTTTCCCAGCGTGCCAGCCGTTTAGCTGGTAGTGGATGAATAGTAGGAAACCATTTTTTGAGTAAGTTTTTGAGTTGTTGCTTCATAATATGCGCTCCCCGTCAAGACTGCCCTTAATGGTATTTTCTGCTGTGGGTTTTTCTTCCTGGAGATAGCGCAAAGGGGCGATGACATTTGTCGATTGTTCATAGTACCAGTACAGTTCGCTACTGCGGGGATAAACGCCCATTGTTTCTGAGATGACTACTTCCAGCGTTGCCGTATCGCCATTCAGGGTCAATTTAGCCTGCTCCTTAGCTTTCCTGAATTTGGCATTGCGAAAAGCATCAGGGGTATATTTGCGGCGGTTAATCTCAACATAATCGATTTTTCCTTCCCAGTAGTAGGGAGCTTTGGATGGAGTTACAAAGATCCCGCGAATATCTGAGAGACCCATCTGAAAAGCAGGCAGGGTAAAACAATAGGTCGTGACACCAAACCCCTGATGTATTTTCAGTTGTGGCTGAATAAACAGATTTAAAAACTCTTGGTTTTCGATAACAAAATGATTTCGCGTATTATTATCCATTTCTCTGGCTGTTTTAAATTGTAGTAAAATGGTTGGTCTTGCTTTTTCTGTATCCCAAAAATCATATTTTTTTCCTGCCCCCCAAAAACAGTTATTCAGCACTTTTTCCAAATCTGACCAGGCGCTGCTGGCCTGCACAATGCTGCCACCAATAAGCAAGCTAGCCCCGGCTATAATCGCTGTTAGTACGCCCCCAGTCAGGAAGGTACCTGCGGCAGCCCCGATCCAGACCGCTGTGGTCAGAATAATGGAACCTGTTCCTATCGCTACCTGACTATAACCTTCGACTTTATTACCCGCTCTGAAAGCGTTACTCGCATCATAGAAGGAGACCAGCGCCCCTAAATAACCTGCCACGCTACCGGCAACCCGGGAGAACTGACTGACCATAGCTGTATTGACAGCAGGCACTTTTATGCCGTTCATCAGCGCCTTGACTATCGGGGAGTTTACCTTACTTGCCAGGGTCGAACCGAGGGAAGCCAAATCGGCACTCATACCAATCACCGCGGTACTAAAGCGCAGCAGACTCGTATAGGACGGTCCGGGCTGTAACGGGTTGTTGCGGGCATATTCTGTCTGCGTGAGCACGTC
>NZ_JBHFKW010000114.1:0-1966 GCF_042879395.1 Photorhabdus sp. RM322S
ACTCTCGCCCCGGTGTTCACACTCGTCCACGTCAGCACCACGCCGGGGTTATCACTGTCCCCCGGCCAGCGCAAACGCTGCCAGCTCTCCCTCTGGTTAAAGTAACGCAACCTTTGCCCGTCTATCGTCAGGTCCGTTTCCGCCACATCCCGCGCCGGTTTCGCCCGCAATTCAAATCGTATCCCCTCGCTGCCGTTAGCAAACAGCACATCCGAGACCTGACTCAGTTGATTTATCGCGGTTAAAAACGCCGGGTTAATATGCAGCCCCTGACTGTTCACTTCATCCACCCCCCAGTGTTTACCCTCTTTATACAGCACGCCCCCTAACTGACTGCGCAGAAACTGTTCTATCCGTCCGCTATCCGCCTGAATAAACTGCCCCAGCATCGGCAACGAGGCTTCGTTTGGTTCCTCGACAAACGGGTAACGTCCATCAAAAGCAGCCTGCCAGTCTGAGACCACCGACGACTGCCACTGCGCATTGAGACTGGCCGCTGACGGTTGCAGCACGGTTTGCCAGGCCTGGGTTAACGGCTGCACGAACACCGCCTGCCCAAAACCCTGCCATTCCGCCCCCAGACTGGCCGCCATCAAACTGCCATACGACTGCGTGTCGGTCAGGTCCACACTTTTCCCCTGAAACACCGCCTGCGCCAATGCCTGCATCCTCTCCTGCGGGTCATCGGTATTGGCAATTTGTTGCAGTTTCAGCCGCACCCGCGTCACCCGCGTCAGGAAGGTTTGCAGACTGAGTGACGGGTCCGCCGTCATCCCGTTTTCCGCCGTACTTTTGCCCATCAGCGCTAATAACGGACCAAACGCGTTATCCAGTGGCCCCGATGGAAGACGAGTCGGGTCAATCACCGGCTGCTTATTTTTCTGGAACAGGTTTTGTGCCGACTTCACCAGCGAATCCGTTAACGCCGTCCCCTGCTGGCCGGTTTCGCCCTGATAAGCCAGCGTGTCCATCAGGGCAATCAACGGCGACTGACGCACATCCGCCATGACGGTTAACTGGTCAATGGTATCAGCAAGGTTATGCACTTTATTCCAGCGCAGACTGTTGAGGAAGTTCAGCCACGCCCCGGCGAAATCGGTGAAATAACGTTCCGTCAATCGGGCTTTCAACTCCGCCGGTGAAACCGCCTTCAATACGGGTTGACGACCGTCACTCAGTACCCAGTCAATCTCTTCCTGCCGGGAAGCCACCACCGCTTCTATCGCTTTCTGCACCTGCCCTTCCCACGCCTGACGGGTAAACATCCCCGGCACCACCTTATCGGTGGTCAACAGACGGCTCGCATCAGTAGCCCCGGCCATCTGTGCCAGCCTTAAATCGCCGTAACTGTGCGCCACCTGTTGCAATATTTTCTGGTACAGCACCGTTTCCGCCTGACGCTGCCCGAGCTGATTGAGCAATATCTGACGCACTTCACTGACCAGCCCTTTATCCACGCTGGTTTTCCACTCCGGGTGGCGTGGCAAATTCTCCGCATAAAAAGTCACTAATGCCTCCCCGGTGTTGTGCCACAGGCCTTCGGTCACCCCGGCCCTCTGCGGCCAGTTTTCCATCAACACCCGGCGCATAAAGGCGGCCTGGGCTTTTTCCGGCTGAGCCATCATCAGATACGCTTTCAACTGATTGTAAGCCGGTTTTATCAACCTGCGGCGCTGCGGGCTACCGGGCGGCAGATTGACCAGTTCGGTCAGGCGCTGATGCAAACGCTGAGCGGCTTCATCACGTATCAACTGCGTATTGTTGTGCTGGTAAACCGGCCACAACGCCCTGAGCTGGGCCGCATTCTGATTCAATCCGAAACGGCTGTACCAGGGTGCCCCGGTCTCTGCCCGGTATTGCAACCGGTCAATCTCCTGTTGCAACGCCTGCTGGCTTAACAGACGGGCCGATAAGGACTGTTGCGAGTCACCGGCCTGACTGGCCCGCTCACGACTGACCGCTATCT
>NZ_JBHFKW010000115.1:0-1953 GCF_042879395.1 Photorhabdus sp. RM322S
GAATATTAAGAATACTGCGGACATTGAGAACTACTGTGATATCTTCTATTCCGACATGGCGAGTGTTGTATCAGTACTGGATACGGCGGATATGAGCGCACAAAATATTGAACTACTGGAAGAAGCCTGCGAAGCTAACAGTGCTGGGCTCTGTCATGGGTTACATTTTCTGGGAGATACTCTTGTTACTTTTGCCGCTAATGACGTGGTAGAATTCACCCCAGAAAGTCTTTGTCAGTTAGGCCATTGTCTGGTTGCTATCAGCTCACTATTGCCGATGTTGTTTACTCTGTATCAGAAAGCCAATAAAGAAACTCAGCTACGCAACCTTTAACTCTGAAATAGCCTAAACGCTCATTATGCTAATCGCTTACACTTGTAATCCCATGATCTACAAGTGGATGCCATCCACGTACATCTTATACTGCTTTGGAATCATCCCCGATATAGTCCGTAACTGTACGGAATTGGTTACCGTATCAGAAATAAGAATAGGGCCATTGATCCCTTATTCCGTAATTCTGGGTTTTTCGGGCCAATAAATATCTGACGCTAAGCTAGGGGTTGTTTACCTTTCGGGTACCTAATTTATTCAGCCCACATAGGCAACCAGATAATGATAAAACCCAGAGCCAGCATACTGGCGTAATTACGCTCCAACTTATCGTATCTTGTTGCTATTGCACGAAAATGTTTAATTCTGGCAAACGCATTTTCCACCAAGTGGCGGTAACGATATAAACATTTATCAATACGCTTATCGGCTTTTCGACGGTTTTTCTTATAGGGAATGACCGGCGTTGCACCTTGTTGTTTCACGGCAAGCCTGAAGGCTTCGCTATCGTAACCTTTATCTGCAATCACAAAATCCGATGGCGGTGACTGTGACACCAGACTTTCTGCATGAACGATGTCGTGTGTTTGACCCCCAGAAAGCTCAAAATGCACAGGTAAACCGTCACTGTCCACGGCCAAATGGATCTTGGTTGACGGTCCACCTCGACTTTTTCCTATCGATTCATTTTCTTTAGAGGCCGCGCCTGCACTGTGTTGATGAGCCTGCACAATACTGCCATCAATGAACAGCCACTCCGTATCAGAATATTCAGATAAGAATTTGAATATTAAATTAAAAATAGCTTTCTTTGCCCATTCATTAAAACGTCGAAAGACGGTATTCCATTTCCCAAATTCAGGCGGTAAATCCCGCCAGGGACAACCGGTTCTCATGCGGTAAAGGATACCCTCAAAGGTCAGGTGATGTTCTTCTTTGTGATAAATCAGTCCACTTTGTTGCATGAATACAGCTAGCGTATTCCATAGGGGTTTTGATAGCATTGTTCTCGGCATGATGGTAAGGCAGGGTTGGTTTTTGGCGAAAGCAATTATACCCAATCATCATGCTGTTCAATAAGCCCTCTCAAAACGTCAACAGCCCCTCATAAACAGGATCTTTAGCGCCAACCGGTTATTTTAGATAGAAAAAAGGCTTTATTTATGATCTGATAATTGTCGCCAAACAAAATACCAAGATCAGAGAATAAAGCCGATGACAATTATCCCCACAAAACTTCAGTTAATGCAATTCTTCAATGACGTTTTTCTTGAAAAAACCGCCCGCCGATGTGGCTTTATGGAACGGCTCAGAAATATTGGGCCACAGTCTCTGGTTCTCAGTCTGATAGCCGCACTGAGCAAAGGAAACTGCACCTCCATCGCTGACCTGCACCGGCAATTTAACGGCATGTGTCTGAGTGAAAAACACACTGTCGCCTATAAACCCTTCCATAATCAGTTGCGTAAAAGCGCTTTCGCCGATTTTATGAAGACGCTGGCGACGTTTGCTATGGCTCAGTTGATTGAAAAAGCTTTGCCCCCCCCCTTACCCAAAAAATTCAGCCAGTTTGACGATATCCTCTTGCAGGATGGCAGCTCATTCAACGTTCATCCCGA
>NZ_JBHFKW010000116.1:0-1782 GCF_042879395.1 Photorhabdus sp. RM322S
ATGCCAGGTGGTGGCACACACCGTGGTTTCTGTCGGACCATAATCATTGAACAGATTTACCCGACTCCGCAATGCCTGAAGCAGCGCCGTACTGGGTGCTTCACCACCCAGTATCAAGGTTGGCTTTATCGTTAGCGCCGGTAAATCCCCCCCTTCCTGGAGAAAAGCCGGTGTCAGGAAAGCGTGCGTCACTCTCTGTTCTTCCAGATAATGCCAAAGGCGTAATGGATCCTGACGAACCGTGTCGGCAGGAATAACCAGACTGGCCCCACCACCCAATGCAGTCATCATTTCCGCGACACTGGCATCGAAACCAAAGGAAATAAACTGCAATATCCGACTGGTCACCTTCACGTCAAGCCGGGTAATTTGCGCCAGAGCCAGATTAACCACACTATGATGTTCAACCATCACCCCTTTCGGCGTGCCGGTTGAGCCGGAGGTATAAATCACATACGCCAGATGCCGTGAAGTCAAGGCAGGAATCTGCGGGTGACTGTCCGGCTGGTCAGGCAATTCATTCGGGTCAAGCACCGTCAGGCTCACAAGGACGTTCTCACCCAACGCTGTACGTCCGGCGTTATCCGCCAGCAAAATAGCCGGTGCCGCATCAATCAAAATATGCCCCAAACGCTCACCCGGATAGGCAGGATCCAACGGCACATAAGCCCCACCCGCTTTCAGTACCGCCAGCAATCCCACTACCATCGCCGGTGAACGCGCCACGCAAATCGCCACCCGCTGGTCCGGCTCCACGCCCAGCGCAATCAGTTGATGCGCCAACCGGTTAGCACGGGCATTCAGCTCGGCATAGCTGAAAGTCTGGTCTTCATACACCAGTGCCGTCGCATCCGGTGTTTTCTCGGCCTGTTGTTCAAATAACTGATGAATACACAGCAGGTCAGGATAGGGGGTTTCCGTGGCGTTCCAGGTTGCCAGCAATAGCCTGCGCTCTGCCGGGGCCAAAATATCGATTTCCCCAATTGACTGTTGAGGATGAGCCACCATCGCTTGCAGTACCGTGTGCAGATACCCCACGTAGCGCTCAATCGTCTGTTGGTCAAACAGGGCCGCAGCATAACTCAACGTACCCAAAATCCTGCCATTCTCCTCAAACAGTGCCAGTTCCAGATCAAACTTGACTGTGCCAAGAGCGGGATCAACAGATGAGACAGCCAACCCGGGTAGTTTCCATTCCGGGATCTCATTGTTCTGCCAGGCAAACATCACCTGGAACAGCGGGGTATGCGCTAATCTACGCGGTGGCTGCACTATTTCCACCACCTGTTCAAACGACAGGTCCTGATGTGCCTGTGCCGCCAATGCGGTTTGCCGCACATACGCCAGCAACTCAATCACACTCGGTGCACCCGATAAATTAATGCGTAACGCCAGCGTATTGATAAAAAAACCGATCAGGGATTCCACTTCCTGACGACTGCGGCCTGCGCTCGGTGTGCCGATAACCACATCCTCCTGATCTGACAGGCGCGACAGGACCGTCGCCCAGGCCGACAACAGGGTCATGAATAACGTGACGCCTTGCTGTTCACTCAAATGCTTAAGGGATTGTGTCAATTCCGCATCCAGGTCAATAGGCACCCTATTCCCCACAAACGACTGCTGAGGAGGGCGTGGTCGATCGGTTGGCAAATCCAGTAACACCGGCGCGTCAGCCAGCAAGGTACGCCAATAGTCGGATTGAGCCTGAACCCGTTCAGCCGACAGCCACTGACGCTGCCAGGCGGCGTAATCAGGGTATTGGATCACCAGCGGCGGTAG
>NZ_JBHFKW010000117.1:0-1615 GCF_042879395.1 Photorhabdus sp. RM322S
ACCGCCGGCGGCGATATTAACCTGTTAAGCCGGGATGACAGCACCTATGAAGCCAGCAAAATCGCCACCCATCAACATGCCAAACTGACCAGTACGCACGGTCAGGTTAATTTTAAGGCGGTAAACAACAGCACCTTTGCGCAAACGATTACCCATTCCAAAGGGTTCTACATCAAGCAGACAGATAAAGGTTACACTGAAAATACCTGGGTGCTTCCTGCTATTCATCTCGGTGGAAAACTCACTGTAGAGACCGCCAACGGTGTCAGCGCGGACATTAAAGCTAAAAATGGTCAGTCATTACAAAATGCCGTCTCCGTCTTCGGTAATACCCCGGAAACCGCCTGGCTGAAAGGACTCAATGAACGTCAGGATGTGCAATGGAACTTAGTTAAAGATGCTTATGACAGCTGGGATTATAAAAGCCAGCACCTGAACCCGGTGGTTTCGGCGGTTATCGCGATTGCTGTCGCCACCGTGACGGCAGGCGCAGGCATAACGGCTTCGGTGGCCGGATCAGCCGCAGGCACGGCAGGTTCAGCGGCGACGGCAGCGGGGGCTACCGCCAGTACTGCCGCTACCGTGGGTTCCATGGCTTACGGCGCGACAGCTTCCGGCATGGCGGCTCTGGCCTCTCAGGCGGCGGTCGCTCTGGTGGATAATCAGGGTGACCTGTCCAAAACCTTAAAAGCGATGGGAAGCAGCGATACCGTTAAATCCACCCTGACTTCAATGGCAATGGGTGGCACATTAGCAGGTTTTGATACGGTGATGGGATGGGATAACGCGGCGAATGGCGCAAAACTGGATCCGTTAAAGGCAAAATTACCTTCCCTGAGCAACGGCGACTGGAGCAAAGTGGCTCAACGAGTCGCGGGCCAGTCTATTATTGGTTCCAGTCTGGGGATAACCCTTAATGGCGGCAGCTTTAAAGACAATTTCACCACGGCCCTGCTGTCTAATATTGGCAGCCAGATTAATGCGGAAGGGGCCAATCTGATTGGCAATAACGGCCAGGTTCTGGGTGTGCCGGGTAAAGCAATTAGCCATGCGGCTGTCTCCGCTCTGGCGGCCGAGATCGGTGGCGGTAATGCAAAAGGGGCCGCGGCAGGTGCATTAACAGCGGAACTGGCGGCAATCACGCTGGATAAAACTTTCAGTGACCCAATGAGCATTCAGGCCGGCGGCAAAATTATCGGCGGCGTTGCCGGGGCGATTGCGACTAATAGCGCAGAAGGCGCTAACAGTGGTGCCAATGCCGGTGAAATCGTGATCCTCTTCAATCACCTGCATTCCATGAGTGTTTACAATCTGACCAGAGAACTTCAAGAAGCCAATAAGCAAGATACGTCTACCGAAGCCATCTGGATCAAATACGGAGAACTGAGCGCTGCACAACGGGCCGAAATGTTGTCTGACTGTGCAGGAAAAGGCGGATTATGTACGCTGACCTATCAGGCTGAAATGGAAGGTGGGATAAAGACAGCCGATGCCGCTAGTGGCCTGAGATGGATGTTTGGCTTATCAGAGGAAGATGCCCATCGTCTCAGCCAGTTTGTGACCACAGAAAACCAGAACGATTTAGGGCTGTTGTATAACTCGCTGCCCGCCTGGG
>NZ_JBHFKW010000118.1:0-1583 GCF_042879395.1 Photorhabdus sp. RM322S
ACCAGTAAAACAGCATCAAAAAAGATAAAAAGCGAGTATAATTAACGTTTATTAAACGTAAAAACACAATATACCATTATGATTAAACTTATCATAAATCCATCAATAAAAAATGAGAAAAGAATTGGTTTTATTAAAGCTTATATACCCCATAAAAAAGGTAAATAAAAATATAAAATAGGTTAACAAGATAATATATTTAAAACATCACCCGATTTTAATAATGTTTTCAACTGGAGATTAAACTTTTTTATCAGCCAGTTAAATAATCGATTATAAAAATCCCGAATAACAAAAGCGGCAAATAAATCATTTAACCGAATACGAACTGGATTGTTTTTAGCATTATTTTTATACGGTTTGATTTAAATCATGCCTCTTTTTATACCATTAATGTGATTTAACGCTTAAATACCCGTTTAATCATTATAACCTTTCTGGCAAATGAATTAGCTAGACTTTTCAATATTGTTGATGTAATAATGCGTTATTAAATGAATTAACCGATTTATTTAAGCATGATTTAAATAGATACGGGTGAATGGGGTTAAGTGAAAATCTAAAATCAGATGGCGAGTCTATTTTAACAAATAAACGATTTTATTCTGATAATCCTAATCATTTTTAAAATGATATTGACTAAATTACATGCCATTTATTATGCTAAAATAAATCTCTTTTTAAAAAGTTAAAAACTTTCTATTTAAACACACCAATAAACAATCAAATCACGTTTGAAAACTGACGCAGGTAAATATCAAATCAATATAAAGATACTACAGATAATGCGGATTTCAGCAGGCCACGATCTGGATCTCGTTGGTACTCAGTTGGATATAATTTAAAAAGTATGCAACCCAGTGTCCTCACATCGGGTGGAAATATTTATATTAACAGTGATATATTATCAAATCAGGCATTGAGCAAAATTGAAGCCGGAAAAGATATTTTCCTGACGGGGAAAAAACTTTCCAATACAAGCAAAATATCGGAAGAAGCATCAGGATATTTCAATCTCTTTGAATACTTCCCTAAGGACACGTATGTATCTATAGCCGATTCACTTAATACCCCCTCCGGTATCTATAAACTCTCTTCTAATAAGATCCTTGAAAAAATCAACACCTATCACCCATGGGATGATAAAAGTTATCATATTTTACCGCCGGGTGAAGTAAAATACGATATAAGAAAAGACAACCTGATCCTTGAACGGGCAAGTATCATCGCGAAAGGTAATCTTATCGCCGACTTTAGCGACAGCATTAATATTGATACTGACTACCCACATAAATCGCCCCCCAGTTCAGATTTCTATTATGATCTTCCGGCCAGCAGTGAAAATCTGCCGGAAATACTGTCGGCTAAAAATATCTTATTACACGGTGGAGAAATCACCCTCAAAGATAAAATCAACGCAGCTAATGATGTAAACATAATTTCTGAAAGCGATATTACCCTTAAAAACTCAACACTTTCGGCACCCAATAATTTATCTATGGCTGCCGTCAATAATATCAATATCTGGCAAAGTAATATAAAAGGAACGGATATCACCGCTATCAGCCGTCATGGAGATATTC
>NZ_JBHFKW010000119.1:0-1518 GCF_042879395.1 Photorhabdus sp. RM322S
GACGTGCTCACGCAGACAGAATATGCCCGCAACAACCCGTTACAGCCCGGACCGTCCTATATGAGTCTGCTGCGTTTTAGTACCGCGGTGATTGGTATGAGTGCCGATTTGACCTCTCTGGGTTCAACACTGGCGAGCAAGGTAAATTCCCCGATAGTCAAGGCGCTGATGAACGGCATAAAAGTGCCTGCTGTCAATACAGCTATGGTCAGTCAGTTCTCCCGGGTTGCCGGTAGCGTGGCAGGTTATTTAGGGGCGCTGGTCTCCTTCTATGATGCCAATAACGCTTTCAAAGTGGGTAATAGTGTAGAAGCTTACAGTGATATCGCTATCGGAACAGGCTCCATTATCCTAACAACGGTAGGATTAGTCTTCTTTGCCGCCGGCTCGGTCATGACAGCAGGACTGCTGACATGGCTGGTTGTGGGAGCCAGTTTGCTTATCGGGGGCAGTATTGTCCAGGCCAGCAGCGCCTGGTCAGATTTGGAAAAAGTGCTGAATAACTGTTTTTGGGGGGCTGGAGATAAGTATGATTTTTGGCCTGTGGATGAACGACCATCTATATCAAATCAGTTACAAGATGCTAGAGAAATGAGTGATGTTATTAATAACTGTTTTATTATAGAAAACCAAGAATTTCTAAATCTGTTTATTCAGCCACAACTAAAAATACAGCAGGGATTTGGTGTCACCACCTATTGTTTTACCCTGCCAGCTTTTCAGATGGGTCTCTCAAATATCTGCGAGATCTTTGTGACTCCATTCAGAACTCCTCACTACCGGGAAGGAAAAATCAATTATGTTGAAATTAACCACCGCAAATATATCCCTGATACCTTCCGTAGTACCAAATTCAGGGAAGCTAAGAAGCAGGCCAAACTGACCCTGAATGGCGATACGGCAACGCTGGAAGTAGTCATCTCAGAAACAATGGGCGTTTACCCTCGCAGTAGCAAACTGTACTGGTATTATGAGCAATCAGAAAATGTCGTCGCCCCTATGCGTTATCTCCAGGGAGAAGAACCTACAGCAGAAAATACCATTAAGGGCAGTTTTGACGGAGAGCGCACACTATGAAGCAACGACTAAAAAGTTTACTTAAAAAATGGTTTCCTACTATTCATCCGCTGCCAGCTAAACGGCTGGCCCGCTGGGAAAAAGAACTTCTGGCCGCACCACCAGATATTAAGGATGAAGAAACCATTAAGCATGTGGAAATACTGGACTACCTTGATAATAAAGAATGTCATATCCGTAATCCACAACGCCGTTTTAGGAGCATTAATCTAATCCCAGTCACACTAGGAATTATCAGTAGCCTAGTGTTAAACATTAATGATTTCATGGAATCGCGAAAAAAAAATGAGGAAGCTATTCATCGATGGGTTGGTTATGCAAAAAAAAAATATGGCGAAGAATTTTATCTGCGCAATGATCTACCTGCTGATATGGAAGATGTCCGTTATATCGGTAATGATAAAGAAATTTCACTAAGAAAATATTTATATTATCGTTATA
>NZ_JBHFKW010000120.1:0-1512 GCF_042879395.1 Photorhabdus sp. RM322S
CCTATATAGGCCCTATTTTCTATTTTTTAGGTGTTTCAGGCCACTGGATTCTATCAGGTTGAGAAGTATCTACTCTACTTAATAAAACTCTGTATTTTTTCCATGCCATTAATTGCTCAATTTCTTTATCTGTTGCTATATCTAAATCAATGGCATCTTGTAGAGGTTGGATAGTCATGTTGATTACAGCCATTTTTTCTATTTTATTGCTTTCAGTTATCCGTATTTTTTCTTCTAACGAATATATACGCGGAATTATTTTCTTACCATTAAAAAACCATATACCAGAGATATCAAGGCATTCTGGTATATTCTTTGGTTCTAATTCCGCTACAGATAAATATATTGGAAAAAGACTGGATATGTCTTTTGATAATGAAGTGATTATTCCTGCTTTATTAAACGTAAATTTAATCGTTTCTTCTGCAAATTTCTTTTGAATTTTATACCAGTCGTTCCCCTTATCATCTTTTAAATATTGAACATATGGGATACCATCTTTTGGGGTATAAGGGGTAAAAATCTCAGTTATCATAACATTCACCTAAATAGTTGATATTGTTACCCATGCATTATTGATATATGCCTGCACTGGGCGATAATGCACTCCTGCAAGATGTTGCCTTCCGGAGCTCCACATTGTTGTACTCATACCAACAAGAACATTACCAGCAGGCGCAGTCCAGCTTTTTGTTTCGTTTGTCCAGCCACCTTCGGTAGCTACACTACCAAGACGCAGGTTTGCTACCCCTATATTAGTTTTGTCTACATACCGACTATCAGATTCCGCTTTGGTATATACTCCCACATCAGTTGCAGAAGGTTTGTTTTTCGTACTATATTGAATAGTCCAGGATAAATATTTTGCCGGCCCATCCCATGTCTGTCGCGTTGCAATATCCCCGTGGTGGGAATAATATGTTTGATGAATTTGTTGATCATTATTTCTAAATACAACAAGAAATCCATACGAGTAAATTTTATAACCGTTATAAACAGGTAAGTCTGTTACAGAATTAGGATCAGCTATATATACAATATAGATACCAGTTTCACGTATGTCCGTGAATTTGCCATTATCGGTTACACCGTTGCGTACACCCGGAAACGCCCCCAATTCCTCCAGTGACGGCTTGTTTATCGAACTATATACTCGAATACCAGGTGCTTCATACACTCCTTTGCCGGAAACATATCCTGTTGCATCCACATTCCCATTGACAAGACCACCTGATTTTAGATACGCACCTTTTGCCAAATTTACGGTTTCCGCAATATCGCTCGTATAAACACATTCACCTCCCGGTCTTGCACCATTATTATTGGAAAATTGTGCAAATAACCGCCCGGATGAGTTAACCCAGATCTGACCATAGTCGCTATCACCAATGCTAACCCCTTTTGCATAATTAGTAGATTCCCCACCACGGAACGGGCCGTTATATCCCAATGTTGGTATTTCATCAATGGATCTCAGCATGGGGTAAGCCCCCACATCCCCCGCATTCAAAT
>NZ_JBHFKW010000121.1:0-1478 GCF_042879395.1 Photorhabdus sp. RM322S
TACGCTCCAATTTATCGTATCTTAATGGATCTTGGTTGAACGTCCACCCCGACTTTTTCCTATCGATTCATTTTCTTTAGAAGCTGCGCCCGCACAATACTCCCATCAATGAACAGCCACTCTGTATCAGAATATTCAGATAACAATTTGAATATTAAATTAAAACTATCTTTCTTTGCCCATTCATTAAAACGTCGGAAGACGGTATTCCATTTCCCAAATTCAGGCGGTAAGTCACGCCAGGGACAACCGGTTCTCATGCGGTAAAGGATACCTTCAAAGGTCAGGTGATGTTCTTCTTTGTGATAAATAAGCCCACTTTGTTGCATGAATACAGCTAGCGTATTCCATAGGGGCTTTGATAACATTGTTCTCGGCATGATGGTAAGGCAGGGTTGGTTTTTGGCGAAAGCAATTATACCCAATCATCATGCTGTTCAATAAGTCCTCTCAAAACGTCAACAGCCCATAATTACATGATTTATAATAAATTTTATTTAACTTGAATGTTGATTTATGCCGTATTATGCTATTATTATATGCAGCAATTCTGCATCTCGAAAGGAGGGGTTATGACTTCTTATGAAAAGATGAAGCGGAGATTATTTAAATCAAGACGTTATGTTTTTGAACGTAAAGATTTTTCCGATATAGCTAGTTATGATCAAGTTGGCCGAGGGTTTAATCGATTGATAAAGAATGGTTTACTCATAAAAATTGGTCATGGTTTATACACCAAAGCCAGGATGAGTACATTAACAGGTGAGCCTATTCCAGCAAAACCCGGCGGTGTAGATTCAATTGTTTCTGAAGTATTAAAACTTAAAAAAGTTGATTTTACTTTTGATGATTTAACTCTCAAATTTATGAAAGGTGAAATTACCCAAATCCCGGCATCAATTAGATTTAAATTTGATCCCCGGAGATTTAGCACTCGCTTGCAAATAGGCAGAAAAATAATAAATGGAAAAGTTAGATCAACTGAAAAAAGAGTTTACTGAAGTTGCATTTGCGTTAGGAATAAATAACCCGGCAATCATTGAAAAAGATTACTGGGTAGTCCATCTATTAACTTTGATTGCAAATGTTGAATCTGACGTGTTTGCAATCGTTTTTAGTGGAGGTTCAGCATTAGCTAAATCACACGTTAAAATCATGCGGATGTCTGAAGATGTTGATCTTAAAGTCATACCCTATAATGACATTGACTGGCAATCTATTAGCCGTTCTGAACGGAAAAGAATACGAAAATGTTTTCATGAATAACTTCTTTCTCTTATTGTTGCTGATGGAAATTTTAGTATTACTAGTGAAATTATTAAACGTGATGAATACAGATATATAGAGATTGAAATTAAATACATTCAACAATACCAAATAGCGCCATGTTTAAGACCGATCATAAAACTTGAGTTAATGGAAACGACTCTGTTTGAAAAACCAGATCCCCGCCATATTATTTCTCTGGTGGCTGAACA
>NZ_JBHFKW010000122.1:0-1458 GCF_042879395.1 Photorhabdus sp. RM322S
TAGATCAAGAGACTTGGACAGTAAATAACCTTCAAGGATGGTTTGTAACATGAACCATCCTTGCCACAGCCTTTCCCATCCCACTCGGCCATTTCGTTTTGAGTCATACCAACCCGCTAGTTTTCCCAAATTGATATAGGCCCAGTAAACACTTGGCGCTGTCTTAGGGACCTTTTTCTTTTCTTGCTTTACCCACAATAATTTCCACGCTAGCGGGCTTAATAGCGTTTCACAACTCTGTTTTTCCGCCTCTGATCTATTGAGACCCACATAGCGCAACTGATGAACACGCACCGCGATAAACGCCAGGATCACCACCATTTTTTCCAGATTTTCTTTACGTTGCATCCGCAGCGCTTCTACCTGTGTCCCGCCACTTTTCCATGCCTTGTGAAACTCTTCAATGAGCCAGCGTTTTTCATAGTAGTCCAGAATACGGCGGGCATCTTCTTTACCTTTTACCGGCTCCGATGTCAGAATGTGCCAGCTCAGCTCCTTGTCGTGATTCGTTTCCTGACAACTCACATAATACAGCGGTATCGGCTCCCCTCGTTTATTGGCCGGCATTTTGAGCGTGACAGGGGCGTAACGGACGTCGCAGAGAGCTTCACGCGCCTTACGCCCACCTCGTTGTTTAACCTGAACGGTTCTTTTATCTGCGGGCTGCAAAGATTCACTGAACAGATAAAGTTTATCTGAGCTTTGTTCAATGCAACGGCTTTGCATTGAACGCACAATAAAACGCTGCTGATGCGTGATTTTATAGGTCAGATAGTCAATAATGTCTGCCTCGCGATCACAAACTGAAATGACCTTATTCATATCACTGCCAAGACGAGTTTCTGTTGCCTGAGAGGCGCGTTCCCACTTATAACTTTCCTTGTCTTTATACGGCCGGGAAGCCCGTTGCGCTTTCTTGCCATAATGACTCAGCTCTCTCGTCCAGCGCGTTTGTTCAATCAGGCCAATGACCTGTTCTTCTCTGGGGGCAAAAAGCAAAACGGAATGGGCATGCAGGCCGGTGGCACTTTTTCGTGATGCGGTATACCCCATTTCATCCCGAACCGTCTGATGAGTGAACTCCAGTGAGGTTGTATCTTCCAATGCCAGCAAACAGTCATAGGACTTAGCTTGTTCAGCCGTTGCTGCAAATCCGGCCTCTGCAATGGCCGTTGCGTCAATGGCCCGGTTACGCGTAAATCGATAAGCGGCTTCAATATCCGCAGGTGTTTTGAGTGATTGCACAATAGATTGCCCGATATGGTTGGCTAAAGAGGCGGTGAATTTGATAAGACGCTGGGTTCGTCGGCTATCACCCAAATTTGCGCGAGAAAAAGTCTCATAAGCCCATTGTTCTGCGTGAGTTTGGAACATTTTACCGTACCTCAATGAAATAGTTATTACTAAGATCAGCAAAATAGAAAAAGATTCAAAAAAATCCCCCGATTTTTTATCAGG
>NZ_JBHFKW010000123.1:0-1425 GCF_042879395.1 Photorhabdus sp. RM322S
GTACAAACGCTATTCCAGAATCCAACACTTCGTGTTCTGGCGCAGTCTCTGGCTGAGCATAATGAAATCCCGGTGCCTGAAAACCGTATTACACCGGATACGGTGACGTTGACACCGGATCTGCTGCCGTTAATTGATCTGACTCAAACTGAGATTGACCTTATCGTTGAGCAAATACCGGGCGGGCTCAAAAATATTCAGGATATCTACGCGCTGTCGCCGTTGCAGGATGGCATTTTGTTCCACCATTTACTGGCGAATGAAGGTGATCCCTATTTGTTAGCCGGTCAGATGGCTTTTGCTGACCGGCTGCTGTTGGATCGTTATCTGGCGGCGGTTCAACGGGCCGTTGATCGACACGATATTTTACGTACTGCCTTTATTTGGCAAGGATTGTCAGTGCCGGTTCAGGTGGTCTGGCGTCAGGCCCCATTATCAGTGACTGAACTGGTTCTGGACCCGGCTGACGGTCCGGTCAGTGAGCAGTTAACCCGGCGTTTTGATCCGCGTCGGCATCGTCTCGATTTGAGACAAGCGCCATTGCTGCACTTTGTCATCGCTCAGGAAACGGATGGACGTTGGATGTTGCTGGAATTGCAGCATCACTTGATCGGCGACCATGAAACGGTGGAAGTGATGCACCGCGAAGTGCAGGCGTATCTGACGGATCAAGAGGGCAGCTTGCCTACGCCGACACCTTTCCGCAATCTGGTGGCGCAGGTGCGGCTAGGGGTGAGTCAGAAAGAACACACCCGCTTCTTTACTGACATGCTGGCGGAGGTAGATGAACCGACCCTGCCGTTTGGGCTGACGGAAGTGCATCGTGATGGCTCGCTGGTGGCTGAATCCCACCGGATGTTGCCGACCGAACTAAATAACCGTTTGCGTCATCAGGCAAGACATTTGGGCGTCAGTCTGGCGGCGTTGTGTCATTTGGCCTGGGCGCAGGTGTTGTCACATACCAGTGGTCAGGAGAAAGTGGTGTTCGGCACGGTACTGTTTGGACGTATGCAGGCGGGAGACGGTGCCGACAGTGGTATGGGGCTGTTTATTAATACTTTACCGCTGCGGCTGGATATCAATGATACCCCGGTACGCGACAGCGTACAGACAACACATACCCGGCTGGCTGGATTGCTGGTGCATGAGCATGCGTCGCTGGTGTTGGCCCAGCGTTGCAGTGGTGTGCAGGATGGTGTTCCACTGTTTAGCGCTCTGTTGAACTACCGGCATAATGGGAATCCGATGACCCCGAATGAGGCCGTGGAGGGCATTGAGTTCTTGGGAGGGCAAGAGCGTACTAACTATCCGTTTGTGCTGTCGGTGGAGGATGGTGGCTCTACTTTGGGACTGACTGCTCAGGTGGTGCAGCCGTTTGAACCAGAAAGACTATGCGGTTATATGCAGCAGGCATTGGAAAGTTTG
>NZ_JBHFKW010000124.1:0-1403 GCF_042879395.1 Photorhabdus sp. RM322S
AAGTCATGGTTAAGTGGGAAACGAGGTGGGAAGGCCCAGACAGCCAGGATGTTGGCTTAGAAGCAGCCATCATTGAAAGAAAGCGTAATAGCTCACTGGTCGAGTCGGCCCGCGCGGAAGATGTAACGGGGCTAAACCATGCACCGAAGCTGCGGCAGCGACATGAATGTGTTGTTGGGTAGGGGAGCGTTCTGTAAGCCTGCGAAGGCGGCGTCGTGAGGCCCGCTGGAGGTATCAGAAGTGCGAATGCTGACATAAGTAACGATAAAGCGGGTGAAAAACCCGCTCGCCGGAAGACCAAGGGTTCCTGTCCAACGTTAATCGGGGCAGGGTGAGTCGACCCCTAAGGCGAGGCTGAAAAGCGTAGTCGATGGGCAACAGGTTAATAGTCCTGTACTGGGTATGACTGCGAAGGGGGGACGGAGAAGGCTAGGCCATCCGGGCGACGGTTGTCCCGGTTTAAGCGTGTAGGTGGAAAGAGCAGGCAAATCCGCTCTTTCGTTGACACTGAGGCGTGATGACGAGCCGCTACGGCGGTGAAGTGGTTGATGCCCGGCTTCCAGGAAAAGCCTCTAAGCACCAGGTCATATCGAATCGTACCCCAAACCGACACAGGTGGTCAGGTAGAGAATACTCAGGCGCTTGAGAGAACTCGGGTGAAGGAACTAGGCAAAATGGTGCCGTAACTTCGGGAGAAGGCACGCTGGCGGTAGGTGAAGGGCCCGCGCCCGGAGCCGAAGCCAGTCGCAGAGACCAGCTGGCTGCAACTGTTTATTAAAAACACAGCACTGTGCAAACACGAAAGTGGACGTATACGGTGTGACGCCTGCCCGGTGCTGGAAGGTTAATTGATGGGGTTAGCACGCAAGTGCGACGCTCTTGATCGAAGCCCCAGTAAACGGCGGCCGTAACTATAACGGTCCTAAGGTAGCGAAATTCCTTGTCGGGTAAGTTCCGACCTGCACGAATGGCGTAATGATGGCCAGGCTGTCTCCACCCGAGACTCAGTGAAATTGAACTCGCTGTGAAGATGCAGTGTACCCGCGGCAAGACGGAAAGACCCCGTGAACCTTTACTATAGCTTGACACTGAACATGGCACCTTGATGTGTAGGATAGGTGGGAGGCTGTGAAGTGTGGACGCCAGTCTGCACGGAGCCATCCTTGAAATACCACCCTTGAATGTGCGATGTTCTCACCCAGGTGCGTGATCCGGACCGGGGACAGTGTCTGGTGGGTAGTTTGACTGGGGCGGTCTCCTCCCAAAGCGTAACGGAGGAGCACGAAGGTTGGCTAATCACGGTCGGACATCGTGAGGTTAGTGCAAAGGCATAAGCCAGCTTGACTGCGAGAGTGACAGCTCGAGCAGGTACGAAAGTAGGTCTTAGTGATCCGGTGGTTCTG
>NZ_JBHFKW010000125.1:0-1383 GCF_042879395.1 Photorhabdus sp. RM322S
GTAGTACTAAGTCCTCCTTCCAATTCAGCAACAGTGAATTTTCTTTTTCTGGAGTCAGCTCAGTATCTACAGGGAACCTCTAAAAACTCCCAATACAAAAAATAAGGTCAATTTTGCCCTCATTCGCCGTAAAATTGACCTTGTTGTGTGTGGCTTTTTCTTGCTTTTTCAGCGGAAAATATAAATTAATGGCTTTTTCATCACATGCCGAGATTAAAAAGCATGAATACCTGATTTTCTAAAATAAACCAAACGGTGCAAATCATAGCAGGTGGCCTTCAGCGTCATCGCAAAATTGGCTCGCAGCTGGCCTATCGTTCGGATGAATTTTTCACCCATCTGAGAGAATGAGCCAAAGATATGTTCTACCCGTGCCCGGGGTTTCGCTATTTTCTTATTTCGTCCTTTTTGGCAGTCTGATAAAGGCTTGTTGCGTGACGCTTTTCTCTGAATATGGACCCGATAGCCCTGTTCCTTCAGCGCCCGTTCACGCATCTGACTGGCATACCCTTTATCCGCATAAATGTCCCGGCTTGTATTTGACCGATCCAAAACGGCTTCAAAAAACAGGCTATCATGGACAGCGGCGGTTCCTGTCGCGATGTGACGGATCACTTTATATTTTGCATCGACATTAATGGTCAGTTTGTAGCCAAAATAACTTTTACCGTGTTTCTTCGTCCAGGTTGCATCCGTATCTTTCTGGCATCGTTTATTTTTCGTCCAGTCATCAGGGGTTTTACCCTGACGGATTTGTTCATTCTCTTCTTTCTTATTGTGCTGCTTAGGAACCGGAATCAACGTGGCATCAATGAGTTGTCCGCCTCGAGGAATGAATCCCTGTGCCGAAAGTTGATGCTTCGCCTCGTCAAACAATGCCCTGGCACCTTCCAGGCCAATCCGTTTTTCGAAACCCCAAATCGTGTTACGGTCGGGAATATTAATGACATCGGTCAGGCGACAAAAACGTTGCCAGCTCATTCGGTCAAGCAATTGATATTCCATCTTTTCATCGGAAAGATTATGGAAATGTTTCAGGATAATGATGCGAACCATCACCTCAGTCGGGAATGGCGGTCGTCCGCCTTTGGGAGAAATAATCCGTGGCACGACACGGTCTATGGTGTCAGCCAGTGCCGAGAAATCAACATACTTATCAAGGACAAGCAGTGGATCACCTAATTCATCGATTTTTCGACGGTGATATTCGGATGCCAGCTTGTCTTTCTTTAACGCAGAACGAGGCAGTATCATGATGGCGCTACCTTGCAGGGAGGTATTATGTCTACATTTTGCTCAATTTGGTGGCTATGAAAAGTTTTTAGAGGTTCCCAACTGTATGTTGCAGCAACATGATTGTTTCATTAGCTTTGGTGACGCAGT
>NZ_JBHFKW010000126.1:0-1344 GCF_042879395.1 Photorhabdus sp. RM322S
TTTACTATATTTATGAGAGGTATCCTCCATTGAGTGGTGAAGCTATGGATATATTTAATTCTCTAAATCAATCGTTTTTTGAAACATGTGAAAAAATTGATAAACTTTGGCAAAAAAGGAGAAGAACCATAGATACCAAGATGGTGGTTCTATTCCTTATGAAAATAATCACTGGCAAGAACAAACATGGATATGGTTACATTATTAATGAAATATGGGATAGCTGCATCAGAGAAAAAATACCTTTACCACAACAGAATCCAGTATCACCATCTTCAATGTACGAAGCTCGAATGAAACTTCCTGAAAATTCAATTAAAATAATAAACGAAAATATTCTATTAGAATGGGAAGATAAAAGTGGGATTGGCATGTGGAAGGGGCATCGAGTTTACGCTATCGATGGTTCCAAGTTAAATGTTCCCAGAGGATTGCTGGAAAATGGATATAAAACCCCCAAGAATACGTCCCGACATTATCCCTATGCTATGATGAGTTGTCTTTATGATGTTATGAATGGTTTGATATATGACATTGATCTTGTTGAACATAATAATGAAAGAGCTTGTGCATTGAAGCATTTTTCAAGATTAAAAAATAATGATGTCATTATTTTTGATAGAGGGTATTTTAGTTATTACATGTTACATCAAATCACAAATAATGACTTAAATGCGGTTTTTAGAATTCAAGAAGGCAATAGAAATAAAATTATCAAAAAATTTTCCGAAAGCGCCGAAAGTGATCTGATATTTGAATATACCCCCTCCGAAGCTGTTAAGTCAGATCTCAGAAAAAGAGGGTTGCTTTCAGATTTTCCATCAATTAAGTTACGTTTAATTAAATTCACCAATAAAAACAAACAAATTATTTTCGCCACGACTCTCCTTGAAGAGGATAATTATGAATCAGAAAGTATTTATGAACTATATCACGAGCGGTGGAGTATCGAAGAGTTATATAAAATTTCAAAATCAATTCTTTGCATTGAAGATTTTCACTCACATAACGAGTATGGTGTCAGGCAAGAAATCCATGCACATGTGTTATTATTGAATCTGGCAAGAATATCAGAAGGCGATCTTGATAAGGATATAACTCTCGCTCAAAACACTAACGGTAAAAAAAAACGTGAAGTATAACTTTAAAAATTGTTTATTTTGGGTTGTAGAAAACCTCACTCTTCTAATCTTTGGGGTAAAGAAAACACATCTAAAATCATACTGTTACTCATTACACATGCGAATTGGCAGAATGACTCAACGGTTAAGACCAGGAAGGCACTATCCAAGAAAATCTATGCAGCCCCGAACTCGCTGGAACTGTTTTGGCGCACAGGCATAG
>NZ_JBHFKW010000127.1:0-1320 GCF_042879395.1 Photorhabdus sp. RM322S
ATGCGCCCAGTTAAGACTCGGTTTCCCTGCGGCTCCCCTAAACGGTTAACCTTGCTACAGAATATAAGTCGCTGACCCATTATACAAAAGGTACGCAGTCACCCCTATAAATAGAAGCTCCCACTGCTTGTACGTACACGGTTTCAGGTTCTTTTTCACTCCCCTCGCCGGGGTTCTTTTCGCCTTTCCCTCACGGTACTGGTTCACTATCGGTCAGTCAGGAGTATTTAGCCTTGGAGGAGGGTCCCCCCGTATTCAGACAGGATACCACGTGTCCCGCCCTACTCGTTGAGTTCACAATGACGGTGTTTTGGTGTACGGGACTCTCACCCTTTACTGTGCGCCTTTCCAGACGCTTCCACTAACACCGCCACTGATGCGGACTCTGGGCTGCTCCCCGCTCGCTCGCCGCTACTGGGGGAATCTCGGTTGATTTCTTTTCCTCGGGGTACTGAGATGTTTCAGTTCCCCCGGTTCGCCTCGTTCGACTATGAATTCATCGAACGATAGTGCAACGGATTGCACTGGGTTTCCCCATTCGGACATCGCCGGCTGTTACGCTTCATATCAGCTTACCGACGCTTTTCGCAGATTAGCACGTCCTTCATCGCCTCTGACTGCCTAGGCATCCACCGTGTACGCTTAGTCGCTTAACCTCACAACCCGAAACTGTCTCGGATTATAGATTGTTGAGAGACTCATCAATAATCCCTCGCGGATATTATTGACGGTTTCAATTTTCAGCTTGTTCCAGATTGTTAAAGAGCGTTTATCGTTAAACCGACTTCATCAAAAATCCGCTTAACGATAACACGACGACGGCTTTCACCCGTCATCACCGCAAGTGGCGTCCCCTAGGGGATTCGAACCCCTGTTACCGCCGTGAAAGGGCGGTGTCCTAGGCCTCTAGACGAAGGGGACACAATGGCCGGCTTCGCAGACGCGTCTTGCTCGACTTTCATCAGACAATCTGTGTGAGCACTGCACTCAACGGCATCTCAGGTAAGGAGGTGATCCAACCGCAGGTTCCCCTACGGTTACCTTGTTACGACTTCACCCCAGTCATGAATCACAAAGTGGTCAGCGCCCTCCAACAGGTTAAGCTACCGACTTCTTTTGCAACCCACTCCCATGGTGTGACGGGCGGTGTGTACAAGGCCCGGGAACGTATTCACCGTAGCATTCTGATCTACGATTACTAGCGATTCCGACTTCATGGAGTCGAGTTGCAGACTCCAATCCGGACTACGACAGACTTTATGTGTTCCGCTTGCTCTCGCGAGGTCGCTTCACTTTGTATCCGCCATTGTAGCACGTGTG
>NZ_JBHFKW010000128.1:0-1306 GCF_042879395.1 Photorhabdus sp. RM322S
TCAGACATCAACACGCCTACAGACCAGCCGTCCGACACAATGTGATGCTGGGTGAGCAAAAACTGGTATTTATCATCCGTGAGCCGAATGAGAGAAGCGCGGATAAGCGGGCCATGACCAAGATCAAATGGCGTGTAAGCTTCCTCGGTGCTCAGGCGTTCAAGTACGGTTTCAACATCCGGTATCCCACGCAGGTCATGTTGAGATAAAGGCAAGCCGTTGTCTGCACTCAACAATTGCACCTGTGGCTGACCGTCAACAGAGACGAAGACAGAACGTAACGCTTCATGACGGGCAAACAACCTGTCGAGCGCCTGCTGCCAGGCAGCGATATCCAGCCGACCACACAAGCGCAGTACCATCGGGATATGATAGGTATCACTCACGCCCTCAAACTGGGCCAGGAACCACAGACGCTGCTGTGCGAATGACAGCGGCAACACCCCCTCACGGGATATTGGCGTGATGACGGGCAATAGCCTGCGCTGCTCATCAAACTGGGCATGCATTGCCTCAGCAAAGGCAATCAAAGTGGGGGCTTCAAACAACGTGCTCAATGCTAGTTCGATACCTAACGCCGCTATCCGGTTCATCATCCGCACCGCCAACAACGAATGGCCGCCCAGCGCAAAGAAATTGTCATACCGGCTAATCTGTTCAATCCCCAGCAACTCACACCAGATAGCCGCCAGCGCAATTTCGGCTTCCCCTTGCGGAGCTTCATAGCGCTGACGGGCAAAGGCTTCCTCACCTGGCACCGGTAATACCCGGCGATCCAGCTTGCCGTTAGGGGTTAACGGGAAAGCATCCAAACGGACAACGGCCGTCGGCACCATATAGTCAGGCAAAACTGCACTCAGGTGAGCACGAAGGCTGTTAATCAGACCGTCATCCTCTGGCGCCACCACATAGGCGACCAGCCGTTTGTCCTGCCCGTCACCCAACACCAATACCTGCGCTTCACGTACTACAGGATGCTCTGTTAGCCGTGCTTCGATTTCTCCCGGTTCAATACGAAAGCCCCGGATTTTAACCTGCTGGTCATTACGACCAACAAATATCAGGTTGCCGTCCGGCAGGTAACGGACCAAGTCCCCGGTACGGTACATACGTGCACCCGGTTTATCGCTAAACGGATCTGTAAGGAAACGTTCAGCCGTCAGCTCAGGGCGATTGAGATAACCCCGCGTCACACCGGTACCCCCAATATACAATTCCCCTACTGTCCCCAGTGGTACTGGCTGACCGTAAGCATCTAACAGATAAACCCGCATGTTGGCCGTCGGACGCCCGATAGGGATCCATG
>NZ_JBHFKW010000129.1:0-1253 GCF_042879395.1 Photorhabdus sp. RM322S
TCCCATTGAAGCCTGCCCCCATAGTAGCGGCCAGTGGGCAAACAACCTCGTTTCACTCCGCGCAACACGCGCCAGCCAGTGACTGGCCCGTCGCCGGTGGCCCCGAAGTCGCTTATGTTTACGGGTCAGCCATAACACGAGTTTGCGATCGATTTGCCTCAGCGTTGGATACAGGGCCGATTTATAAAAAGCACCGTAATAATTTATCCAGCCTCTGATTTTCGCATTGAACATATGCGCCAGATCGTTCAAGGACTTGTCACTGCGATTTTGCAGACCCCAACTCCTCACCTCCTGACGGATTGCTTTCCCTGCTCTGGCACTCATCCCCGGACTGAAGTTAACGAAGGTCTTACCCCAGCGATTCTTCGACAAACGGGGCCGGAATGTATAGCCCAGAAAGTCGAAGCGCGTCTCTGCGTAATTCCCCCGTCGATCGGCATCTTTACAGTAAACCATCCGGGTCTTCTGCGGATGCAACTCCAGCCCACATTGCGCGAACCGCTGGCCTGCTTTACTTATCAGTGCTTCGGCCTGCGACTGACTGTGACAGTGGCATACAACATCATCGGCATACCTTTCAAAGGGGACGCCGGGAAACTGACGTTTCATCCACATATCAAAGGCATAATGCAGGAACAGATTCGAGATCAGGGGTGAAATCACGCTGCCCTGCGGCGTCCCCCTGTTCCGTACCTGCACCCTTCCATCCGGCATTTGCACCGGCGCCTTCAGCCAGCGTTCGATATACATCACCAACCAGCGTTCCTGTGTGTGATGCCGCACTGCTTTCAGTAACAGGGCATGATCAATATTATCAAAGAAGCCTTTGATATCGATTTCCACAACCCAGTCAAACTTCCAGCAGCGTGTTCTCGCCTGCGCAATCGCCTGGTGAGCAGATTTCCCCGGCCGGTAGCCATACGAGTCGGCATGGAACAGAGGTTCCAGTACAGGCTCAAGTACCTGTTTAACGACCATCTGGGCGATTCTGTCCGACACGGCAGGAATACCGAGCGGACGCACACCACCATCAGCTTTGGGGATCTCCACACGCCTTACCGCCTGCGGCATATAACTGCCCGAAGCCAGTCTGTTCCATAGCTTGTAGAGATTGTCTGCAACATTCTCGTCAAACCCGGCCAGTGTCTGTCCGTCAATACCTGCCGCACCACGGTTAGCTTTCACTCGTTTATACGCTTCCCACACCTGTCGCTTACTCACAGGAAATGGCTTTGCCGATTTTACAGCAG
>NZ_JBHFKW010000130.1:0-1074 GCF_042879395.1 Photorhabdus sp. RM322S
CTTTGTTATTAACAATAAACAGATAACCCCCGATTTTACAGACAGAGATATGACTGTTCTCAGTGATGTCAGTATCTTTGGCGAGCCCTATACGATCACCGCAGAGCTGACCCCCCTTCCTGATAAATGGTTTGGGCCTGTTTATTTTAGTCGTCTTGGTTTTGAGGATAACGGAACAGAAAAAGCGTATTTAAATAATACCCGAATGAAAAGCAGGGTATTAGAAAATTCTCTGCCCGGTCTTATCCTCTCGGGAAGAAATACTTACATTAACAGTGATAATTTATCCAATCAGATAAGTAAAATTGAAGCTGGAAAAGATATTTTTCTGACCGGAAATAAATTGATTAATGAAAGCCAAAGAAAAAGTTCACTCAATCATTTTATTATTTATGATCTTAAACTTGAACCCGTCCCGACGGTCTATCCTTACAAAAAATCAGGCGAAACTCAGACCTGGAATGACGAAGACGATGTCATTGAACCCGCAAGCATCATCGCGAAAGGGAGCCTGGTTGCTGATTTCAAAGACAATATCAACATTAATACCACTCTTCCTGAAGACATTAAAACTGTCTCAGAAGTTAATGTCAAAGAACGACCGGAAACAGTATCCGCTGAGAAGATTATTCTCCATGCCGGGCAAATCAATATCACGGATAAAATAAAGGCAATTAATGAATTAAACATTATCGCTGAAAAAGAGATTAATCTTCATGATGCCGCACTGCTGTCATCAAATAGTTTATCGATGACAGCCATCAAAAATATTAATGCGTTGCAAAGTGAAGTAAAAGGGAAAGATATCACCCTTATTAGCCGTCATGGCGATATTCGGTTTCAGAGCAGTGACAAACCCGGTTATTTTAATGCCGATAATACCCGCAGAATAAGTACATTAAGTGCTAATGGCAGTTTAACAATCCAGGCAGGTAAAAATCTCCTTTTACAAAATACCTGGTTAACCCCGAGTACGGATATTTCTCTGACAGCGAATAATGATATTGAGATAGAAAACACGGTACGGCTCTCCCCTCGACAAACGGGTCCTATGCCTCCGGACAAATGGGATAC
>NZ_JBHFKW010000131.1:0-1036 GCF_042879395.1 Photorhabdus sp. RM322S
GCGAAATGACCCCCTAAGCTTTCGGCTCCTTGGGCCAAAGATATTCGCCAGTCAGTAGAATGTGTGCCCAGCCCAATGGGGATATGTGGGGAAGAAATTCTGGGGGAACGTCAAGTCCCTCGTCCCGCCGCTCCGCAACGGCATGTCCGAGATGGACAGTATTCCAGTAGATGATGATCGCGGTTAGTAGATTAAGTCCAGCGATTCGGTAGTGTTGGCCCTCTGTCGTGCGATCACGAATCTCCCCCTGCCTCCCGATACGGAGCGCATTTTTGAGCGCATGGTGGGCCTCTCCCTTGTTAAGCCCGATCTGGGCACGCCTCTGCATGTCCGTGTCCAGGATCCACTCAATGATGAAAAGAGTGCGTTCAATACGACCAACCTCACGAAGCGCAACCGCAAGGTTGTTTTGTCGTGGGTAAGAAGCGAGCTTGCGCAGGAGTTGGCTGGGTCTGATTTTGCCTGCGGTCATCGTCGCGGCACAACGGAAAATATCAGGCCAGTTCGCAACGATCAGCTCCTCCCGGGCTTTTCCACCCACCAACTTACGCAGCTCTTTGGGTGTCGTATCGGGATTAAACACATACAACCGCTTCGATGGCAGATCTCGGATACGCAGAACGAGCTGATAGCCGAGTAGGCTACTGGCTCCGAACAAATGGTCGGTGAATCCTGCTGTATCGGCATACTGCTCGCGAACATGACGACCGACCTCGTTCATCAGAAGTCCATCGAGAATATACGGTGCCTCGCTCACGGTCGCCGGAATCGACTGACAAGCGAACGGCGCGAACTGGTCGCTTACGTGAGTATACGCTTTGAGGCCGGGAACAGAGCCATATTTGGCGTTGACCATGTTCATGGCTTCGCCATGCCGCGCTGTCGGAAAAAACTGACCATCGCTCGATGCTGACGTGCCCATCCCCCAGACGCGTGACATCGGCAGTTTGCCCTGTGCGGCCACCACCATTGCCAATGCCTGGTTCATGGCTTCGCTTTCAACATGCCAGCGGGCAAGGCGCGAGAGCTGCCAATA
>NZ_JBHFKW010000132.1:0-1002 GCF_042879395.1 Photorhabdus sp. RM322S
AAAACCCAGTGTAGCTCATTTTCCACTGACCAATGCTTTCTTATTGCCGTGGCAGCCCGCTCCACATCTAAAGGCAACGAACTCACATACCAGCGTGAATCACGATGGGCTGGTTGGCCTTTCACACTGCGTTCACTGACCACTTCGATAACAGACTGTATTGATGGCCATTTTTCCTGAAGTGCTGCTGGCAATGCCGCACGAATTTGCATAACATGACGGAATTCTGTCCGTCCATGCCCCTTGCTTTTCTCCGTAAACTCAGCCAGTTCGTCGTTATCATAATGCGCCGCAAAATGCGATTTAACAAACCCAGAGAGCGTTTTTTGATTCCCTTTGACGCTAACAATAAAATCGCCGCCTCGTTGGGTAATTAACTCAAGGGTTTCCTTCTGACAATGCAGGGCATCCAGCGTGACAATCGCCCCATCAAGCGCCAATAATTCAATCAGTTGTCTTGCAATAGGGCCTTCCTGACCTTTACTTTCGGCTGCCCGATGGTACAGGGCAACACCCGATTCCACATCATAAGCACTGACCACATGCAGGGCTTCAAACAAGGTTCCTTTACAGGTCCCCCTCATTGTTTTTCCATCAATGGCGATGAGACTTTTTCCGGCTTTAACCCGGCGTCGGTTGATCCAGGCATAAAAGGCTTCGACCAGTGCATCTTGTTCTATCATTTTGATAATATTCGCAATACAGTGGCGGCGAGGAATACCGTGAGTAAAGTTGGTATATTGTTTAAGCCACTCGAATTGTATCTCACCAAATTCCTGGATTGATTTCCAGCCAGAAGCCCCACATAACACAGCAGAAAAAGCTAAAAAAATCACATCCATTAATTCATGTTTTTTATTGATGTCAGAACGTGGGTCATCTATCTTGCTGATAAAGTTGAAAATACTCATTATTAAGATCACGCTTTTATAGAATAGAGAGATCTTAACGTTTTAATGAGAGAAGTGGCTATAAAAAGTTATATTTTGGTCTTTATTTAAC
>NZ_JBHFKW010000133.1:0-997 GCF_042879395.1 Photorhabdus sp. RM322S
GCTGTTTTCATGGATTACGAACCCAAGTAAGAGCAACGGCGGGGAGCAATCCCCGCCATCTCTAATGCTGTTAAACATGGCTCTCAAGCGCCCGATCACCAACTATTAATTGCTATCCCGTCATTTTATCCATATTTTTATAATATCATTGCTTATGTGATCTGTTTATATATCTGATGAATTTAAAAGTCGAATAGAATGGGTAGGGTGAAGTATATTAAAGGGATTAATATCGAAATAGATAAAAATTTCCTTTTATTTAAATCTATAAACGCCGGTATATATCAATTAATGCTAAAATTTCAGCGGTTTTAATTTGTGTCATTTCCGCTGGGGTTTATACCGAATATCAGCCGTAAATCACAAGTCAGGGATGGCTTACTGTAAATAAACTCAGAAATATAATGTAATATATAGATATCTGTATTTTGCTTTGGTATATTCTGGGCGGGCGCTTGAGACTATCTGTCTCTGGCGCGCTGGAGCGGATAGAAGAAAGCCCCAAATGATCTTTCAATCAATTTGAGGCCTATTCTTTATGCTTCACAACATAAGATTAGCCTCTTACACGCCGAAAGGCAAGGAGACGCTAACCATGAAACAGCAAAAAGCGATACTTATCGCTATTATCGTTATCTGTATTGCCGCGTTAGCGGCTGTGCTGGTCACGAGGAAGGATCTCTGTGAGGTTCGCATCCGAAGCGGCCAAACGGAGGTTGCTGTTTTCATGGATTACGAACCCAAGTAAGAGCAACGGCGGGGAGTAATCCCCGCCATCTCTAATGTTGTTGAACATGGCTCTCAAGCGCCCGATCACCAACTATTAATTGCTATCCCGTCATTTTATCCATATTTTTATAATATCATTGCTTATGTGATCTGTTTATATATCTGATGAATTTAAATGTCGAATAGAATGGGTAGGGTGAATTATATTAAAGGGATTAATATCGAAATAGATAAAAATTTCCTTTTATTTAAATCTATAAACGCCAGT
>NZ_JBHFKW010000134.1:0-991 GCF_042879395.1 Photorhabdus sp. RM322S
GATCATGGTATCCGTCATGAAAATATTCATTACCGATGAACAGAAAGCCGAACTCGAACACCTTCATCACACCTGCCGTGATAAGAGGGAGTGTGATCGCATCAAAGCGGTTCTGCTGGCTTCTGAGGGCTGGAGTTCTGTCATGATCGCTCAAGCCCTGCGTCTGCATGAAACGACGGTTAATCGTCATATCAGCGATTACCTTAATCACCGCAAACTGAAGCCCGAAAATGGCGGCTCTCAGAGCCACCTCAGCGAAATACAGACTCAGGAACTTATCGCTTATCTGACCGCGAATCTTCTGCCCACCACACAGGCTGTTATCCGTCTTGTCAAAGAAAGGTGGGATATCAGTTACACCGTTCCCGGCATGAATAAATGGTTGCACCATAATGGATTCAGTTACAAAAAACCGACCGGCGTGCCACACAAGTTCAACGCGGAACAGCAACGGGCCTTTGTGGAAACCTACGGGAAACTGAAGCAGGAAGCCGGAGACAATGAGCCCATCCTGTTCATTGATGGTGTCCATCCCACGCAGGGGACGAAACTCGCTTATGGCTGGATGCGAAAAGGCCAGAAAACCGCAGTGAAAACCACGGGAAGCCGTACCCGGCTGAACCTGATGGGTGCCCTGAATCTGGCCGATATCAGTAAAACCGTGGTCCGCGAATATGACCGTCTCGACAGTTATCACATCGCAGAATTCTTCATTGCCCTGCGTGAAACCTATCCGGTCAGTCAGAAAGTTCATATTATCCTTGACGGAGCCGGTTATCACCGGAGTGAGTTGGTGAAAGACTGGGCTTATGTGATGAATATTGAGCTTCATTACTTACCGCCCTACAGCCCGAATCTGAACCCGATAGAAAGGCTGTGGAAAGTGATGAATGAAAAAGTCAGAAATAATCGTTACTTCGCCTCGGCGGCCTTGTTCAGACAGGCGATACATCACTTTTTTACGGAAATATTACCGGAACTTGCCGATAAC
>NZ_JBHFKW010000135.1:0-959 GCF_042879395.1 Photorhabdus sp. RM322S
GCGACCGCCAGGATTGGTGCGCTGACCACGCAGGAAAGCTATGAGATGGATGCCGACGTGATTATCAAGGCAATCAACGGTTATCTGCACCTGCACGAACAGGCGCGGATTATTATTCTGCATGACCCGGTGGGCCGCCAGCGGGATATCGCGGAAGCGTACTCTATCCTGCATCTGTGGCAACAGAGCTACAACGCCTCCAATATCTACCCATTGACTATCGGTTTCTATGTCGAAAGGCTCAAAGCGACCAAAGACCCGGCGCTGAAAAAGAAAATAGATGACAGTATTAACCAAGAGCGCTGGGATAACGACTGGCCGAAACTGAAAAAAACCACCCAAGACTTTGAAGTCCGTCAGGCGATGTTGATGAAACTGTTTGAGACTTTTGCGGATAACCCGGCGCTGAGTTATCAGGTCGGCGGGCTACAAAATTACTTTCACTACTTCTTTTCACTGCAAGATGAAAAAGAGACGCGGGAAGAAGAGGACGCGCTGGAGTTCCAGTTTTTCAGTGAAATCCTCTCAGGACTGCTTGGCAATCTGCAATCCTCCCTGCCCGGCCAGCAGGTTTTGGCAAAACTTGCCGCCAAAGAGTCGGACAGCAACGGGGATGGCAACTTCTGGCGCACCATTACCGGCAGTGTTATCACCGTGCTGAATAACGACAAAGTCAAATCACCGATGCTTCAAAGCCAGTTTATTCGCGGAGTCGATAATATTCTGCTGGGCATGGGAACATTTTTAGCCACCGTCTGCGCCAATCCCGGTCAGGCAATTGATCAGGGGGCAAATTATGTCCGGCAGCTTCCCCAGCAAGCCATTGACCGGATAACCCAACAATGTGTCCCCGCCTTGCTCTCTACGCTGGGCGTGGTGATTGAACCGGATGGCAGAGTGGCACTCAGTGAACAGAGCTATCAGGAAGTGCTCAAACGTCTTGAATCGAAAGCAAATCG
>NZ_JBHFKW010000136.1:0-941 GCF_042879395.1 Photorhabdus sp. RM322S
CGTCTTCACGACACCACTCGCGATGGTCAAGTACGAGACAGAATAAAAGCTATCCTTCTGGCTTCTGAAGGGTGGAGTTCTGTGATGATAGCCCAGGCATTGCGACTCCATCAGACCACGGTTGACCGCCATATCAGTGATTACCTTAATCACGGTAAACTTAAATCGGGTAATGGGGGGTCTGACAGTTTACTTTCCCGAGAACAAACTGATTTTTTAATCAACCACTTATCTCAACATCTTTTCCATCACACCCATGAAATCGTGGCCTATGTCGCTCAGCTCTGGAATATGACCTTTAGCATTCCCGGCATGAATAAATGGCTACACCGTCAGGGTTTTTCTTATAAAAAACCGTGTGGCGTCCCTCATAAATTCGACGCAGAAAAACAGCAACAATTTATTGAGTATTATGAAAATCTTAAAGTCACAGCGAAAGACGAACCCATCCTTTTTCTTGACGCGGTTCACCCGACTCAAGGCACCAAACTCGGTTATGGCTGGATGCGAAAAGGTGAGAAAAAAACAGTCAAAACAACAGGAAGCCGAACTCGCCTGAATCTATTGGGCGCCCTCAACCTGAATGCCATTGGTCGTACGGTGTTCCAGGAATATCAAACCATCAATGACTACAACATTTGCTGTTTTTTCAATGAAATAAGAAGGTCTTATCCTGACTATCATCAAAAAATTCATCTTATTGTGGATGGGGCGGGTTACAACAAAGCTCATCTTGTGAAGGAGTGGGCTTATGTTAGCAATATTGAATTACATTACCTTCCGCCATACAGCCCAAATTTAAACCCAATAGAGCGATTATGGAAGGTCATGAATGAACATGTTCGAAATAACCGTTATTTCGCGGATAAACATGAATTTCGAGACAAAATCTTCAAATTTTTCACCACAACGTTACCTGATATAGCGGACTCGCTGACGTC
>NZ_JBHFKW010000137.1:0-914 GCF_042879395.1 Photorhabdus sp. RM322S
ATATTACCTCTCAGGATATCTTTAATGGGCAGGCAATCGCTATCCCTGAAAAAACTGATTTGAACAAGTATCAAACTCCTGGTATTTATTATCAGCATTTGAATGTACAAGCTGCATCCGGTAAAAACTACCCTGAACCTTTCGCAGGCGCACTTGTCATTTTATATAATGCAGGTGTGACTCAGCGTTATTATGTCTATAATTCAAGTAGAGTATATACACGCGCTAAATATGTTAATGACTCATGGACCCCTTGGGCTCAAGAATATAATACTCTGAATAAACCTTCTGCAGCGGATATTCAGGGTGAACCACGCTATACCACCACTATTGATCTCACTAGTCTAAGCACTGAGCGCTATTACCCAGTCTGGTGGCGGCATCCACCTAATATCGGGGCTAATTCCTGGCTAACACTTCATCGACCCTTTCCATACGATGCAGAAAAAAAACCGTTTGGTGAGGGAGTTACACACGTTGCTGGATTACTTGTACAAATGGAAGGGGGTGATTATCCGTGGGGGGGCGATGCACAATATCTTAATATTAAACGTATAAATCAAACTTATCGTAAAACGGTAAAAGCAATCCGCTATGCCATGATAAGTATTGTCAGACCGATTGACGGTAAATACCCCCTTTATGGAGATGTAACATCCGGTGATATTGTGGGTAGTTACATCTATAGTGGCTGTTATTTACGTGGTGGTTTAACCTATTTTTTAACCAGTAATTTCCAATCAATCGATTATTCACGTGAAGAAGGAGAAGTTGAAATATATCGGTGGTCAGATACTAATGTTAAACGTGAAATGAAGTGGATGGTAAAATCTTTCGCCGCTAACGATCCATTATTAGGTGAGGAATATGCTGATGCGACAATACCTTATTCTCTGGAATATGACTCGCGTTAT
>NZ_JBHFKW010000138.1:0-907 GCF_042879395.1 Photorhabdus sp. RM322S
AGTTTAAGTGCGGGGGATGTGGAAGCGGTCAAACTCGGATTAACGGGCAGTTATCCTAATGTTCAAGCTGTTCCGTGGAACGTGGATACAGGTTTATATGATCTACAGTATCCGGGATACACTGCACATGTTGCTCACTTCTATAATGGTGTTGGTAGTTGTCCGGCTTTTCAGTTAAAAGTCGGGTATAGAAACGGAGGAATAGCTTATCGCTCTGCCCGTGATAGTTATGGCTTTGAGGAGGATTGGACTGATATTTACACAACAAGAAATAAACCTACTACAGCGGATATTCAGGCTGAACCACGCTATACCACCACTATTGATCTCACTGGGCTAAGCACTGAACGCTATTACCCGGTCTGGTGGCGTCATCCACCTAATATTGGGGCAAATTCCTGGTTAACGCTTCATCGACATTATCCATATGATGCAGAAAAAAAACCATTTGGTGAGGGAGTAACACACGTTGCCGGACTACTTGTACAAATGGAAGGGGGAGATACACCATGGGGAGGAGATGCACTATATCTTAATATTAAACGCATAAATCAAACTTACCGTAAAACCGTAAGAGCGATCCGTCATGCCATGATAAGCATAGCCAGACCCGTCGATGGTAAATATCCCCTCTCTGGTGATGTGAAATCCGGTGATATCGTAGGCTGTTCCGTTTATAGCGGTTGTTATTTACGTGGTGGTTTAACCTATTTTGTGACCAGTAATTTCCAACCCATCCATTATTCACGCGAAGAGGGAGAAGTTGAAATATCTCGTTGGTCAAATGCGGATATTAATCGTGAAATAACGTGGATGGTGAAATCGTTAGTCTTCAGCGACCCATTATTAGGTGAAGAATATACGGATGCGACAATACCTTATTCATTGGAATATGACTCGCGTTATC
>NZ_JBHFKW010000139.1:0-899 GCF_042879395.1 Photorhabdus sp. RM322S
CTGAATTTGGCGACAATACTGTCTATTTTGCAATATGCAGCACCGAGTTGAATGAGATCCAGCTTTGCGCTCATGCCCATAAAAGGGGTGGCACTGAAGCCTAAAAAATGGCTACTGTCATCGACTGAGGTGGTGCGGTCATAAGCATAAGCCAGCCCGATATTGATGGGATTTATATTCAGGTCAAACAGCTGGTAGTGACGGGTCCCTTTACCGTTTGAGTCAGGATCAGGCACCAGGTATTTCTGGGTATAGCCTAACAGTTTTTCCACCCGCTTGATGGCGTCTAAACTCTGCCGTGTTTTTCTGACTTTGTTAACTTCGGCAAATTTGGCTGAATAATCTATATCCTGAACAGTTAACGCATACTCAACATTCAGTGCCGTCTCTCTGGAAATATAAAATTCATCCGTATTGACGGTCCACCCTGCACGCAGTTTATTGCCATTTTTAGGTTTAACATTTTCCATGGTATTACGCGCTTTTGCCTGTTCATCACGCCGTTCCTTCATTGACCGTTGACCATGAGAAAAATCAAAGCTGAATCCGACGGAGGCCATAAAACTGACGGAGGGGTAAACCGCCATCGTCACGTATTTTTGCGCACTGATACATCCCTGCGTTATTAACTGATAATAACGGGGATCACTGTACATATCCGTCGGGTTGGCAAGATTAGACAGATACGACCAGACACTTTGCAAACCATTTTCAATCTCCGTGTCTTCTGACTTATCTTGATAGAATAACGTGACCGCTTGAGGTGTATTAAACGCTATGGTTACCTCTTTTTGTCCCCCGGTCAGCACAGCATGATGCTTAGGGGCGTTATGACATTTATCTTCAATGTGTATTGTGCCTTTTTGTCCTTTGCCATGATCAATCAGGTCCATTTTAAT
>NZ_JBHFKW010000140.1:0-897 GCF_042879395.1 Photorhabdus sp. RM322S
AAGCAGATATATACGTCAATGAAAGGGAATATTGATTCAGCGGCAGATTTTAGTGGGCACACTAAAGGGGAGAGTAAAATTACTTCTTCAATGATTTCACAGCGTGAAGTACGAGTTGCTGTACCAAAAGTTACAACGGTAGAACAGTGGGAGCAAATTAACCGTGCGATAGCTTATGGCGTAGAAAGAAATGTTAATGTTAAAATCACGGTGGTGAAATAATGAGTATGGATTTTAAGCAAGGGTTAAATGCAACCGCTATGTTTAATGGAGATTTTTACTCTGTTAAAACTTATTCAGGTAACGGCTTATTAAGAGCAGATCCCTTAGGTAGCAAACATTTATTACAGCCAATTGTATCTGATCAGGAATTAGGAAAGGCTGTACTTGATGCTTTATCAAAAAGCAGAATAATTTCGCTTGATGAATGCGGAGATTATTTTGATCATGATGTAAGTAATGAGCAGTATAAAAATTGGATAACTGAGATGATGGGATTTTATGGCTATCGTTCAAAACGTCAATTATTTAAAAAAATGTTAAGCTGTGGTATCTGCATGCTTGATGGTCAAATAATGATACGACCATCTCGCCATGAAAAATTGGATGGCTGGTCTGAAGATGGTATTTCTGAATCTGATCATGTCGTAATTTCTGCGGACAGTTCCCCTGAGGAAGTTGGTGCAGCATTACGATTGGCTTTTTCACGTTGCAGAAGTTATGTTTAACGATAAAACAACAGGTTATTTTTCACTGATTGGCTATGAGCTTTGATTTATAGAGTTAATTAAGGTGGATACGTAATCATTATTATGTATCCGCTAACTATCTCAAAAGGCTTAAAACGTTATTCAATGAGCTTTACCTCTAAAATCACGGTGGTGAAATAATGAGTGT
>NZ_JBHFKW010000141.1:0-876 GCF_042879395.1 Photorhabdus sp. RM322S
TCAGACACATGCCGTTAAATTGCCGGTGCAGGTCAGCGATGGAGGTGCATAATGAGATGGTCTTCCCCACCCTGTAAGCGATACTCTTATAGGGTATTTTCTTTCTGGAGAGGCCATCATGCAAAACGTCACACTTATTGGTATCGATCTCGGTAAGCATTCTTTCCATATCCATTGTCAGGACAAATTCGGCAAGACTATGCTGCGTAAAAAATTTACCCGCACAAAATTAATGGAATTTTTAGCTGGGTGTATATCGACTACCGTCGTGATGGAAGCTTGTGCGGGTGCACATTTTATGGCTCGCCGGATCGCTGATTTAGGCCATGATGCGAAGCTGATATCTCCACAGTTTGTTCGTCCTTTTGTCAAAAGTAACAAAAATGATTTCGTTGATGCAGAGGCGATATGTGAAGCGGCATCACGCCCCTCAATGCGTTTTGTCCAGCCGAGAACGGAGACGCAACAGGCGATGAGAGCACTGCATCGTGTCAGAGAATCACTCATCAGAGATAAGGTAAAGACCACTAACCAAATGCACGCCTTTTTGCTGGAGTTTGGTATCCGTTTGCCAAAAGGCGAGGCGGTCATTAAACGGTTATCTCTGGTTCTGGCAGAACACGACGTGCCCGATTATCTGAGCCGTTTGCTGATGAAATTACATGCCCACTACCTTTATCTTGTCGAGCAAATAACGGCGCTGGGATCAGAATTAAATCAGTCCATCAGTGTAGATGACACCGCTCAACGCATCATGACAATTCCGGGTGTGGGGCCAATTACGGCCAGCTTACTCTCATCCCAGCTCGGTGATGGCAAACAATTTTCATGCAGCCGCGATTTTGCTGCCTCGATGGGACTTGTTCCCCGGCAATA
>NZ_JBHFKW010000142.1:0-852 GCF_042879395.1 Photorhabdus sp. RM322S
ACGTGATTCAGAGGTAAAAAAATTCTTATGTGTTAACATTGAATCCACTTTTGTTGAAAAAATTGTATCTATGCTTAGACGTACAGCATTAGCTGAGCGTAATCCTGAAGAACGGGATGATGAAACGTTGGTAAGGCATATTTACGATGTGCATCTAATTAAATCCAATTACGAGCTAGATTTAGAGATTGTGTATTCAATCTTTAATCGAGTTATATCTGAAGATATCTTAAGATATGGTAATAAACAGCCGGAATTTACTGACAATCCATTTGGTGAAATGAGATATGCTCTGTCATTGATAAAAAATCATGAAAAGTACTCCCAACGTTTCGAAACATATGTAGACCCTATGGTTTACAATGAACAGCCTCACGACTTTGAAACCTGTTTTACTACTTTTGAGAAAGTTTCAACTGAAATATTAGATAAAGTCAGTTTCAATGGATAAAAATGGAGAGAGAGTATAAAAAACGGTGGGGCACTTATGCTGCAACAGTTTTTGTAAAAGAGTTATCCGTTTCTTCACTTAATTTTATCCCCGGATACCAATGCTCAAATCGGGTTTTTAACGGTATAAGTATTCATGGGCCGATTATTGGTATACCCGCTTAACTTGAAGATGCAGGATTCAGAACCTGGAAGTTGTTATTAATACGGCACGACAGGTTCCCGGTAAGTTCCGGTAATATTTCCGTAAAAAAGCGATGAATTGCTTGCCTGAACAAGGCCGTCGAGGTGAAGTCATGGTTATTTCTGACCTTTTCATTCATCACCTTCCACAACCTTTCTATCGGGTTCAGATTCGGGCTGTATGGTGGTAAGTAATGAAGGTCTATATTCATCACATAA
>NZ_JBHFKW010000143.1:0-797 GCF_042879395.1 Photorhabdus sp. RM322S
TATGGTGTGGGCGCTGCCCTCCATATTCTGTCAGACGATGTCCGCTATGATAGGCAGGCATTGTGGCATTATCTGGATGAACAACGTATTACTCATCTGACTTTGCCGCCTGCCGTCCTTCAGAATGCCCACGAACTCCCGCCGTTACAAACGCATTTAACCTTGATACTGGCAGGGGAGGCGCTGGGTTCTGCGTTATTGCAATCATTAGCGGGCAGGTATAACACCTTTAATATTTATGGCCCAACCGAAGCCACCGTTGCGGTCATGGCCTGGCATTGTCCAGCCGATTATCACGGGGAGGAGATCCCTATCGGCCGTCCCATAAACAATACCCGTATCTACCTGCTTGATGCGCGGGGTCAGCCGGTACCGCGGGGTGCGGTAGGTGAACTCTATCTCGGTGGTGTGGGTGTCGCCCGGGGTTATCTGAACCGGCCGGATCTGACCGCAGAGCGTTTTCTGGATGACCCATTTTCAACTATTCCGGGTGCCCGCATGTATCGGACCGGTGACCTTGCCCGTTATTTGTCGGATGGTAACCTGATTTATGTGGGACGCAATGATCAGCAGGTAAAAATCCGGGGATTCCGTATAGAACCCGGCGAGATAGAGGCGCGTCTGATGGAATACCCTTCAGTTCAGGAGTCTCTGGTGGTCACTTATAGCAAAGGGGAGGATAAGCGTCTGGTCGCTTATGTGGTCGCGGATGATGAGGAAGAACTGGCTCAACATTTGCGTTCGCATCTGTCAGCCCGATTACCTGAATATATGATACCG
Organism: Photorhabdus sp. RM322S; assembly: GCF_042879395.1. Taxonomy (NCBI): domain Bacteria; kingdom Pseudomonadati; phylum Pseudomonadota; class Gammaproteobacteria; order Enterobacterales; family Morganellaceae; genus Photorhabdus; species Photorhabdus sp. RM322S. The sequence goes on from NZ_JBHFKW010000143.1 coordinate 781, forward strand.
TCAGCGTTTGTCAGGCT
>NZ_JBHFKW010000144.1:0-788 GCF_042879395.1 Photorhabdus sp. RM322S
GCTATTGAACTTGATTCGCTGTTGGAGGCTTTGCTCAACTGGATCAATGAACAACGTGAACAGGCAGGGAAACCGGTCATTGCCTTCGATGGAAAAGTTCTGCGACGCGCCTACCGTAATGAAAAGAAAAACGCCGTCCAACTGGTCACGGCATATGATACGGAACAAGGATTAGTCCTGAGCCAGAAAGCCACCGCCACGAAAAACGGGGAAATCAGTATCGTGCGGCAGATGTTGGATATCCTTGACCTGAAAGGCAGCATCGTCACGCTGGATGCTTTGCATTGTCAGCGCCAAACGCTGGAAAAAATCAGCGAAAAGAAAGCCCATGTCGTGGTTCAGGTGAAAAAAAATCAGCCCCATCTGTGGGAAGCCGTCCAATCGCAATTTCAGGCGGTGTTTGATGCCGGTAAAGAAAAAATTATCACGGAAGTTAAGCAAGAAGCCCATGGCCGGCGTGAAGAGCGTTATGTGTTTCAGTTAAAGCCCCAATTCACGGCAGAATTAATCGAGAAATGGCCGACCATTCGTAGCATTATCGCCGTAGAACGTCACCGGACACAAAATGGCAAAGGAACGGTGGACACGTCTTATTATGTGAGTTCCCTTTCGCCCAGGCATAAATCACTGGGATATTATATTCGCCAGCATTGGCGGATTGAAAATACCCAGCACTATATTCTTGATGTAGTCTTTAAAGAAGATGATTCACGAATTGTTCTGGAGGGTGCAGTTGAGAATCTGGCATTATTCCGTCGTATCGTCCTGAATCTGGTCAAACAATGCGA
>NZ_JBHFKW010000145.1:0-751 GCF_042879395.1 Photorhabdus sp. RM322S
TACTCGCTGTCGTTCGGTGAAAATATGGCGTCGTGACATACAAATTTGTCCCTGTTGAAGTATAGTCTATTTTGGACAACAGCCAGCCCATATAAATCAGGGCGTTCCAATACAAAAATCCAGGGGGGGTCAATTGGGACATCGTGCCGCCATTTACTGCCGGGTTTCAACAGCAGATCAGTCTTGTGAACGGCAAGAATTTGATCTGCGTGCATTCGCCGGCCGTGCCGGCTACGACGTGGTGGGAATATTTAAGGAAACAGGCTCAGGAACGAAGCTCGACCGGGCCGAGCGAAAGAAAATCCTGGCGCTTGCCCAGTCCAGGCAAATCGATGCGATCCTGGTCACTGAGCTTTCCCGGTGGGGGCGCTCGACGCTTGACCTGCTCAATACGCTACGTGAACTGGAGAACTGGAAGGTTTCCGTCATCGCCATGAATGGAATGGCGTTCGATCTTTCGTCGCCGTATGGACGAATGCTGGCGACGTTTCTTTCTGGCATTGCGGAGTTCGAGCGAGATCTTATCAGCGAGCGGGTAAAGTCTGGCCTTGCTGTTGTGAAGGCACGTGGTAAGAAGCTTGGTCGTCAGGCCGGAGAGCGACCAAAATCAGACCGACTTTTGCCTAAGGTGGTTGCGATGAGAGCCGAGGGACGCAGCTATCTCTGGATCGCACGCGAGCTCGGTATCAGCAAGAATACCGTCGCTGACATCGTGCAACGACACAGAGCTAACGCTTAGGGTGTCATTTCG
>NZ_JBHFKW010000146.1:0-748 GCF_042879395.1 Photorhabdus sp. RM322S
ATGCTGCCAGCGCTATCACCCCCCACTGCGCGCTTTTCTCCCACGGGAAACCCGCGGCCTGACCTCGGATATCACGCACATCGGCCAGTACCCCGTCCCAGCTCGCTTCCACCAACCAGCCATGCTCAGTCACCCCCGGCTGCGCCGACTGCGGGGAACCGAACATCACCCCCGCCAGCCATATCGGCGACCGGTTTAACAACGGTGTCAACTGGTGAACCAGACGGTCCACACCGCCGGCCAACAGATGCTGGGCCAGCCGTAACAAAAAATCGTGACGGATTTCTGCTAACGCCTGCGCCATCCCTCGGGTGGCCAGTTGGGGCGGCAGGGTATTCAGGCTCTCAGCCAGCATCTGCGCGGTTCCTTCTGCCGGCAGGAAACAGCCGACCGTCTGCGTCGGGCGGTCACGCTGGTCCCAGGGGCTGTGACGCACATTCCACACATACAGCGGTGCCTGCCAGCCCAGCTGTCGCCCCTGTTTCTCTAACATGCGCACAGCGGTATCTATCTGAGCCTGCTGGCCGAGTTGGTCTTCAGTCATCACCCACACCACACCATCCAAAGGGCGACGGCGGCGCAGTTTACGCAACGCCTTTAACTGGGCTGCATCGGGTGTCACCTGCAAACTGCCTCCCCACAGCAACAGGTTACTTTCGCCCTCCAGCCAGTGTTGATGAGTCAGGCCAGGGGCTATCTGTTCCACTTCAGAAGCTTCACCCATCACCAGCAATATACGCACTTTGCG
>NZ_JBHFKW010000147.1:0-715 GCF_042879395.1 Photorhabdus sp. RM322S
AAAGAAAAAGTTCACTCAATCATTTTATTATTTATGATCTTAAACTTGAACCCGTCCCGACGGTCTATCCTTACAAAAAATCAGGCGAAACTCAGACCTGGAATGACGAAGACGATGTCATTGAACCGGCAAGCATCATCGCGAAAGGGAGCCTGGTTGCTGATTTCAAAGACAATATCAACATTAATACCGCTCTTCCTGATGACATTAAAACTGTCTCAGAAGTTAATGTCAAAGAACGACCGGAAACAGTATCCGCTGAGAAGATTATTCTCCATGCCGGGCAAATCAATATCACTGATAAAATAAAGGCAATTAATGAATTAAACATTATCGCTGAAAAAGAGATTAATCTTCATGATGCCGCACTGCTGTCATCAAATAATTTATCGATGACAGCCATCAACCATATTAATGCGTTGCAAAGTGAAGTAAAAGGGAAAGATATCACCCTTATTAGCCGTCATGGCGATATTCGGTTTCAGAGCAGTGACAAACCCGGTTATTTTAATGCCGATAATACCCGTAGAATCAGTATATTAAGTGCTAATGGCAGTTTAACAATCCAGGCAGGTAAAAATCTCCTTTTACAAAATACCTGTTTAACCCCGAGTACGGATATTTCTCTGACAGCGAATAATGATATTGAGATAGAAAACACGGTACGGCTCTCCCCTCGACAAACGGGTCCTATGCCTCCGGACAAATGGGATCC
>NZ_JBHFKW010000148.1:0-659 GCF_042879395.1 Photorhabdus sp. RM322S
TTAACGGCACATTATGTCGGCGCCGCCCACCGAAGGGCGCTGCGCGGTTACCTAACCCCCGGTGCGCGGCTGGCCGCCGGGTTGGGCTTCTTAGCCCCCGTGGCGCGCAAGGCGGACGCCTTCCGCTGTCAGCTACTGCACTAAAACCCACCACCGCAGTCGCCGCCGTCCGTGGCGGCTCCGGTGCCTAAATCTGCCTTAAATCGTTGCCGGTCAGTCCGTCAAGGTCAACAGCCACAGACCGGTAAGTCAGTCGGCCTGCGGCCTCCTCAATTTATTACCCCCGCCCCAACCCCGCTGCACTGGCTGCGCGCGGCTCGCACTGCGCTGCGCTCCGTTGCTCGTCCCCGTGCTCGCCATCTCCGCCCCGTGCAGCCCCCAGGGGGGCTTCCCTGTTGAAAAGCTTAACCTGCGGGCCTCGCCAGCCCGCACCCGCCAACCCGCGTCAGCGGCGCAGGCAAGCTGCCCCGCCGCCCCGGGTTCCCGATAACACCCGGTTCTGGCAGGAAAAGGGGGCTGAAACCCGGCGCTGACGTCGGGGAAAAAGTGAGCTACAATCGGCAAAGTGCCCGTCGGGGCGAGTTGGCATGCTCTTTAACAGGGTGGGAAAAGGTGGCTAGGAAAAAGGCTGCTAAATCAGGGGGAAAAGTCGGCTAAAC
>NZ_JBHFKW010000149.1:0-563 GCF_042879395.1 Photorhabdus sp. RM322S
TATCCGTACCGGCGTTTCCGGGGCCTGTTCAAGCACCTCTACCAAACTTTCCAATGCCTGCTGCATATAGCCGCATAGTCTTTCTGGTTCAAACGGCTGCACCACCTGAGCAGTTAGTCCCAAAGTAGAGCCACCATCCTCCACCGACAGCACAAACGGATAGTTAGTGCGCTCTTGCCCTCCCAAGAACTCAATGCCCTCCACGGCCTCATTCGGGGTCATCGGATTCCCATTATGCCGGTAGTTCAACAGGGTACTAAAGAGCGGAATATCACCCTGTACACGACTGCAACGCTGTGCCAATACCAGCGACGCATGCTCATGCACCAGCAATCCAGCCAGCCGGGTATGTGTTGTCTGTACGCTGTCGCGTACCGGGGTATCATCGATATCCAGCCGCAGCGGTAAAGTATTAATAAACAGCCCCATACCACTGTCGGCACCGTCTCCCGCCTGCATACGTCCAAACAGTACCGTGCCGAACACCACTTTCTCCTGACCACTGGTATGTGACAACACCTGGGCCCAGGCCAGATGACACAACGCCGCCAGACTGACGCCCA
>NZ_JBHFKW010000150.1:0-503 GCF_042879395.1 Photorhabdus sp. RM322S
TCACCAACAAACGACTGTTCTGGCGGCCGGGGTCGGTCCGTGGGTAAATCCAGCAGTACCGGTGCATCTGCCAACACGGTGCGCCAATAGTCAGACTGCGCCTGAGTGTACTCAGCGGAAAGCCACTGATGCTGCCAGGCGGCATAATCCGGATACTGGATGGTTAACGGGGGCAGCGGGTTCGGCTGCCCGGCCAAAAAGGCGGTATAGAGTGCATTCAGCTCCTGTATCAGTATCGTGACCGACCAACCATCCGACACAATATGATGTTGGGTCAGCAAAAACTGATAATCGTCATCCGCCAATCGGACAAGCATCGCCCGGATAAGCGGCTCCCGACTAAGGTCAAACGGCGCAGATACCGCTTCGGTGACCAACTGTTCCAGCATTGCACCCGCCTCTGGGTGCCCGCGTAAATCATTCTGTACCAACGGCAACCCACGGTCTTCTGCCAACAACCGAACCTGCGGCTGACCGTCAACGGAAATAAAGACTGTGCGCAG